>CAZOKS010000069.1:0-1622 GCA_964580745.1 uncultured Methanosarcinales archaeon | reverse complement strand
TCAAGCATATCTTTCTCAAGCGGTGCACTCTCAAAAGCAATCTCCTTGTTCAATAAGTTCTTTATCAACTTAACATTATTATAAATTTGATTAATAGGGTTTGCCTGCAGCATGCTGTTAAACAGAATTACTTGATATCCAGTATGAAATCCTATGAAAGGGAAAGAAATTTCTCTAAAATCCAGAACTTCTTCTTTTCTTTCCTTTAGAATCTCTTTAATCCTTGGATCTTCAAGAGAAAATGTAACTTCCCTAATAGGATTATGAAGAGAAACCTCAATGCCGAAATCCCTTATTCTCTTGGCTTCACCATCGTTCATACCAGATTCTATACCATCAATCAACCTACTTCTCCTTACTTTTTCTAATGCTCTTTTATCATCTCCCATCCCTTCAACCCATGAAATAAAGATGTCCATGTCCTTGTCATCCTTAGAAAACTTTAAATTCCTTTCTATGTCTCTTAGACACAAAATGAAGATTGCAGTTTTAGATGGAACCCATGACAAACAGGGAATGACTCATCAGCTTATTGAAGCATTTCAACGGGGGATCTCATCAGTTAAGCCAGATTTTGACCTTAAAATATTTGATCTGCTTGATTCCGATATCAAATTCTGTAATGGCTGTAATACCTGTACAATGGATAAAGCTCTAATTAATGCTAAATGCTTGATTGATGATAAGGCAGAAGAGATTAAAAAAGAAGCACTCGATTGTGATGTTCTTGTAGTAGCCTCACCCGTATATGAGTATTCTGTAAGTTCCTCAATGAAGAGATTCTTAGAGCGATGCCTGACTTTGGTTACCTTTAGATTTGGTCCCTCTCCAAGAGCAAAACCTGTTAAACACAAGCAAGGAGTTGTTTTGTGCGCTTCTGGCGCGCCATCTCCCATAAACCACGTAATGGGAATGACCCTATATCCAAGGCTTATGTTGAGGTTATTATGCAAACTCTTCAGATGCCGAAAAGTTAAAATGCTCTTTGCTGGAGGGATGAGAGGAAGCGAAAAGTTGAGAGCAAAATGGGTTCAGAAAGCAGAAAAAGTAGGTTATAAAATTGGCAAGAAACTTATTTCATCATAGGGAATCTACTCCTCAAAAATAAACAAATCCTCAATCTTTGCCTTAAATACCTTTGCAATATCATAAGCAAGCTTCAGTGAGGGAATATACTTTCCCTGCTCTAGAAACACAATAGTCTCTCTTCTAACTCCAACCCTTTCTGCCAGCTCATTTTGAGTCATGTTGTGTTTTGCCCGGTATTCCTTAATTCTTGTTTTCATTCTATTAACCTTTTTTCTTGTTGGCAGAGTAGGATAACACAAAGGTTAGAATCATTGCTATAAAAATCAAAGAAACTATTAAAGACAACAAAGCAACCCCTATTTTTGTAGCAAGAGCCGTTATCAAACCGCTAATGCCTAACAATCCCACAATAAAACTATTGAAGCCTGCTTTGTAAATAGCATAGATTGATTTTTTGTCTTTTTTCAGGTTGCATCCGAAGAATGCAAAGAAGCCATAAAAGCCAAAAAAACCGTAATAATGGGTAATAATTCCAAGAAATCCTAGCAGTCCTAACAAGCCAAAATATTGGATTTTATTTAACTTCATTTTAG
>CAZOKS010000068.1:0-1696 GCA_964580745.1 uncultured Methanosarcinales archaeon | reverse complement strand
GCCGATGAAAAGTTTCAAAATTATTTGCCCTACACAAAAATCTATGATTTTCCTGACCAGTTTATGGTGCTTGTCCCCGCTTATGATGCCTTTGATATAGCAAAGAAGATTCTTGAAGAGTATGAAATACAATTTTCTAAAGTCAAAGATAGACTTCCCTTTCATTTGGGAATCATTGGCTTTCACAAAAGAACAGCCCTTTATGTAGTAATGGATGCAGGAAAGAGATTAATAGAGGCATTCAAAAAGAAATCAAAAACAATAAGCGCCAAAGTTGAGTCAATAACTGATGAACAAGATAGCAGACTTGGTAAATATGTAAAGAAATTAACTCTACAACCTGATTCTGATTCCCGTTATTCTCCTGTCCCTCTAATCTGGAAGATCTCTTATTCTACAGGTGACCCTGATCAAGAAGACGAGTGGCATCCGTATATCAGAATTAATAATGGGAATCCAAACAGAGATAATTATTCTTTTGATTACACGGGAAATGGAGACTATGTTGTTCATGTAAAAGAGCTACAAGAAAATGACTATATTGAGATAGAGCCCTCTTTCTTTAAAATGGTTTTTCTTGAAAACGCTGCCGACAGGTTTAGGATTGATGAAAATTTAAGAGCTCTTGATGATATTAAACGGTTAGACGAACTCTGGGGTGATATTCAAAATATTTTAAGGACAAAAAATATCGGAATTTCACAGCTTTATAGCTTATGGCGAGAAGTGGAGAAAAGGCGCATAGATTATGAAGGAGATTCCGTATGGGAAGATTTTGTAAAATCTGCTCTTATAAATATCCTAAGGTTATCTCCTCAGAAAGATGATGAATTATTCAATAAATTATTCCAGGCAACGAAGAACGGTTTATTAAATATTTGTCTTTACTGGAACTTACAGGCAAGAAAGACAAAACCTGAAAAACAGGAGGTTTAGTTATGAGTGAAAGCATATTTAAACCTAAAACATATTTGGGGATAGCCCTTGATCCAATCCATATTGGGGCAGGTGGGTCAAGGCTGGGAAGAGTAGATTTGTCCATAATAAGAGAGCCAGGAACCAATATCCCAAAGATACCGGGTACAAGCTTGAGTGGGCCTGCAAGGGCGTATACAGCCATGCAAACCAACAGATATTCTTGTGCAGGTCGCGGTGGAGAAGGTGGAGAAAAACACTGTGGAAGTGTAAAGCCAGCCTGTCCTGTCTGCGTTCCTTATGGTTTCTCAAAAGGCACAGGCAGCAGCATGCAAGGCTTGGCTCAATTCTTTGATGCACAAATTCTTCTCTTTCCAGTTGCATCGCTGGCAGGCACAGTATGGGTAACCTCACCTATGGCATTAGAAGGTTTGGGCTTGAATTCACACTTCCAGGTTCCAGATGATGGGTTTTATCCTTTGGGAGAACAGCTCAAAGACAAAGAAAGGCTTAACTTTGGCTGGCTAATGCTGCCAAAAGGCGAAGGAGAAGGAGATTTAACAAATCTTCCGGTGCCAGAAGAAATCAAACAAAGGGCTGTGCTTGTATCTGATAAACTCTTTCCTAAAATCGTCAACAGCAATCTTGAGGTAAGAACCTCAGTAAGCATTGACCCACAAACAGGAACAGCAGAAGAAGGAGCCCTTTTTACCTATGAGGCAATACCACGGGGAACGGTTTTAAAATTTGACATTATCTATAACTCTGGCAAGTATTTCAG
>CAZOKS010000067.1:968-1709 GCA_964580745.1 uncultured Methanosarcinales archaeon | reverse complement strand
GCTTCAACATCGTCAAGTATTGAATAGAATTCCTGATAACCCTCCTGCGGAATAAAAAGATTGTTGTTTTTTACATAAATCCTGAAAGATGGAGAAGGTTGAGAAGATGTTTCAGGTACAATCTTTTTTGGTTTATGAGCGTCCTTATTCTTTTGAGGTTGAGGTGTCTGAGTTGCTCGGGTCACTTGAGGTGTTTGAGCCTTGGATGTTTCATCAGACAATACATCTTCTGGGAACTCCGAGGGGAAAGAGATATCTTCATCAGCTTGTTGAGATTCCATCTCTGATCCTTCCTGTTTTGGCTTTTCTTTCTCATATTCCTGACTTGGAAGGTTTAAGCCAGCATCGGAAGCAAGGCTGTCAAGCTCGTTTGAATCATCAGAAGGTAAAGACATATCATGTTTTTCCTTCTGGTCAAACCCGGGCAAGGATTCATCCCATTTCAAGTCCTCTTCAAAAGAAGGTTCTTGATTAGACATCTGCGATTCATCTTCTTCTTTATTGGATTTCTTAGGCAAGGTGAACTTAGGATGCTTTGATTTTTCCTCCTTGTCCTTTTTAGAGTCCATAGATTCTCCTGGATTAATATCCTTCTTTTTTCCTAAACTGAATAACCCCATTCTGTAAATCCCCCTATAAATACTCTCAATGTATGTTTGATACTCTCCCAGAAGAGTATTTAATAATTATTGACTATTAAAGAATAGTAAACTCTACACTAAGAATTAATACTTCAATCTT
>CAZOKS010000067.1:0-958 GCA_964580745.1 uncultured Methanosarcinales archaeon | reverse complement strand
CTCCTGGATTAATATCCTTCTTTTTTCCTAAACCGAATAACCCCATTCTGAAAATCCCCCTAGAAACGCTCTCTATACATTTGGTATTCTTCAAGAAGAGTATTTAATAATTATTGACTATCAAAGAATAGTGAACCCTGTAAGAAGAATTAATACTTTAATCGTTTCTGGACTGAGCCTAAGGCATATGTTCTGGGTTCTATTACCAAACCATCCTTGGCCATTATTACTTCCCCTTCTACTTTCCGCCTTATCTCTCTTGTAACGATTATTGGATCGGCGTTGAGCATCTTAGAACCAAAATGTGTTAGAATCGTTAGGGATGGCTTAATGTTGTTTATGAGCTTAACTGCATCCTCTGCATTCAAATGATAAGAAGAGGAAACATTAAAGGGATTCTGGAGATTTATTATGAGCACATCTGTGCCTTTGAATTTTTCAATAAGGCCTGAGAAGTATTCTGTATCAGACATATAACCGAAGCAAATTGAATGAGAGAAGAACTTAAAGCCAAATGTTTCATCATCGTGGATGAGTTTTTCTGCAACTATATCAACATTACCTACACCCACTTTCTTCTTATCCTCTATGAAAAGTATCCTTTCAACCGCTTTTTTAAAAAAAGGATCTATTACAGGCGGCTTGTCTTCCGAGCCTTCTATTAACTCTTTGGATGCTATCAAAACTCCTCTCTTATCTAACCCTCCCAAAGTCATTGCTGAGATTGCTGCGTTGGCATCCCCTGCATGATTTAAATGCCTGTGAGAAAGCACAATCGCGCTCAATTCCCTCAAATTCAAACCTTTTGAGATTGCGTCTGCCATGCTGCCTGGCCCAGGATCTAAGAAAAAGGTTGTTTCTCCCAATCTCAAAAGAATGCCGTGAGATTTCCTAAGCTGTTTAGAAACCGCTATAGGATCGCCTGAGGTGCCCAAAAACATGATTTGTTCGCTCATAT
>CAZOKS010000066.1:0-1966 GCA_964580745.1 uncultured Methanosarcinales archaeon | reverse complement strand
AACTTCGCCAGAACAAGAGCAATTGGAGACGTTCCTTTTAAGATTATATACCTCGATGAAAGCGATGCCCTAACGAGAGATGCTCAGCAGGCTTTAAGGAGAATAATGGAGAACTATACCAAGACCTGCAGGTTTATATTGGCGTGCAATTATTCCAGCATGATTATTGATCCCATTCAGTCAAGATGTGCTCTCTTCAGGTTTAAGCCGCTTAAAAAAGAGCACATATTCAGCATAATTGACAATATTTCCAAGAAGGAAGCTATTGAGGTAACTAAAGAAGGAAAAGAAGCCTTGTTTAAGGTTTGTGAAGGGGACTGCAGAAGATTAGAGAATATAATGCAGGCCTGCAGCGCCTTATCGGACAAGATTGATGAAAAGCTTGTCTATTCAATAGGTTCTATGGCCAGACCAACGGAGATAAAAGCCATAATCAAGCTTGCCAAGGATAAGAAATTTGTTAAGGCAAGAGATAAATTAATAGACACAATGCTTCAATATGGGCTTTCTGGAATTGATGTAATTAAGCAAATCCAAAAGGAAATTACTACCATGGAAGATTTGAAAGACAGGGATAAGCTCGACATAATAAGGTATTGTGGAGAAGTAGAATTTAGGCTAATTGAGGGTTCTGACCCTATCATTCAGCTTGAAGCATTGCTCGCCAAGATTGCGTCATTATAATTACTAATCTTCATACCTCATTCTAAGAAACCAAAATGAAAGTCTAAGAAAAAACAAGAGATATAAAAAACAATGTCCTTTATTCTTCTGCAAGACCAGTAGATGTTATCCTGAGGGTAGTGGAAACACTCTCCCTATAATCATATTCCAATTCTATGGGCAATACCCTTACATAATCTCCCGTATAGGTATCTGAGATATCTAGTTTACATCTAACAGTTGCTTCATCTCCATAGGTAAGCCTTTGCGTGAAGGGTTGACCTGCTGTATTGCCATTGCAATCGATATTAATTTTGTTCCAACCCCATTCTTCTTTGTTGCCTACCTTGACATTTACAACCGCTCTCGAAGAGTATTCAGTAGAATCACAACCCTCTCCACTCTTAAATATCTCTCCATTGCCTGCATGTTTAATTGTGAAGGTAATCAGAAACTTGTTTTCTCCATAAGCTTGTTGTTTGAAATTAGTAATCTGGATAGGCGCACCTGAAGAGAATACAGGTCTTGAACCTGTAGGATTGCAAACATTTGAATTTACAGGGTTCTCAGAAACACATAAAATCGCCTCAGCCTTTGTCTTATATGGGTAACAAATCTCTGCGATAAGAGGCATATCCATATCAGTGCTTACCTCTGGGAGATATTTCATTGGAGGGTAGGAAACAACAGCAACTCCCCCATCCATTTCCTCCTTATCTAGCTTATACCTTCCTTTGATATCATCCTCAATAATCTTTGTTAAGTCTCCCTTTTGAAGATTAAAATCCCTAGGGTTTATTCCGGAGATGGAAACAACTGCTTTTCCTCCAGGAACATCAGCCTCTCCGAGATTTTCAATCTGAAGTTCCAAAGAGAGCTCGCTATTACCATCATCTAATAAAGAATAACCGTTATCAGGATAAAGCCATCTTAAAACAAGCCCGCTCGTTCCACCGATAAAACCGCTTTCAGAAGAACCTTCATCTTCCTTTCCACTAGAATCGCACCCTGTTAAAAGAATAGATAATACCAGCAGAACACCAAAAACATAATAACCTTTCATTGTATCCACCTTCAAGCTTATATTGTTAACCTATTTGAATGATAGTATTTATATTTTTCTGTTGTTCCTCGAAAAGCTTCTATCTTTTATTGTTTAAGGAAAGTGACATGAACAGGCGCATCAGCAGTATCTACATATATATATTCTGTTTCAAGATTTAAAGCGGTAGAATACGCCGATTGAGAGTCTGGCTTTCCAAAATTGCATACCACATAGCTGCCCTCATAATCAACCATGACT
>CAZOKS010000065.1:0-2159 GCA_964580745.1 uncultured Methanosarcinales archaeon | reverse complement strand
CAGATATTCAAAAGAATAATTAGTGAGTGGATTGAAAGGGACTTGCCTGATATGATTGATAGAGACACAGAGTTTAAGATAGAGAAGGAAAGCATTGTGGCGATAACTGGGCCTAGGAGAGTGGGCAAAACTTATCTCTTGTTTAATAAAATAAAACAATTGCTTGGCAGAAGCGAAAAAGATGAGATTCTCTTTATTGACTTTGAGGATAATCGGCTTACGGGAATTAGCAATGAGGAACTTGATGACATGTTTGCAGCTCATCAGGAATTGAGCGACAAAGAGCTTAAGTATCTCTTTTTTGATGAAATACAGGAGATAGACAAATGGAGCAGATTTGTGAGGAGATTGCATAATCTTAAGAGGTATTGCATTGTTATTACCGGTTCTTCATCTAAGTTGATGGCAAAGGAGATTGCTACGGAATTAAGAGGCAGGTATAGAAGCATTCTTTTACTTAATTTCTCCTTTAGAGAGTTTTTAAGGTTTAGGGAATTTAAATATAAAAAAACAACTTCATATACTGCCAAGAAGGGAAAACTAATGCGATTGTTTGATGAATATCTCTTGTACGGGGGATATCCTGAAATAATTAAGAGAGAAAACAAGATAGACAAGAAGGAGATTGTGAATTCTTACTTTGATACTACCTTTTATAAGGATGTGGTGGAAAGGCATCAGATTAAGAACACTGAAATGGTTGAACTTCTGATGTCTTATCTCATAGACATTAACTCGGGCATTTTTTCTGTAAGTTCCTTCGAGAAGAGTTTAATGAACAAGGGAATAAGGGTAAGCAAAAAAACGATTTCGCAATATCTGAAGCACTTAGAAGAAGCCTTCTTTGTTTTCGCGATTGAGAAATTTTCATATTCAAAAAGAGTTAGGATTCAGAATCCAAAGAAGGTATATCTCAGCGACAATATTTTCCACACTTTGCTTTCGACAACATTAACCAGAAACAAGGGGAAACTGCTGGAATCTCTGGCGATGCAGGAATTTAAACGAAGAGGCTTTGATGTTTTCTATTTCAAAAAACGAAAGGAATGCGATTTTATACTTCAGAGAGAGCGAAAATTAGCAGGGGCTGTCCAGGTTACCTATGAGCTGAATGATAAGAACCGCAAGAGAGAGATTGAGGGTTTGGTTGAGGCTATGGAAGGATTGAATATTAAAAAAGGAATTATATTAACATACGATCAGGATGATGAGTTTAAACATAGGAAGCATATAATCAAGGTTATTCCTATGTGGAGATTTCTGCTGGAGAATTTTTAGGGGAAATGCCTTTCTTGATTTTGTTTATCTTTTCTTCAGAGATATCTATACCTACGACCTCGTATTTTCCTGTTTTCGCTACGGCGCAGGCCAAAGGAAAGCCAACATAGCCCATTCCTAAGATTGACACTTTTTCCATTTTGAATAGCGTTAATAACAATATTTAAAAAGATTTCTTAAGTAAGGCAAGGCTTAGAGAAGCTGAAAGGGCATAATCTGATAAAATTTATAAAAGGGTAATCAAAAACTATTGAAATATGAATCTAAAAGAGTACAGGTCTCTGTTTTTTGTTGTGTTTTTGGTCTTGCTGGGCTTGCAGATATTTGCTTGGGTAAAGGGCCCTTTTGTGTTTGTTGGCTTAGAAGACAGGGTATGGCCTTTTCTGCTTGCTTCATTTATGTTGCTTGTTGTTTCTTCTATTCCCTGGCGTATGTTCAGGGATATCCACAGGATTGTGAATCTTGTTTTTTTGCTTTTTCTGGCTTTTTGCTTTGTCAATGTCTTCTGGCTTGGTCTTGAGGTTATGGTCTTTCTTATCGTTACATGTGTTTTGGGAGGGGTAAAGCTTCTTCTTGAGCATTTCAAGAATAAAAGGGATGTCTTTATCAAGGAAGATGTTTACAAATACCTTTTTTTAGCTATGCTTGCTGTTATTGCTATTGGCTCGTTTGATTTCGCCAAGTTCATCTCTTCTAAGGTTACTGAATTAAGCATATTAACAATACTTTTAGGTGTTATTGTTTTCTATTACAACCGGGATGTTATAGATGAAGTAGAGAAAGAGAAGAAGAAAGAAGAGTTTAGGGAGAAGAAAAGGAAGATAGAGTTTTACAGAGTCCACCCCAGGATGAACTCCATACCCGTTTTAAAGCATTTATTG
>CAZOKS010000064.1:0-2676 GCA_964580745.1 uncultured Methanosarcinales archaeon | reverse complement strand
CAAAACATATTGAATCCGCAGGGTTTCCAGTATTTTTATTTCATTTTGGATGATAAAGGAAAGAGGATTGGCTATGTAGAGCTGCATTATTCTATTAAAAGGGAGGATGCTCTCATAAAAAAGATAAGATTGGAGCAGATGTATAGGGAAGAAGTGGATTTTAGTGAAATAGTTGATTTGGTGGAAGAAAAAGCAAGAGATTTAGGGGCGATAACCCTTCAGGTGTCTGTCTCAAAGGATGAGGATAAACTGGAGAAAAAGGGTTTTGTGGAGCTTAACCATACCACAAACCTCCAGAAGAAGTTGGTTTAAGATGGAAGATAAGCATAATAAAGGAAAAGGGGCGTCTTTTTTGTTCTCTAAAAAGAATAAGAGTAAGACTGTGATTGAGGTAAAGAGGGCAGTTTTTGGGAAGGGTTTTGAGATTATTGCAGGGCCTTGTGTGATAGAAAGCAAGGAACAGCTGATTCAGACGGCTGAATTTTTAAAGGCGAAAGGTATTAAAGCGATGCGGGGAGGGGCGTTTAAGCCCAGGACATCTCCTTATTCGTTTCAGGGCTTAGGTAAAGAAGCTTTGGAGTGGTTCAAGGAAATAGGAGACAAGTACGAGATTGCAACGGTGTGCGAGGTAATGGATCCAAGAAAGGTAGAGTTGTGTTCCAAGTTTATTGATGTTCTTCAGGTGGGAACAAGGAATGCTCAAAACTTTGATTTGTTGAAGGAAGTAGGCAAAGTCAGGAATCCAGTCCTGCTGAAGAGGGGATTCGGAAACACTATAAAGGAATGGCTCTCTGCTGCAGAGTATATTATGAAGGAGGGCAATGAGAATGTAATTCTTTGCGAAAGAGGAATAAGAACCTTTGAGGATTCCACACGATTTACTTTAGATATTTCTGCAGTTCCTGTAGTCAGGCAATTAAGTCATCTTCCAATCATAGTTGATCCTTCTCATGCGGCTGGGAAAAGAGATTTTGTAATACCATTGGCAAGAGCCGGGTATGCGGTAGGGGCTGATGGCTTGATGGTTGAGATTCATCCTAGTCCTGATAAAGCTCTCTCAGATTCACATCAGCAGTTGAGCTTTGAAGAGTTTGATAATCTCCTTAATGAGCTGAAGGATTTGGGTTATAATGGGCTTTAATCCAAAATGAATAATATAATCATCAAAGAGAATGGATTAAAGGAAATTAAAGGTATTATAGATGATATTTCTCCTTACAAGACAGCAATAATCACAAACAAGAAAGTTTATAACCTTTTTTGGGATGTGCTGAAAGAGCAGGTTGATGCCGCGGTTATAATTGTTCCGGATGGGGAGGAGGCCAAAACCATAGATACTTTTCTGAGTATCTGTGATAAACTGATTTCTATGGGATTCTCCAGAAAATCACTTCTAATTGGTTTTGGGGGAGGTGCAATTACTGATATTGCTTCTTTCGTGGCTTCTACATATATGAGAGGCACGTATTTGGGCTTGATACCTACTACTTTGCTTGGACAGATTGATGCTGCTATCGGTGGCAAGACTGGTTTGGATTACAAGGGCAAGAACCTCTTAGGCACTTTCTATAATTCTGATTTTATTGTTATAGACCCTTTGTTTCTTAAAACCTTGCCGGAGAAGGAGCTTAAGGATGGGTTGGGTGAGCTGGTCAAGTATGCTCTGCTTGATAAAAGGATATATGAGGGGGTGTCCGAGATAGATAAGTTAGAGATTCCTTCGGTAGATATCATTAAAAGATGTATAGAGTTTAAACTCTCAATTGTGGAAAGGGATTTCAGAGAGAAGGGTAAAAGGCGGATACTTAATCTTGGGCATACTGTGGCTCATGCGATTGAGAAAGCATCTGATTACAAAATTTCGCATGGTGCTGCGGTTTCAATCGGTTTGATGGCGAGTGCGTTGATGTCTGAGATTTTATTGGGCTTTGATTCAACCAGGGTCAAGCATCTGCTTGCGAGATTTAATCTGCCTCAAAACCATTCCTTTCGTCCTGAAAGACTCTTCAGTTTAATGAAGAATGATAAAAAGGCCTGGCAAGGAAACCCTGTATTCGTGCTGTTGGAAAGGATTGGAAAGCCGGTTATCAAAGAAGTGGAGAAGGAGGTTGTTTTAGGGGCACTGGAGGAAATCCGCAATGGTTGAAATTGTAGGATGTGTGGTTGCAGATGGCATGGAGGAGGCTCTTGCTGTTATGGATAAGTCAGATAATTCTAAAAGGATTGACCTTTTTGAACTGAGAGTGGATGCTTTTGATTCGCAGAAACTCAAGAATGTTGGAAATAAGATAGGGCTTCTCAAGGGGTACTCTTCGAGGCTTATTATAACTATCCGAAAGAAAGAAGAAGGCGGTTTTCAGGATATTAGAGAGGAGGAGAGGTTTGATTTGTTTAAAAGGTTTTTAGATATAAAGCCATTATTTATAGATGTTGAGCTCTCTGCTTCTTTTGTTGAAGAAATTATAACGCTGGCAAGGAAAAAGAAGGTCAGGGTAATTCTGTCTTATCATAATCTTAATCAAACCCCTTCTTATGATGAACTTTTGCCGCTTTATCAAGTGATGTCTAAACTTAATCCTGATTTAATAAAGATTATTGCATATGCTAAGGGCATGAAAGACAATATTTCAATAATAAGGTTATATGAAAATTTAGATAACTTAGTTGCTTTCTGCA
>CAZOKS010000063.1:1525-2694 GCA_964580745.1 uncultured Methanosarcinales archaeon | reverse complement strand
ATAAAAGACATTTCAAAGCCGATGGAGAATGTTTTAATTGAAGGCTGGGTTCAAGGTTTGAAGGACTTGGGCGGGATTAAGTTCATTCAGCTTAGAGATTCCAGCGGAATCATACAGATTACTCTGAATGAGAATTCTCCAAATAATCTGATTGAATTGTTTGAGAGGTTGAATAAGGAAACAGCTATTTCTGTTAAAGGAAAAGCTGTTGAAGGCCATAAAAAACAGATTGAAGTCATACCTTCTGAGATGAAGATTATTTCAGATTCGGATAAAGAGCTTCCTATACAAATAAACCAAAAGAAAGACTCCGCTCGGCCAGAAGTAAGATATGACTGGCGTCCCCTTGATTTAAGAAAGAGAAAGCAACAAATAATATTCAGGGTTCAGTCAACGATTGTTGAAGGATTTACAGAATTTCTTTTTAAACATGGATTCACTCAAACATTCACTCCTTGTCTGCTGGGGATGGCTTCGGAATCTGGTTCAGAGGTATTTCCTGTAATTTATTTCAACAAAGAAGCCTTTCTCAGACAGGATCCTCAACTTCATAGGCAACTAACTATAGCGGGCGGTTTCAAGAAAATCTTTGATTTAGGACCTGCATGGAGAGCAGAACAATCTCACACCAGAAAACATCTCTGTGAACATAGAGTTTGCGCTGTGGAATTTGCCTTTATTAAGGATGAGGTTGAAGTGATGAGGTTTGAGGAAAAGCTAATCCAGGCTGCAATCAAAAAAGTCAAAGAAAAATGCAAAGAAGACCTTGAAGAGCTGGGAATTCAATTAAATGTCCCTTCTTTGCCGTTCCCAGAGCTGCGTTTTCCAAAGGTATATGATATTCTTAGAGAGAGAGGAAAAGAAATAAATGAAAGCGAAGATTTGGATTCTGAAGCAGAAGAGATTCTTAGAGATTATGTAAAGACAGAATTCAAGTCAGATTTTTATTTCATTAATAGATTTCCTTTTAGTATTAAACCTTTTTATGTTATGAAGCTTGATGAGGATCCAAAATGGGCGAGGTCCACTGATTTGTATTATAAAGGGATAGAACTGAGTTCAGGTGGGCAAAGAGAACACCGATTTAATAAAATACTTGAGAACCTAAAGGATAAAAGAATGAATTACCAAGAAGTGGAATGGTTTGCCAAGTTCTTTAAATATGGCGT
>CAZOKS010000063.1:0-1425 GCA_964580745.1 uncultured Methanosarcinales archaeon | reverse complement strand
TGAAGTAGATGTTGAAAATGAAGAGAGTTCTTTCATACCAATCCCTATTGAGAATATTTTGAGAGAAGATGTTGCTGATAAGAATTTGTGCGAGGAAAAAAAGGATGTACTTTCTCTTGCTAAAAACATTCAGGATAATCAAATCATTGGACCGAGGCCTATAGAATGATAACTGAACATGTAAAAGAGATTCTAAGTGGAAAAAAAGACATAGAAGAATTTGTTAAGAACAGCCTTCAGAAGATTGCTGAATACAATAAGGAATTTAAGTTCATGAATGTTATTTCTGAAGATTATGCCCTTCAGCAAGCTAAGGAAGTAAAAGCTCTGATTGGGAAAGGTCATGAGCTCCCTCTTGCTGGAACACTAGTCTCAGTTAAGGACAATATCTGTGTTAAGGGGGTAGAATCAACAGCAGGTTCGGCGATATTAAAGGGGTATAAGCCGGTGTTTGATGCTACAATAATCAAAAAACTGAAGGAAGCTGGTGCAATAATTATTGGAAAGACAAGTATGGACGAGTTCGGTTTTGGGGGTTTTAATATAAATGTGGGCAAAGGATATGAAATTCCACGAAATCCCTTAGATAAAGAGAGAACTGCGGGCGGTTCAAGTGGAGGAAGTGGAGTTATTACTGCTAAGCTCGACCTGCCTCATGTTGCTATTGCGGAAAGCACTGGTGGTTCTATAGAGACTCCTGCTTCCTTTTGCGGCGTAATTGGGTTCTGTCCAACATATGGACGGATAAGCAGGTTCGGTTTAATTTCATTTGCGAACTCACTTGACAAGATAGGGCTTATGACAAAAAGAGTAAAGGATATTGAGGCTGTATTGCCCTATGTCTCAGGCAGAGACGAATTAGACCCAACCTCATTAAAACAGGGTCTTGATTTCGATAAATCTTATTCAGAATTCAAGATAGGTTTGATAAAGGAGACTATGGGAGAAGGGACAGCGCCCGAGATAAAGAAAGCAATGAAAAATACTATTAACAAGCTAAAGAAAAGAGGTTTCAAGGTGGAAGAGGTTTCAATGCCTCTTACCTATAAATATGATGTGGCGGTTTATTACCTGATTGCAACTTCTGAGGCATCTACAAACCTGGCTAAATATTGTGGATTAAGATATGGGCAACAGGAGGATCCTCGAGGGAAGAGTTTCAACGAATATTTTGCTAATGTCAGGAGCAAATACTTCAATAAAGAAAGCAAGAGAAGAATCATGCTCGGAACCTTTGCAAGAATGGCAGGATACAGGGATGCATATTATATCAGGGCAACAAAGATTAGAACGAAAATAATCAAGGAATTTAGAGATTTGTTTGGAAAGTATGATATCCTTTTATCTCCCACAATCCCAATCTTGCCTCCCAAGCTTGAGGACGCACTTAAATTATCTCCATTAGAGACATACTCAATAGACAAC
>CAZOKS010000062.1:0-2737 GCA_964580745.1 uncultured Methanosarcinales archaeon | reverse complement strand
AGCAGTATGCCGATCCTTGAACAAATAGATTCAAGATCAGATATGTGATGGCTTGCAACAATAATTGTTGTTCCTTTCTTGTTAATCTTTTTCACTAGGTTCCAGATATGGTTCGCAAGAACCGGATCAAGATCTGATGTAGGCTCGTCTAATATCAATATTTTCGGATTATGAACAAGGGCACACGCTATATCGAGTCTTCTCTTCATGCCGCCTGAAAGATTCTGGGCTAGTGTGTTTCTTGCATTGGTGAGTGCCATGAAATCTATGAGTTTTGTAATGTTATTTTTCCTTACCTTGCTGCCGACCCCGTAGAGAGATGCAAAATAGTCAAGGTTCTCGTATACAGTCAGCTGCGAATAGAAAGAGGGCTGCTGGGCAGCATACCCGAAAACCTTCTTCACATCAGCAAGATTACGATATATAGATTTGAGCTTGGGATTCTTTTCCTCGGTCACAGAAAAAAGGACATCGCCTTCATTCGGTGTGTGAAACCCGATAAGTGTCTGCAGAAAAGTGGTCTTCCCTACTCCTGACGGCCCTATCAATCCGAAAATCTCTCCAGGATGGATCTCAAGATTGATTCGGTTAATAACATTTTTTCTCCCAAACTTCTTCGTAGTGTTCTCGAACTTAATAACAGGAATAGGCATGAAAATAAAGTAAAGGACAATGTTTTTAAAATTAATGTTTCACTCTTGAGAAGTTATTTTTTCTTGATAATAGAATTCCAAAGCACAAACACAAGCAATGCAAAGAATCCTCCTATGAGGAACCATATTGCATAATTAGGAGGAGCAGTTGCGGATTCTTCAATAGCCATCCTTGCCCCTGCTGGTGCTTCCTCAAGCATTACATCCCTTGATGCCATAAGCATCTCTGGTGCCCTCTCCCTGAAAGCAAGGTCTATTGCCAAAGATGCTGCTCCGATAACAGCAACCACAGGAAGGAACTGCTTCAGCTTTTCTTTCAGCTTTTCTGTGCTCCTGGGAGCGATTATGACGTATTTGTTCGAGAGAGTATAATGCAAAATTTCTTTGCCTTTCTTTGAATAGTGGAACTCATCCGCATTCACAAGGTTAGCCTCCACAAGCTGCTTTAGGTTATAATGCACAGTCGAAAGAGGTATCTCCATTTTTTCAGAGATCTCTGTCTCAGTGGCATCATCTTTTTTTGAAAGATAGTCCAGAATCTTTCTGGACGTATCATTACTGAGAACCTGGGCAAGCTTTTTTGCCTTAGCCTCTTCTAGGGAAACGAGCAAAAATGATTCTTCCGACATATTATTGAGAAATTAATATAAATATAAAAACATTAGTAAAACTTCAAGACGAATTGAAGCTAAATATACGCACAACCAAAAAAGAAGAATTCATTGATATTACAGATAAGATCAAGATTGATATAGAGGAAGGATTCTGCCAGATATACTGTCCACATACAACCGCAGGACTCACCATAAACGAAGGTGCAGATCCCTCGGTCAGGCAAGACATAATCTCTGCTTTAGACAATATTGTGCCTAATATGGACTTTAAGCATCGTGAAGGAAACTCCCTGGCACACATAAAAGCCAGCCTGATGGGCAACTCTGTTATCATTCCTGTTAAAGATGGTAAACTAATGCTCGGGATATGGCAGTCAATTTTCTTCTGTGAGTTCGACGGTCCAAGGCAAAGGCAGGTCTTTGCAAAAACTATATAACCGAGTCTCTATTTCTAGTCGTTGTAGGGCAGAACTTAACTTCCGGGGCGCAAGCCCTGAGGAAAGTCCACCCTCCTAAAAAAGGGAACTTGCTGAAGCAAGCTCGGGAAACCGAGGGCAACCACTCAGAAACGAGACCGCCTCAAAGCAGGATGATGAACGCGAAGGACCTGGTGACAGGTCTTAGCTAACCTTCTGACGGTCTTTGGGGAAAGGATGAAACGGTGAGCCCTTCCCGGAGCAACCCAATCTGGGGCTAAGTTTAATGTTAAGACAATCCGTCCGTGGGGATTGACAGAAGGTGGCTTATCCCTGCTCTACACTTATTTTCATTAATAACTTTAACGAGAGATGTCTCTCCCGTGCTCTCTCTTAAATTATAATCTTCAGGGGAGGTCAGGAGGGGCGTAGCCCCTCTTGTTCAAATCTTACAAATTATTTTAACTTGCTCTTTCAAAATATTTATATAGCATAAACCAAATTTAGATTTATTATGTCTGAACTGCAGGAAATCGAAAGAATCATTCTGAAAAACAAGTTCATCCAGAGCTTCAATTTTATTGCTTTCATGATACTCTTTATCATCCTTTCACTTGTCTTTTTCATTGATTCCTTTATGTATCAGATTGCTGCCCTTGGTGCATTTTTTTGCGGATTCGGGCTCCTGATTATTTTTGGTCCCGAGATAACTTCGCTCAAGTTTTCAGAGGTCCTTTCATATTATCTTGATAAGCTATCATTCAAGATAAAAAATCACGAAAAAGACAAGGAGGATATTGCCAAAGAAGGCATGGATATCATCAAGACTACAAACAAGCTTATCGAAAATTATATTGCTGAAGGCAAGACAAAGCCTTTCCTTGTTTTCGGTTTTGACAGGACTGAAAAAGTACTAAGAAGGCTCCAGAAGAGCATGAGCAAGGCGTATTCATTTTTTGAAGCCTATGAGGAGAATGAAGAGCACAAGGATGCCCTGGAGAAGAATTTTAAGAAAATAAGCATAGAACTAAAAGATAAGAAGATTATGGGCAGG
>CAZOKS010000061.1:0-3003 GCA_964580745.1 uncultured Methanosarcinales archaeon | reverse complement strand
GGAGAGCACTAGGCTTTTAACCTAGGGGTCGCGGGTTCAAATCCCGTCCAGCCTACCTGTTTAAAATTGGGAAATTCAAATAATACTCTTTATCTGGGGTGCATAAGATTGGGGAAAAAAGATTTTGATGTAACGAAACATATTCTTTATTCTAAGCACGAAGTCCTTAGCGCAAGCGAGGAAAAGAAGCTTTTAGAGAAATATAGGGTTTCTAAGAAACAGTTACCTTCCATAAAGAAAAGCGATCCTGGACTTTCAGGATTAAAGGTCAAGATTGGGGATGTTATTAGGATTATAAGAAAAAGCCCTACTGCCGGCGTGCATTATTATTACAGGGTGGTTATAAATGGTTAATAATGAAACAACAGTTGAGGAAAGGAAGAATACGCTTTTAGGCGCTTATTTTTCAAGAGCAAGCTTTGTACAATCTGACATTGATTCTTTCAACAAGTTTATTGATGAGGAGATAACACGAATTGCCAAAGAGAACAATCCGATCGAGCCAACTATAATTCCACCAAATGTGGATGAGTTTAAGATAAATATTGACAATATCCGGATTGGGAAGCCAACTATTGTAGAGGCAGATGGCTCTGAAAGAACCCTTTATCCTCACGAGGCAAGGCTTAGGAAACTCACTTATGGCGCGCCTATGTTTATCAGTGTGAGCTCTCAAATCAATGGAAAAACGGCTGAGAGCTTTGAAACGCAAGTAGGGATTCTGCCTATTATGCTTAAGTCTAAATACTGCCTGTTGAGCAAACTCAGTAGAGAAGAGCTGATTGAGAAAGGAGAAGACCCAGATGACCCAGGCGGTTATTTCATAATCAACGGAACTGAAAGAATAATTGTTAAGATTGAGGATTTGGCTCAAAATACTTTTATGGTAGAGAGTAACAGTACTGGTCCAGGGGAGTATAAAGGCAGGGTTTTCTCTGAACATAAAGCCCTTAAGATACCTCACAACGTGGAGAGATATAGCGACGGGATAATCTATTTCTCATTTACCAGAGTAAGAAAAGCTCCTTTCGCAGTTCTCTTGAAAGCGTTGGGAATGACTAACGACCAGGAGATTGTCAAGGCAATTGATTTCCCTGAGGGATTCAATGAGATTGTTACTAATCTGTATGAGGCCTCTGGAATAAAAACAAGGGAAGAGGCCTTGGACAGGATTTCGAAGCTTGTGGGTATTACCCAATCCAAAGAGATCAGGATAGAAAGAGCTGAAAACATGCTTGACAATTATTATCTGCCTCATCTTGGCACAACGGAAAGCAGCAGGATGAAGAAGGCTATCAATACCTGCAAATACATTAGAAAGTATCTCATGGTGTTGAAAGGCAAGCTCCAGCCAGATGACAAAGACCATTACAAGAACAAAAGGCTCAAGATGTCCAGCGACCTTCTGGGGGACTTGTTAAGGG
Source organism: uncultured Methanosarcinales archaeon (assembly GCA_964580745.1). Lineage (GTDB taxonomy): Archaea > Nanobdellota > Nanobdellia > Woesearchaeales > UBA119 > UBA119. The sequence goes on along the minus strand of CAZOKS010000061.1, from coordinate 1,579 downwards.
TAAACCTTAGAATTTTGGTTAATGACATGCTCTATAACTTCCAGAGGATTGTTAAGAGAGGCAAGTGCCCTTCTGTTAATGTTATCATTCGAGAAAAACTCCTATCTTCCAGGATAAACAGTGCCATGGCAACTGGAAACTGGGTTGGAGGAAGAAAAGGTGTGAGCCAAAGAGTGCAAAGATGGAATTATTTTGAATTCCTTAGCCATCTCCAAAGGGTTGTAAGCCCTCTTTCAGCAACTCAAGAGAACTTTGAAGCCAGAGAATTGCATAGTACCCATCTTGGCAGGCTTTGTCCTGTTGAAACTCCGGAAGGCACTAATATTGGATTGAAGAAGAACCTTGCGCTTTTGGGTTCTGTTTCAAAAGGATTTAGCGAGAGCAAAACAATTGAAACCCTTGAAAATCTTGGAATGAAGAGGTTATGGTGATACTCATGGTAGATGTTTATATCAATGGAAATATAATCGGGGAAGTTGATGACCCTAAGAGGTTTGTTGAAAAAGCACGAGAAGAACGAAGGAAGAATAACCTATCCGGCGAGGTAAACCTTACTTATGACGAGGATTCCAACGCAGTTTATGTTGAAACTGGCAGTGGAAGATTAAGAAGACCTCTTATCATTGTCAAGAATGGAAAGCCATTGCTTACCAAAGAGCATCTGGAGAAGCTCAAAAAGAAAGAGCTGAAGTGGGAAGACCTTGAAAAGAAAGGAATTATTGAATACCTTGATGCCAATGAGGAAGAAGAAGCATTAATTGCGTTCTATGAAGAAGATTTAAGTCCAGAGCATACGCATCTCGAAATAGTTCCTTTTGCTATGCTCGGTTTATGTGGTTCTCTTGTTCCGTTCTGCAACTATTCGCCTGGTGCGAGAATTTCTATGGGTGCTAAAAACCAAAAACAGGCCATTGGAGTCTATATTGCGAATTATCCTATACGAACAGATATGGATGTTAATGTGCTAACATATCCGCAAAAACCAATCGTAAAAACAGTAATGCATGATATCTCAAGGTTCCATAAACACCCAATAGGCCAAAACTTCGTTATCGCAGTATCCAATTACCATGGTTACAATATTGAGGATTCGGTTGTGCTTAACAGAGGTTCAATCAATCGAGGCCTTGGCAGAAGCACTTATTATAGACCAGTTATTGCAGAAGAGATGAGGTATCCCGGAGGGCTTCACGATAAGATTGAGATTCCTGATAAAGAAGTTAAAGGATATAAGTCTGAGAAGGATTATAGATTCCTGGAGGATGATGGGGTTATTTATCCTGAAGCCAAGGTTAAGGAGGAAGATGTTGTTATTGGCAGGACCAGCCCTCCAAGATTCCTTTCCAGCTCTGACGAATACAACCTGATAAGTGAGGGAAGGAGAGAATCTTCCAAACAATTAAAGCATGGAGAAGAAGGTATTATTGACAGCGTCTTTATAACAGAGGATGAAGAAGGGCATAAGTTGGTTGAGGTAAAGTTAAGACAGCCGATGATTCCAGAGATTGGAGATAAATTCACATCAAGGCATGGACAGAAAGGGGTTGTTGGATTGATAGTAGACCCAGAGGATATGCCT
>CAZOKS010000060.1:0-3010 GCA_964580745.1 uncultured Methanosarcinales archaeon | reverse complement strand
AGCCAAGTATTTTTGTTTCAGTAATAAAACATTATGGCATAACTATTCTTAAGAAGAGAATTATTGGACTTTCTAAAGGTGAAAAGGCTGTTGTTGGTGTTGTAGGGTATCCAAACACAGGCAAGAGTTCGCTCATAAATGCCTTAGGAGGGGGAAAGAGGGCTTTGGTAAGCCCTATGAGCGGATTTACAAAGGGATTTCAGTATGTTACCTTAAATAAAAAGATTAGATTAATTGATTCTCCGGGCATGGTTCCTCTTGATAATCAGGATGAATTCCTTTTGGGTGTTATAGGCGGCCTAGACCCAAATAAGATGAAGGACCCTATATTGGTTGGAGAGAAACTGCTTTTGGAGCAAAGGGAAAATATCTTGGATTTTTATGACTGCCAAACGAATAAAAAGGATAGTGAGGAAATCCTGGAAGAGTTGGCTAGAAAGTTTAATTATCTTGTTTCAGGAGGCAGAGTAGATTTGGATAGAGCAGCCAAGAAGATAATCAGGGATTGGCAAAGAGGCAAGATTCATAAGAGCATGGTAGGGGATGGGAGCTGGCTGGAAGAGATGAATTAGCCCTTAAGAATTAAATATCATCCTCTTCAACCTCATGCAGTAATGAGTCCGCATCCTTCTCTTTCTCAAGCGTGCCTTGCTGGCCACAATAGGGACAAAGCCTGGGAATAAAGGTTTTTTTCGTTTCAAACCTGTATTGACAATACCTGCAAACGAGTTTCATATTATTTCATTAAAGAGAAGGGTATATAAAAATCTTTCTGAATTTTTTAGCTTACTTTGATATCAGGGCCTTTTATCTCTTTCATGCCAAACATATAAGGCCTTAGAACATCTGGAATCACTATAGTTCCCTCCTTTGTCTGATAGTTCTCTAGTATAGCAACCATTGCCCTGGAAGTGGCGATTGCAGTGTTATTCAAAGTATGGGGATGATAATACTCCTTGCCGTCAAAAACTCTTATATTGGTTCTTCTACTCTGCGTGTCAGTTAGATTACTTACAGAACATACCTCAAAATACTTCTTTTGCCTTGGGGACCAGGCCTCTATGTCAGCTCCCTTTGACTTCAATTCTCCTAAATCTCCAGAGCAGGACTCTAATATGCGGATAGGCAATTTAAGCTTTTTAAACAGTTCAACAGAATTCTGAAGTATCTCATCATAGTATTTATAAGAGTCTTCTGGCTCGCAGATTATAATCTGCTCGACCTTGTTGAATTGATGCGTCCTAAAAAGACCTTTCTCGTCAATTCCGTGACTGCCAATCTCCTTTCTGAAGCATACGCTTAGCCCAACCTCTTTAATAGGCAATCTTTCCTTCATGATGTCCTGGTCAAGGAATTGGCCAATAAGAGGATGTTCACTCGTGCCAATCATATAAAGGTCCTCATCTTCAATCTTATATATCATGTCCCTGAAAAAGTCAAAATCCACGACTCCCTCGCAAACTCTTTTTCTAATTAGATGTGGAGGAAATACAAAGGTATAACCCTTTTTTATTAGAGAATCAAGGGCAAAACTAATGAGTGCCTGGTCTAACAACGCCAAAGCTCCTTTTAGATAAAAAAAGCCATTGCCTGAAGTTCTTGCAGAAGCGTCAAAGTCTGCAAGCCCTAACTTTTCTGCGATTTCTACATGGCTCTTTACCTCAAAATCAGGCACATAGGGTTCACCAAATCGTGCGATTTCAACATTCTCGGAATCATCCTTACCAATAGGCACAGACTCGTGGAGAATATTGGGTATCTGAAGCTGAATCTCTTTTATCCTTCTCCAGAGCTGCTCGGCGACCTCCTCTTTCTTTTTAATCTTATCAGGAAGGTCTTTAGCCTTCTTCACAAAGGAAGAGATATCCTCGCCTGCCTTCTTAGCTTTATTAATATTCTGAGAAATCACATTCCTTTCATGCCTTAGCTCATCTATCTGGCCTTTGAGCTCCTTCCACTCAGAATATGCCTGAATAAGCTCATTTACAAGTGGCTTTTTCTCATCCTGAAATCTCTTCTCAAGATTTTTCTTAATCTTATCAGGGTTTTCCACAATAAACTTAATGTCTAACATTTGCCTCGCAGGTAATCAATCATTCATCATATTAATAACTTTTTATTTGTTACTCCTTCAAAAAGCCGATTAGATAATCCAATATCTCTTGTAATGAGAATTTCGGTTATACTTGTAAGGGTTTATCTCGATTGCATCTATTCTCTTAAGCTTGTTTATCAAAGATATCAGCAATTTAAAAGAAATTCTCAGTAGATATTTAGCTATTTTCTTCTTAGTATAGTTGGTTTTCTATTATGTGGAAAAGTGTTGTTTAAAAAGAACAAAAAATATAAATGACCTGATAGCTCCAAAGAACAATTAGACGATGGTTTTAGAAGACAAAATTGAGCTTATCTTTGAGGATGGAAGAATTACTGGCGTTTCTTCAGGCACGGATACCTCTCTTTTAGGTGGTTCCATAGAAGATTTGGATAACTGGCTGGCAAAAAAGATAGATGCAGCCCCTTCTAATTATGTCCCTACAGAAATAGAGCAGATTATCCAGAAGTATTCAATTGGTTATAATCTTGATTTTGATTTAATACCTATGGATTCTTTAAGGCAAAAGGAAAGCAATCTTCTTGTTATACGTCCCACTGCAGTTTCTACTCGCAATATTGTAGAGGGCTTGAATGGATTTCTCGCTTCTCTAAAGCAGCCAGAAAGAATCTCTAAAGCATACTCAAAGATAAGAAAATTTGCATCAAATAGGCTTGATTTCTTTGGTTTTGGAGTGTGGGAGATTAGAGAGAAAAAATTAAACCTCTCCTATCTGTTTGTTGAAGGCAAGGAAATCAATCCCGAGGATTTCGGTACCGTAGAAATAAAGCACGAGGAATTGGCAGATAAACTTCACAATAACCAATCCTTTTATTTCCCAGATTCTTCCTCAATAAAGGATTCAGAAATGTCTGAATATGTTAAGGATTCATCTATTGAATCTATCTATTTGAG
>CAZOKS010000059.1:0-3060 GCA_964580745.1 uncultured Methanosarcinales archaeon | reverse complement strand
AAAATCTCAAGCTGCAATGGAGTTCTTAATGACCTATGGTTGGGCAATAATGGTAGTTTTGCTGGCTTTAGGCGCGTTAGCATACTTTGGAGTATTAAATCCTCAGAATATTTTGCCTGAGAAATGTACATTTCCTACTGGTTTCCATTGTCAGGATTACCTTGTAAACGCGAATTCAAGTGAAGTTGCTTTAAGATTTACAAATGGGAAAGGCGAAGGAATGATAATTTTAAAGATTGAGGTTGAGGATACAGAAGGCAATTTTGATAATTGTACTTTAGATTTTACTACTGAGGGAGCATGTGGCAATGTTACAGAGGCCGATGAGTATTGTGGAGATGGTTCTAGTGGTACTGGCGGTTACAACGACAAAGTCGGTTGGTATTTGAGCTCTTCCCAAATTGGAGCAGCAACCGTGCCTTGCGATGATATAACGGCCTATGAGGGCAAGGCCAAAGCAAATATCCATCTTACTTACTACAAGGCAACAAGTGATAGTACTTATAACCACACCGAAACAGGAGAGCTCTTAGCCAGAGCATATACAACATCTTAATGCTTTAACATTTTAACTTTATTTTTTTCTTTTTCAGTATTTAATATAAAGCAGTAAGAATTAGGTTGAATGGAAAACAAACTCTAGTATTAACTCTGAATTATCTTATCCCTTAAAGGGAAAAGTAATAATATCAACTTCTTGGGCTAGCTTTTATTTCTTGTTTTTGAAAAGTTTTAAATAGTTCTTTCCTTTAAATCCCATTAGAGAGTGGTTTTTAATATGATTATCTTATAAGAGGTGCGGTGCTTGAATGAAATCTCATAGGAATAAGTCCCAGGCAGCAATGGAATTCTTGATGACATATGGTTGGGCTTTAATGTCTGCTCTGGTTATTATTGGAGTTCTATATAATTATGGTGCTTTTAACCCTTTGAACCTCAAGCCGGATTCCTGTGATTTTGACTTGGGAATTGAATGCAAGGATTTCAAGCTGGCGCCTGATGGCGAAGATGAACTTGTTCTTAAAATAGGAAACACCTTTTCTAAGCCAATTATAATATATAGGATAGATTTAGAGAATCAGGGAAGCTTAGTAGATGATTGTTATATTGCTTTTAATGACTCCGACAATTCCAGAAACAATTGTAGCTGGGTGGATTCAAATCCCTTAAAATGTACAGACAATGATGGGTTAGATGATGATACTGGTTATAATAACAAAACCGGCTTTTACCTTTCTCCTACTCAGGAAGCTTCAGTAAATATTCCTTGTGATAATCTCGATTTTGATGGCAAGCGAGATATCCCCCTCAACATTACATATTACTATGCAGAAGCCAATTATTCTTATGCTTATTCTGTGGGAGGAAATATATATGCGGGGATTTAACCCGAATAATCGTGCTTCTTAAGAAGCTCTTTAAGATGTTCAATAATCTCATCAGGCCATGCTTTCTCACTCGTGCTTAAAACCTGTTTTATCCAGTTTATTGTGTATTTTGACAGCTCTGCTTCAGGATTAAAGAATGAGTATTCTATTTCTCTTTTTATTAGAGGGTTAACAAATACCTCTTCGGCTCGTTTGGTAAACTTCATCCGAATCCTTTCTTTCTCAGGCATTTCTTTTCTTTTATCCTTCTCCTCTGCTTCATAATATATTGGCTTCTTGGTTTTTCTTCCCTCCTCGAGTGCAATCTTGGCCTGAACCATTCTATTAAGCCGCATCATGAAGCTATGTCTGTCCTCTGCGGTTATGGAATCCGAGGCATATTGGGAAAGGAGATTAAAGGCAAACGGTGAAGGAACATTGTTGTTAGCTTCTAATATCTCTATCTTTCCCTCTCTATACAACTTTATTAGCTCTTTAAGATTATTGACATCCATCGCATCCTCCAAAACCTCTCTCTTGGCTTCTTTGATGATAGGGAAATTCTTAGATATAGAGCGGGCAGCGCTCAGCAGAATCTTTGAAGATACCTGCTGTCGGCCTACACTCTTTTTGCTTGACTTATACCTCCTTAAAATCATTAAAGCTCGGGCAGCACAATGCCTAAATCTCCGCCTCAGAATCTCTGTATTTTCAATCGCCTTTTCTGCAATATCCCACACATCTAAATCCTTGAATAGTGGAAAAGGGTTTATCTTAGATATCCTCTTTGTGGAAGAAAGAGTAAATCCATAATCAGTTATAGCAATATCTAACGCTGTCTTGTTCTCGTGTGAAAGCACGTAAGCACTTATCCTTGAAAGAACATCATTTACCCGCCTGCCAAACCTGGAATGATAAACAACATAGTGCAAATCCTCTGACTTATACCTTTCAATCACAAAACGTTTTATGCTGGGCACATCAGCAACCTTGTATTGCTCCAATATGTAGTAATAAAGGGTTTTAGCACTCTCTTCCTCTAGGAAAAGTTTGCTTTTTATGAAAGAAATAATCTCTTTATCACTCTTTTTATGCTTAATCTTATCCCTTACTTCTTCAAGAAAAACAGAAATATCCTTGCCCAATTCGTAACTGAGAGGCAGCATTTCAGAATACCACCTTGGAATCGTTGGCGGTCTGGTAGGCATAGGGCTAACCTGAGCAGTCATTCCCCTTGCATATCGAAACATATAGGTATTGCCCCCTAAAACAAAGACATCTCCCCTGCTAAGCTTTTCTAAGAAAGGTTCATCAATATAACCAATAACCTCATCTCTGTTCTTAACAACAATCCTTGCTTCTTCCGGAATGGTTCCCACATTTGTATGGTAAATCATCCTCGCCAGTTTTCCCCTCGGCGCTAAGGTATTGTCATCATTAATCCATATCTTACCATATACTCTTTTCTTACCTAACTCATCATGCTCGCCGGCCAGATACTTGATGACAGACATATAATCCGAATACTTTAGGTTGGTGTATGGATAGGCTCCTCTGCAGTGATTATAGAGCTCTTTAATCCCTGGCCTCTCATTTATTACAAAAGAGAAGGCCTGCTGCGCCAAAACATCCAAAGGATGTGAAGGAATATGCACCTTGTCAATCTTACCAAGATTAGCATCCCTAATCATTA
>CAZOKS010000058.1:0-3176 GCA_964580745.1 uncultured Methanosarcinales archaeon | reverse complement strand
GGTCTTGGAGAGCATTTGAAAGTCTTCTATATAGGTATCCTGATTTAGGTGTTCTCAATGCAGTATCCATCAATGAATCTCGCCCAGTCATAGCCGCGAAGAAGAATTCATAGGGTTTCATTCCTGATTTGAAGCCGTTCTCAATGAAACCTCTTGCGGCAGGGCCCAAATCATTCTTGCCAAAGCAGGATAATGTTCTACCCTTATAGCCTCCTTCAATCCTCTTTCCTCTTAATGCTTGCTGGCCAACACAGGCAGTAATCTGAGTTAGGTTAAGCAGGTTACCTCTCGCACCACTTCTTGCCATAATAAGACTTGGAGTGAGCTTAGAAGAGTTCTTATTCACAATATCCCCAAGCTTGTTACGCGCCTTATTCAACCTCTCTAAAATCCTTAACTCAACACTCTCCTTCAATGTTCTCCCAGCTAGCGGCTCCAGCGTTCCCTCGTGGTATTTCTTGATTAATATATCGACATCCTGTTTTGCTTTCTCAATCTCTTGGTCAATCAGCCTTGTTACATTCTTAGGCAGGTCCGCATCACTGATATGCGCTGAGAATCCGTAGAACATAAGCACTGTAATGCCGAGCCTCAAGGTATTGCCAATAAACTCCAAAGCGAATTTATCCCCGTATTGCTTGTTAATTTCTCTAAGCATAAATCCAGATTCCTCTCCTAGGTTTTTCTTATCCATTACTCCTTTCTTGAGCTTTCCTTTCTCAATAATCACTTCTGGCTCATCAGGATCTTTACAATCTCCCTTAAAGTTGAAATCTTCAGGTATGAGAACACTAAAAATCTCTTTACCATCTAATTCTTTCTTATTTGGAAGTTTATCTACATAATCCAGCAATCCTGCTTGCCCCAATAGTTCAGCGGCCTTATGCCTTGGAAGCTTGACATGCTTTGTTAATACATAGTTCCCGCTTATTCCATCCTGCAATACTCCAATAACAGATAATCCATATCTTGGAGATATCATCTGTTTCTCAATAATCATCAACCTTTCAGCTTCCGACCTTGCTTCTTCTGTTTGAGGGATATGCAGGTTCATTTCGTCTCCGTCAAAGTCAGCATTGTAAGGATTGCATACGGCAGGGTTTAACCTGAACGTTCTGTAAGGCAAAACCTTTACCTTATGAGCCATCATACTCATTCTATGGAGAGATGGTTGTCGGTTAAACAATGCAATATCCCCATCGATCAAATGCCTCTCAACTTTATAACCCGGTTGAATCTCTTCAAGTAGTTGTTCTCGTGTTTCATCGTTTATTTTCTTCTTTCGGCCATCTGGCCTTACAACATAATTCGCTCCAGGATATTTTGAAGGGCCTCTTTCAACAAACTTCTTGAGATATTCCATATTCCACTCCGTAATTCTCTCTGGAACAGTCAGGGTCATTGCGATAGCTTGAGGCACTCCAACCTCATTCAGCTTGATAAAAGGGTCTGGGCTGATTACAGTTCTCGCAGAGAAGTTAGTCCTCTTCCCAGCAAGGTTATGTCTAATCCTTCCCTCTTTTGATACAATCCTCTCGCTCAAAGTAGTCAAAGGCTGGCCGCTTCTATGTCTTGCAGGCGGAACCTGGCTGATTCTATTGTCAAAATATGTTGTAACATGGTATTGAAGCAGATCCCATAAATCCTCGATAATAATCTCAGGAGCTCCAGCATTAATATTCTCAAAAAGCCTTTGATTAATTCTCACGATATCTCCCAGCTTATGTGTTAAGTCATCCTCGCTTCTTTCACCCGTCTGTAATGTGATGGAAGGCCTCATAGAAACAGGCGCTACTGGGAAGACAGTAAGAACCATCCATTCAGGTCTTGCAGTCTTGGGATTTATTCTGAACAGCTTAAGGTCTTCATCTTTGATTTTCTCAAGCCTTGTCCTAACCTCTATGGGAGTAATCCTTTTATCATTCTCAAGGAAATTAGTTGGCTTGTCAAGTGTAATCTTCTTTTGCTCAGCCTTGCAGTGAGGGCACTTCTTGGATGTTTTTGTCTTAGAGATTATTTGGGAAACTAAGGAAACCATCTCGCTTTTTGTGCCTTCCTCTTCAATCCTATTAATCTCTTCCATAAGATGCTTCCTTTTCTCATCAGAAATAAGAACCCTGCCGCATTCTCTGCAAGTGCATCTCAAAAGATTATAGATAATCTTGACAAACTTCACATGTATTACTGGGCGAGCTAGGGCAACATAACCAAAATGACCAAGACACTCATGAATCTTCCCTCCACACACTTTGCATCTCAGTCCAGGGTCAATAACTCCCATTCTTGTGTCCATCAAGCCACCATCAACAGGATACCCCTCTTTATCATATAGCTCAGGTGTAACAATCTTTACAGTGGCAATCTCTTGAATAGTCTTCGGGTCAAGAACACCAAAACTTATCGAATCTACATACCTATGTATAGGAATCTTAACATCATCCATCCTTTGATCACCTTATTTAAACTTTATTTCCTCCAGCAATATCATACTTTCCATAATCTATTCTCTTAGTATTTGTTCTTCAAGCCAAAATGGGTGTTTATCCCCATAGCCCTTAATTCATCGCTGAAAAGCTTGAAAGCATAGCTAATCTCTACATACGAAACCTCTACATTATCCCCGCAAACCTGGCAGTAATGCTTATTCTTGTATCTGTCATGAACAGCAAACATCCCGCATTTCTCGCATACAGGCACCTTTACCGAGTCAGCACTAAATCTCTCATTAAGCACCATGGCAGCTCCATGCGCTACAAAGGTATCCTTCTCCATTTCTCCAAGTCGCAGGCCTCCTTGTTTTGCCCTACCTTCGGTAGGCTGCCTAGTAAGCAATTGTATTGGACCTCTGGCTCTTGCATGAATCTTGTTAGCTACTAACTGTTTGAGTCTCATGTAGTACATACTGCCTGCAAAGATTCTCATCTCCATCTCTTCTCCTGTTATGGGATTATAGAATGTTTCCACACCATTATCCCTAAACCCTAGCTTGAAAAGTTCCTCCCTTAAACTTTCAATATTCTCATTAGCAAAAGGAGTTGCATCAATATATCTTCCTGAAAGAGCTCCTACCTTTCCAGCCAAAACCTCTATCATGTGTGAAAAGGTCATACGTGAAGGGATACTGTGAGCAGAGAATATAATATGTTTCAGGCTGCTTAAACCATCTTCTTCCCCGT
>CAZOKS010000057.1:0-3529 GCA_964580745.1 uncultured Methanosarcinales archaeon | reverse complement strand
CTCAATAGTTATACCTGGGTTTGTCAATTCAGAATTAGTTTTTTGCTTCAATCCACGACTTCCAATTGAGCGGTTTCATTCTCTAAATCATATATTATCTAGCAAATAAACACTTTTAAGGGTATTATTTAATCCTGCTTCTATGAAGATATTAGTTACTGGCGCGGCAGGTTTTATCGGCTTTCATCTTTCTAAAAAATTGCTGGGGATGGGCATTGAGGTTATTGGCGTGGATAATCTTAACAAATATTACAATCCCCTTTTGAAGAAGAGAAGGCTTGAGATTCTTAAAAGGCATAGAAATTTCCATTTTCTCAAGCAGGATATCGCTGACTTTGATGCTCTTTATTCCTCATTAAAAAACCAAGATATACACCTTATTGCGCATCTGGCTGCACAGGCAGGCGTAAGATATTCATTGAGCAATCCAATGGCATATGCTAAAAGCAATTGCCTTGGCACCATTTCCATATTTGAGCTTGCCAAGAGGCTCGGTATTCCAAAGGTAGTATATGCCTCATCTTCTTCTGTATATGGCAATAGAAAGAAGGTCCCTTTCTTTGAAAGCGATAATGTGGATCATCCTATCTCGCTTTATGCTGCAACAAAGAAGTTTGCTGAGTTGGCTGCCTATACCTTTCATCACACATATGGGATTGAGATGATAGGACTCCGTTTTTTTACGGTATATGGTGAATTTGGGAGGCCTGATATGGCCTACTTTAAATTCGCCCTCAAGATAATGAGGGATGAACCCATTGATGTTTATAATTATGGGGATTTGAAGCGTGATTTTACCTATGTGGAGGATATTGTGGATGGCATAATCCTGGCGATCACCCATTCCTTTGACTATGAGATTTTTAATCTTGGCAATTCCCATCCAATAAAACTGATGGATTTCATCTCAATATTGGAAGAACATTTGGGCAAGAAGGCCAAAAAGAATTTAAAGGAAATGCAGCCAGGAGATGTATATTGCACATATGCGGATGTTAGCAAAGCGGAAAGGTTATTAGGGTATAACCCAAAAACATCCCTTTATGAAGGATTAAGAAGGTTTGCTAAATGGTTCAAAAAGGAAAAGGAGTTTCTCTTAAGCATAGAATCGCCAAGATAAATTGGATATGGATTATTCTTATTTATGCAGCTCTTTTGCGGTTTTCTTTTCTTGGTTCTCAGCCATTGTGGATTGATGAACAGATATCCGCTTCTGTTATGCAGTCTATTCTCTCTTCAGGCAAGCCTATGCTTCCTTCAGGAAGCTTCTATGGGCGCGCCCTGATTTTCCATTATGCATCTGCTTTATTCTCTCTACCTTTCTCTTTCCTTGGCTTATATGCTTTCCGCATCTTCAGCATTATCATAGGGATTGCTTTCGTGTATGTGCTTTTCCTGATTGGCAAGGAACTTTCAAATAAGTATCTTCCCTGGATACTCGCCCTGCTCTCTTGTTTATCATCTGTTTTTATACTGTATTCCCAGCAGTCCAGGTTCTACCTCTTTCTTATGTTTTTAATTGCATTAGAGATGTTGTTTGTTCTCCGCAAGAAAAGGGTTCTTGCTACAATCGCATTCCTTGTCGCATTAGAGACTCATCTTCAGGCATTCTTCTTTGTACTTCCTTTATTATTCTCTTGGATAAAATGGCTTTCTGAAAAAAGGATAAAACACAAGAAGCTCTTTATATCCCTGCTTGTTATAGCAACCCTCCTGCTTGCTTTAACAAGTATTGCTTCTCTTGCTAATAACATTTCCTTTGATTATTTCTGGAGGCATTTGGCCAGGGCATTCAGTTTCTTAATGGCTAATATGCGGTATTCCTTGTATTTTGCGTTGGCAGGGATTCTTTTTATATTGTTTAAGCACAAGAGATTGTTCCTTTATCTTTATCTTCCCTCTTTGATAAGCTTCTTTGGTGTGTTATTGCTGGATAGATTTGAGACAAGATACCTCTTTATTTTGTTCTTTCCTCTGATGCTCTCATTTGGCTATCTTTTTTATTGGCTTGCACAGAAACTTGATGCCAAGATAATCCTTTCTGGCTTGGTCTTGTTTGTTCTCCTTTCTTCCACTCTCTTTGATCCTCTTATTGCTCCATATACCTTATTCCCCAAGCCGGTTTATAATCTAGATAGAACAATGCCTGATATGGATTATGAAGCCCTCTTCTCAAAAGTGAAGTTGAAGAACATTACGCTTGTTTCCGGCTGGGCCCTAGGCCCTTATCTTTATGGTCACAAACCCGATTATTCCATCCCTTTCTCAATGACTGGGCATGTCTCTGACTCTACCTTTCAGAATGGCTCTGAAAAGTATACCGGAGTTCCCGCTTTCCCCCAAGACTTTGATAAAGAGTATTATCTCCTCTTGGATAACTATGCCTTGTCCAAGCTTAGAAGAAACTATGCCAAAGAGAATTGTTCCCAGCTTTATTATCAGGGCGGGCTTAGGCTTTTTTACTGTTCCTGATGCTCCTTATTCTGTATCTTGGCTGCAGCTTGGATGTATTATAATATGTCCTTATCAAGATATCTAAAATAATGCCTGAGGAGAAAAGCGTTATGCCCATTATTACAAGCATGAATCCTATCACAAAGAAGCCGGAATCAGTAAGATCAAAACCTTTTAGAAGTTTGTTCCAAAACGCATATCCCAAAGCCAATATGCCTAAGATAATACTGCCCAATCCGAATGCTCCAAACAGGTGCAAGGGCCTTTGAATAAACTTCTCTATAAACCAGATGTACAGCAAATCAATAAAACCTTTCATGGATTTCTTCCAGTCATACTTGGTCTTGCCCGCTCTCCTTCTTCTATGGTTTACCTTAAGCTCTGCTATCCTTGCTCCCCTTATTTTAAGCAATGCAATAATATATCGATGCATCTCGCCCCAAAGCTCCAGGTTTTCTGTGAATTCCCTGCGATAAACCCTTAAGGTGCATCCTGAGTCATGCACCCCGTCTCTGATGAGTTTCCCTCTCAGCAATCTCGCTGTTTTGCTTATAAACCTCATCCACAAAGGATCCTTCCTCTTATAGCGCCATCCCGCCACAACATCGTAGCCTTGATTCAGTTTGTATAATAATCTTGGAATATCCTTGGGATCATTCTGTAAATCCCCATCCAAGGTAATAATAATATCTCCTTTCGCATGCCTGAAACCAGCGTCTAAGGCAACGGATTGCCCATAATTCCTCTGTAATTCTATTAATGTGGCATCTGTTTTTAGGATTTCCTCCTTGGTATTATCCTGAGAGCCGTCGTCTATGAATATTATTTCGTATTCGCCTTTTAAAGAATCCATAACCTGCTTAATCTCCTGATATAAAGGCCGGATGTTCTTCTCCTCGTCCATAACCGGAACAATAACAGAATATTTCATATCTCTCTTTCTAGCTAAAAACCCAATTATTTAAATATTTTCAGTTTCTTGGTCCCCCTTATGAGAATTTTAATGCTCAATTATGAATTCCCGCCCCTAGGAGGGGGTGCTGGAAACGCCACATATTATCTGTTAAAGGAGTTT
>CAZOKS010000056.1:0-3775 GCA_964580745.1 uncultured Methanosarcinales archaeon | reverse complement strand
TAGGCTGGACGGGATTTGAACCCGCGACCCCTAGGTTAAAAGCCTAGTGCTCTCCCAAACTGAGCTACCAGCCCGTAAACGCCCTGGCCGGGAATTGAACCCGGGTCGGAGCCTCGACAGGGCTCCATGATAGGCCTCTACACTACCAGGGCAGTTAAATCCCCGTCCCCGGATTTGAACCGGGAACCTTTCGGTAACTGCTCAAGGCAAAGAACTGCCTGCATCTCATATTATCCATTCTATAGTTGGAAAAATCAAAGCAGGATCTACAGCCGAACGCTCTGCCAGTTGAGCTAGACGGGGATTTCACAGAATCGGGAATTCTAAACTGTTTATAAACCTTTCGGTATTGTCGGGTTAGAATGCTAAACAATTTTATAGAAAAATATTTAATCTTTCCGATTTGCCTATTCATTATTAGTTTAAAGGGCCCGTAGTCTAGTGGCTATGACGTTGCCTTCACACGGCAGAGGTCCCCAGTTCGAATCTGGGCGGGCCCATTTTATTCTAAACAGTATCTTTTAAGGAGTCTGGCTTTCCAGAATTCGTATAGTAACTCGATTTCTTTGCCTTTTTTACCTTTAGAAATAGTTATGGCTTTTCGGGCTTCTTCTCATCAAGTGGCTCATCTTCGTAATCTTCCTGACCCTGATATGCCAAAAGGTCTTCCGTTGTCAATTTCATCCCTTTCTTAATCTTCTCCGAAACCTCTTCTTTCTTCTTCTTGAGCTGCTGCTTCATCTCTTCCTGCTTTTCTTGCTCCTGTTCTTTCTTCTTCTGGGAGAACTTGCCTTCAATCTTCTTTGTATCTTTGGATTTGTTCTTCAATTCTTTATTGATTTTGATGAATTCATCCTTCACCTTCTTGAACTCATCAAATCTTGCTTTTTCTTCTTTTCTCAGCTCATCAATCCTTTTGGCAGTATTGATTATCTGTTCATGTACTTCCTGAATTTCTTTTGCCTTGTTCAAAACTTCTTGATGTATAGAATCAGAGGTTGCCTTTGTATCGTCAATTTTCTTAGAAAGGTCGTATGCCTTCTTCCAAACCTCGCTCTTCTCCAACAACTCATCCAATTCCTTTTGTTTATCCTTTAGAACCTTTCGGAGTTTCTTCTCCTTATCGAAGGGCATTACCTGGGTTTCAAGTTTGAACTCCAACTTCTCCAATTCCTTTTTAAGCAGGTTTGGGTTTGCCTTGATATCAAGCTTTTTCTCCATCTCTTTCTTTTCCTTGTTGATTTCTTTAATTTCTTTAATAAGCTCTCTTGTCTGGTCATTGAATTTCTTTCTTTTCTTCTTAAGCTCAACTATATCCTTGCTCAACTCGTCTCTTTTTCTCTTGAGCTTCTTAATTTCAGAAAAAGCCTTCTTTATCTCTCTGCTTACCTCAGCTTTCTGGGCATACTTCTCTTCTTTCTCATCTCTGATTTGCTTTGCTTTCCTTCTTAGCTCTGTAATCTCCTTCCTCATGCTTCCTAAGTCTTCAATAAGTTTGCTGGTATTTTCCTCGTCGCTCATTATGGCATCCCGCTTTTTTTTTGAAAATCAAAATAGTGCTTTTCTTTACTTGGTTTAATATACAATTTTGTCCTAAAATAAAAAATTAAAGGATAAAAAGGTTTAGTTCTTTATTGCTAAAACTGGCTTAGCCAAACAATGCACCAAGTCCAGCTGCTGCCTCTTCCTCGCTCTTGCCCTCGTCTTCTTCCTTCTCTTCTTTCTTCTCTTTCTTTTCTTCCTTCTCTCCTTCAGGGGCAGAGCTTGGTGCTGCAGCAACCTGCGTTGCCATTGCTTCTTTGATGGCCTCGTCAATATTTACGCCTTCGAGGGCAGCAACAACCGCCTTGACTCTGGCTTCGTCAACCTTGACACCAGCCGCTTCTAACACCTTTTTAACACTATCTTCCTTAACTTCTTGTCCTGCTTTATGCAAAAGCATTGCCGCATATATATATTCCATCTTTAATCCTCCTCAATCGTTATTTTGTTTGTTTATTTTGTTGCACATTATGCTGTAATCCGTTATACTTTGCTTGCCAAGGCAGAGGCCGCTCTCTCGGCTCTGGCAAGCAGTTTCTTGATAAGCATAGGAACAAATATCTCCTGAGATAGAGCAAGTCCTTCGCTTTCCCTATATGCCTTTGAAATCAATGGCTTGATTGTGTCTTCAGTAGGATATCCAACTTCCAATGCCAATAAATGAGATTCCCTTGCAGCATTCTTTAAGCCATCAATATATTCTGTTTCATCAACATTGAGAATATCCTTCTCAAATACAACTCCGTCATCATAGGCTGCTTTAAGGTTCAATCCAATCTCCATGGGTTTTATCCCAAGTCTTGTGAGTAATTCAGCAACCTTTCTGTTAATCTCCTGGCCTTCCTCTACAATCACTGCATCCTTCTTAATAGCAACCTTGCCCTCTTCTACTCCAGTCTTGATACCAAGAGAGCCAAGCTCTCCTATGATTGGGCCCGGAGCAAAAGGAGTAGGACCTGCTTTAACCTCTATATCATGAGGCGCTATCTGTCCTGGCTTAGCAGGAGCCTTGGTCCTGCTCTTCCTAAGTCTTGATGCGAGTTTGAAAGGATTTTCATTGGTGAAGATCAAGCCGACCATTCCATCAAGATAGTTCTCAAGCTGGTCAATACCCTTCTTATCTTTTTTGGCATCCTCAAAAGCGACCTTCATAAGTCTCTTCTTAGCGCCGTAAATCTTAGCTATCCCTCTTAGTTTTTGCCTCATTTGCTGAAGCTGGGCAGCCGGCATATTTTCTAAAGAGACAATGCCAATCACATGATGAGCCTTGATTTCGTTCTCAATGTGCTCTACAATTTTCTTTTTCTTTTCAGCCACGTGAGCCATAATCTTCACCTTCATAATTATTGTATCTTGACTACTCTTCCCATAGTAGTCTTTAGCAATATCGACTTAATATTATCCTCTCCCTTAGGCAGATGGTGGATGACTTGGTCAATAAGCCAAGCCAGATTCTCTGCTAACTTATTATCATCCATATCTTCCTTTCCTATAATTACTCTGATAGCAGCATCTGATTTGGTCCTAACCCTAACCGTCTTGGAAAGCTTCTCTACAATACCTTTCAGATTTGCATTTGGAGGCACAATCCCTCCAGCTTTAGGATTAGGCATCTTTCCTCTTCTTCCAAGAATCTTACCAAAAGTAGAAGCGATTTGAGGCATAATATTTGCCTGACCAATAAAGAAATCATGGTCTTTCGCCAATTTTTTAATTTTCTTATTATCCTTTCCATACTTGTCAAATTCATTAGCAAGTATAACAGTATCGCAATGCTTCTTTGCTTCCTCACTTAGTTCAGGACCAACTAAAGCACATATCTTAGCCTTTTTAACAGGATATTTGAGTTCTGTAAAGAAATCCAACTTTTCTTCAGGTTTTTTGATATCTATATCTCTTAGATTTATAATTATGTCAAAGGTTTGATTGAAATTTCTCTTTCTAGAATTTTCCCTAGCCTTCTTAATAAATTGCTCAGCATCCTTAACATTTACCATATCAATCGTCCTCCTCCCTCCTACCCTCGGGCATGACTTTGAGAGTAGTTCTCGGGATAGAATGGGGATACGGAAACCTTTTATAAAACTTTCGGCATTTTTTCTTTTCTGTCAAACGGGTTTGTCCCGAAAAGAATAAAAAGGAGAAAGAAAACATCCACTAAAATATTTATATCACCAAAAGAAGGGCATAATTCTTCCGGAGGGAAAATAAGATGATATCAAGAAACATGATT
>CAZOKS010000055.1:0-3980 GCA_964580745.1 uncultured Methanosarcinales archaeon | reverse complement strand
CGATGTAGGCATCTGCACTTACGGCACCGAGAGCTGCGACATGGGCGAATGGGTAGGCTGCGATGCTGTTTTCCCTCAAGAAGAAGAGCCAAACGGCCTAGATGATGATTGCGACGGCGAGACCGATGAAGACTTTGACTGCTTGCCCGGTGAAACCGAGAATCAAACCTGTGGCTATTCTGATGTAGGCGCCTGTAAGATGGGTCATCAAATAAGAGAATGCACCTCCTCAGGCTTCTGGGGGGAATGGAGCAATTGCATTGGTGCGGTTTATCCTTCAAAGGAAGTTATGAATAACATAGATGATGACTGTGATGGAAAGATAGATGAAGGCTTATATGATTTTGGAAATGGCGTTTACTTTAGCAGAGCAGAAGTATTTCCTGTAGCTGGAAGTAGAATAACGCCAGGCTCTACCGTAATAGTTAAACCGCATTTAATCTCTAAATCTGCATCTACTTTTAAGAATGTGGAGGCAGTAGCATATCTTTATGGAGCAGGCTCAAGAAGCACTAGGGCTAAGTTTAACGTAAGGAAGAACAAGGACAATTCGGTAACTCTTTTATTAGACATACCTTTCTGGATTACTAAGGGCTATTACTGGATACAAATATCTGTTTACAGCGAGAACTTCCGTAAAGTCAAGTTCGTGCCAATTAGGGTAGAATAAATTTTTCTTTTGTTATATCTTATTCTTTTCTTTCTTTTCCAAAGATTGTTTATATCTCCATCTTTTCTTCTATTGCTATTTTGGAGAGCACCCTCTTGGCGTTTTCAATGACTTTTGGCTCATCCTCGCTCTTTATCAAAGCCCCAGCAGCATGTTTATGACCTCCTACCTCAGCATCAATTCCATCACAGATTCTAGCAATAATCTCGCTCAAATCAATACCATTTTGAAGCGTAGTTCTCATGCTGACCTTGGTAGTATCCTCATCATCATTTCTGGCCATGCCCATAATGAACTTAAGATTCTCCTCTTTGTTGGACTTTGTTATTATAGAGCACATTGTGCCGATAATAGAACTTCTTATCTCTTCTTTTGAATTTATAATTATAAAGCCTTCATCATTATGGACCAATCTCTTGTTTTTCTGGTTGTTCTCATACCATTTCAATGCTCCAACAATCTCTTTCTTATAATCTTTAAGGGCATTCAAGGCCTTTCTTTTAGTTAAAGGATCTCCCAGACAGGTGCCTATTCCCAAGGAGGCCATATTTAACCTGCCGCAAGCATTGAGCAAAGTTGCAAATTCCTTAGCATCCTTTAAAGGAGAAGCTTTCTTCTCATCCTTCAAAAGATAAACAGGCCCAACAATCTTCTGGGCATCCTCAACACTTCCATTCATTCTAAGCATTATTATCCCTGCCACTAATTTCTTCATATCATTGTCATCCAACTCAATCAGCTTTGTCCATCCTCCGTCCTTGTTCTTGGGATTAATCCCAATCTTATGCAGGAAATCTATCGCTCCACTCTCGGAGCCTGTAACCCCTGGAATATAAGGATCAGTAGAATATTGAAGCAGCTTGTATAGAGGTCGGGTTTGTGCTCCAAATATCCTTACTCCATTAATTATTTTCATCTTTTTGGTTTCAATTGCAGCCTGCAGAATGAGGTTGTTTAAGGGCTTGAATCCATAATCCTCCTGCATATCCCCCATCGCACCAACAATCGCGATATGAGCCATATCTAAGTTTTTCTTTGCAACTTCTCTTGAAAAAAGATATACCACTCCAGAACCTGATATATTATCATTACCATCTATATCTGTTAAATGTGGGTTGTATTGGAATATATTATCAGACACATTCCATTTAAAAAACTCTTTCTCAGGTTTATGATGGTCAAGCACCAGCACCTTTCTATCACTCAGATGATTAGCAATATGCCTTATCTGACCAGAACCAATGTCCGTGAAAACAAAAACACCATATCTCTCCTTCTTAAGAGATTTAATTTTCTCCTCATTAAGTTGCTGCACAATCGAAATAGAATATCTTCTATTTGTTCTATTAAGCATTTTGATTAATATTGCAGCAGCACTGATGCCATCAGCATCCAGATGAGATACAACCCTTACTGTCTTATGCTTATCAATTCCCTTAAAGAACTTAGCGGCTTCTTTAGCTTTTTCAAGAAAAAGTCTTTCATTCTTCCCAAGATTTTCTAGCTTATCTGGCCCTTCAGTTTGCTCTGAATCAGTTGCTTTTTTGTTGTTTTCGTTTTCAATGCTCAAAATCTTCCACCTCTAGAATGATTTAACCTGTTTGAACAAGACTCCAACTCTTTATAAAAATTATTGAGATGTGGGACGTTTTATAACTTCCTTAACCAATCCCTTACAAACTGCGTTGCTTCATCTTTTAAGTTTTCTGATACTCAAAATCAATAATAAGTTTTCATCATCCCTTTGGGTAACAGAGAGTCATCTATTATCGCAGAAAATTAAAATAAAGAAACAGAAAAGAAATAAGAAAGATTACATGCTAGCTGCAATAAGCTTGAGATCGCTTCTTCTATAGCGCCAGTCCTTAGGAAGCTTGCCTTTCTTTCTGTAATATTTCATTAACCTTCTTATCTTGCTTTCCGTGAGCAGCATACCTCTTTGGGCTGTTTTATCTTGTTTGTTCTCCTCAATATGCTTGCTTAGTTGAGCAGCCTTGTGCAGTAAAGCGTTTAAATCCTCTGGGAGTTCTGTTGCAAGCTTCTTCTCCTCAAGTATGTCCGTAATAGATTTCCCGATTATCTTTTTGACATCAGGAACACCATAACTATCTCTCAAAGTCAATCCTATCTGGGAAGGAGGCAGGCCCGACTTTGCCAGCTTAACTATAAGCATTACAATCTCCTTCTTGTCATATCTAAGCCAAACAGGCTTTCTGAACTCCAATGGCTTCTTTGAGCCAGCTTTTCCTTTATCCCTTGAATGCATTCTTGCCATATTATCCCTCTTTGGCCGGGAAGAATTAGTAATAAACCTTCCCGGTATAACCGAGCCGAAACCAGGTTATCCGGCTATTCTTTTTTGGAGGTATCGTGCTTCTTTATAAAGCTTTTGCTCACTGTATTCGCTCAATATCTTTTATCCTTCCAAAAGCCCTAATGCTATTGCTGACATCGTCCACAAGGAATATTCTTGATTCCTCAAATTCCTCAATCTCCTTAAGATAAGGGGAAAGAAAATCTCTGCTAAGAACACTATTCCCTGCAGAATAGGGAGAAAAAGCAGGCATTACTATTAAATCCTTGTTCTTATGCTTGCTAAAAAGGTAGCACTTAAAATCTTCGCTTCTCACTTCTTCTTTCAGCTTCAAATGAGGATGCTCATGCCCTATAATAATCCGCTCATACGCTTCCTTCGTCTTAATAATCTTGTCCCCATGACAGATTAGATTCTTATCTCTTATAATATATCTATCGACTTCATTATTCTTAATCTCCAGCTCATCCAAATAAAACTTCAATAACGTGTCATGATTTCCTCTTATAAGCTTTAAACTTATTTCTTTTTTATGAAGAAGTTCCTTCAATTCTCGAAGAATCTTCTTAGCCAGCCCAGATATTCGGCCAAAGTGATGTAGAATATCGCCATTTAAGATTAATTCTTTCGGTTTCAGCTCTTGGATTATATCTTGGATTTTCTCAATACTATTGTCTGCTATTCTTACTCCTGTTAAACTTGTATCATAATATCCAAAGTGGAGGTCAGATAGAATAAGTGTCTTGGTTTTTTTAATCATCAATCCTTTTTTGTAAAGCTCTATTTTATTGATTTCTTCCATGATTCTAACCCTTATTTCCGAAAGTTTTAAATATATAATAAATAAAAAAATAAATGGAGTGTTAACGCTCTTGCTAAGAAGAGTGTTAAAATATTTAAGATTTGACAATATGAGGTGGATAAAAGATGTTTTTTGAAAGAAAATCTCAAGCTGCAATGGAGTTCTTAATGACCTATGGTTGGGCAATAATGGTA
>CAZOKS010000054.1:0-4446 GCA_964580745.1 uncultured Methanosarcinales archaeon | reverse complement strand
AGGGAACCCTTATTGGAATAAAAATGCCAAAAAAGAAGCTTAAACCCGGCCTTGTCAAGCAGGAAACTGATCCGAATTCTACAGCAATCTATGTTAGAGTATCAACTCAAGAACAAGCAAAGGAAGGCATTTCTATAAGCGCACAGAAAGAAAGATTGATTGCTTTTGCAAAAGCAAAGGATTTTAATATCACAAAGATATACGCTGATGAAGGATACAGCGCAGGAAGTATGAAACGGCCAATGTTTCAACAATTAATTCAAGATGCTGAAAAGGGGCTTTTTTCTAATATACTTGTTTACAAGGTGGATAGGTTTTCTAGAAACCTAAAAGACTTGATTACAATATTAGATGACTTCAAAAACAATGGAATTAATTTCATTTCTGCAACAGAACCTATTGACACTACTAGTGCAATTGGAAACGCTTTTATGCAGATTATTGGTGTGTTTGCAGAATTAGAGAGAGGGATGGTGGCTGAAAGGGTTTCTTTGGCCTTTGAGAAGAAGATAAATGCAAGAGAATACTTTGCAAGGCCTCCTCTAGGATATAAATTCTCTGGGAAGAAACTGGTTGTTGATAAGGAGAATATGGAAAAAGTTAGAGATATATTTGAGAGCAGAGCAAATGGAGAAAACTATATCTCAATTTGTGCTCGTCATAAAATTCCTGTATCTACTTTTTATCATATTATTAAAAATCCTGTTTATATAGGTCTAATGCGTTTTAAAGATGAATATATTAGAGGAGATTTTAAGCCCATTATAAATAAAGAGCTCTTTGCCCAGGCGCATTCTACTAATATGAAATATGCCGAAATGATTTAAATAGATTCGAAGTAGTATAATGTATATTTTGAAGTATTGCTAAATTAATTAGTTTAAAATTAATCTTTTTAGACATATATCAACATATTTATTATAAAACAACCAACATAAACTATGTGTTAAAACATATATATTTTATGAAACATTAAAAACACAAAGTGAGAGTTAAAACTTTTCTTCTTCGTTTTATAAGTTTTTTTAGGGAAAAAGAAAGGTTCGCAAGAAGATACAACAAAGAAGACAGGATAATATTGAGTGATACAACCATGTTTAATCTCATAAGTTCTCTTCTTTTTATTGCCTGATGCTCTTCTTTGGCTTCATTATACATCTCAATTGTTTTGTCAATCACATGCTGCCAGTCAAACATTTGTGAGCTTTCATGAGCGGCTTTGCACATTTTGTCATATTCTTCTTCGCTTAATGAGGTTATTCTTTTAATCATATCTGCAAACTCTTTTGGGCTTGCATTCTTAGGTAATCGAAATCCATTCTCCCCGTCTTTAATTAGCTCGTCTATTGTTTCATTTGATAATCCGACTACCGGTGTGCCCGAGGCCAAAGCCTCAATAACAGCAAGGCTCTGGACCTCTAATGTAGCTGCAGAAACAAGGATATGAGAATCAGCATAAATCTCGGGAATTTTTTCATGGGCCACAGGACCAAGCAACTTCACATTTTTTAATTTAAGCTGGTTTATTCTTTTTTTCAATAGTTTGCCATAAGAATCATATAGTGGCGGTCCAACAAGAGTCAGTTCATAGTCGGGCGGCAGATACCTCATAACCTCAACCAGAAACTCTTGATTCTTTCTTTTAGATAAATGTCCAACAAAAACTAACCTCTTCTTTTTTTCATCTAGCCTTGGATGAGCATTTTTATAGAATCTTGCAAGATTTTTACCATTGGGAATTATATGCAGTTTTTGAAAATCTGCAATCTTTTCATGGTCTTCGTAAGAGAATTTATTTAGGGTGACTATACCATCACAGAACTTAAAATATGATTTAAAATATGGCTTGAGCACTGTATGCAAGAGTAATGAGTTTACTGGTTTAGCAATCTTTCCAGGCATCTGGTAAATCAAGGCCTTAGAAGGAAGAACATGCCCCGTATAAAAGAAAGGAATGGAATGCTTAGCAGCGTATTTTAGAGCAACCGTATCAATATTCACTGGTTGATGCGAATGAATAACATCTGGTGCGAATCGTTTTATGAAATCATAAAATCCTTTCTTGTTTTTTGGTGACCACCAGGAGAAGGAAACATCTCCCTTTTTTTTCATTGTATAACTCTTAATACCGTATATTAAAAGCTTACCTCTTCTTTCAATAATTCCTGTTTTCTCTGCAGGACAAACCAAAGTTACTTCATGTTCTTTTGAGAATGCCTCTGCCATATCATATGCAACTCTGCCTGTACCCCCTCCATACCCCTCAACAAATTGGGTTATAATTAGGACTTTCATATTTTTCACCGTATTTAACTCTAATTTCAACCAACATAATTCATTTCTTTCTGTCTCTTAACATCAGATGCATTCTTCGCGCTCGAGAGTATTTTCTTAAGTTTTTTCTCAAACTCCTGTGCTTTGTTAATAAGCGGTTTCACATCTACATTTAACTCAAGAATCTTATTTAAGTCCTTTACAATTAAAGCAGCGCTTTTGCTGTCGGGCAAGCCCATGTGCGTCTCTACGAATAAACAGGTCTGAGGTACTTTCTCATTCTTAATTAACAAAGAAGAAGTAACACCTAAAACAATTCCGTTCTCTAAGGGTTTGGCGCCTAACTCCTCTAAATTCTTCTTATACTTCTTGCTTGTTGTATAAAAGTAGGTTTTAGGGCTCTGGGTTCTTGCTGGCACTCCTTCAATGCTTATCATGTGTTGAGTATTGGTCTTATTACAAAGCTCAATAATATTATCGCTCAAGTCCCATTCAAAACCCTTGGCCATGGTTAAGCCATGGATTAGCAGGATATTCTTATTCTCACTATAGAAAATACCAAAGGGCTGAACAATCTCTCTATTGTGAATCGCCACAATAGGAGGCATATTTTCAAGGATAATCTTGCCAATAAGTTTAGCATTAAGATGTTCAATAAGATATTCAGTCACAATGCTCGCCACTAAACCTACACCGGGAAAACCTTCAATAACCGTTGGTTTGTTTGGAGTCTTATCTAATTTTAACATAAATCAGTCACCAATATGACAAGAAGATATTCCATTTATTAAACTTTTGTTTTGTTATTTTTTCTGATAATCTGGCCTGGTTTTTTCTAATACTTTTTCCCTTTCTTCCTCAGGAAGGTTCTGGAGCCAAATCCTATCAAAGCCTTCACCTGTTGCTTTCCCTCTCTTTTCCATAAATCTTTTATGAGCCTCCCACATATCTGAGTTATACCAGTAATCATCCAAGACTTTTCCTGTTTTTTCTGAATATTCATCCAACTGTTTTGGCAAGTTTCCTTCAACAATAAGAAGGGATGTTTTATCAGTCGAATAAGGTTTATGCTTATTATAGTGTTTTCTCAAAAATTCTGGATGATCAATAATCATACATGGCCTCAGAAGATTATCGTCTATGGGCTGGTTCAACCTTAAATCATTAAAGAATGGTGAATTCCAAGCTTCTTTTAATGAAACATCATGCAAATTATGCGTTGCAAAATGTGCAAACACGCATGGTTCTAAGTCTCCTGAAGGAACCACTTGAGCATACTT
This sequence comes from uncultured Methanosarcinales archaeon, assembly GCA_964580745.1. GTDB lineage: Archaea > Nanobdellota > Nanobdellia > Woesearchaeales > UBA119 > UBA119. The sequence goes on along the minus strand of CAZOKS010000054.1, from coordinate 892 downwards.
TCGTCCAGCAATACACCCTTTTACAGCAGGAGCATCATTCCAGAAATCCATCATAAATAAAGGATGTTCTTCTCTGTATTTCTTTATGAACTTTCCGTAATTTAACCTCTGTTCTCCAGTTGGCATATCATCTAAAGAAGGGTATTGACCAACAGGCATGCAAACGAAGGTCCAGCCAAATAATGCTCCCTTATTGATAAGCCAATCATAGAATTTTGGGTCTGTGAGAGTTTCATAGTTACCTTTAGTCAGAACTAAAGACACACCAAAAGGAATATTCTCATCCCTTAATCTTTCCATTCCTGCAACAACATCCTTAAAAGAACCTTCTCCTCTCATATCATCTGTTTCTTTTTCATATCCATCTATGCTAAAAACCGGAATCATATTCTTATTAAGCTTAAGGTAATCAACGGTGTAGTCATCTATTGTAGTGCCATTTGTGAAGAATTGAAACTCGCTTTTCGGGTGGTTAAGTAATACTTCCCTATACCCAGGTCTTCTAAAAAGTAATGAGGGCTCTCCACCCAAAAGTGTGAAGAAATGCGTGCCCATTTCCTCTGCCTGTGTAAGTATATCATCCAAGAACTCAGGTTCCATTTCAATAGTTTCTTTTCTTTTGTCTATAACTTTCTTAACCTTTCCATCTCCTCCTCTCAGATAACTCTTAGCCCAACATATTCTGCAATCTCTATTACATCTCCAACTAGGATTAATCAGAAGTGTGAAGGGAGGTTGGAATTCTCCCACTTTAGTCTGTTGTTCAGATTTTTTTTGCCATTCTGCACCGGCTCTCAGAATAAAGTTGTATAAGAAGGTTTTAACATATCCTGGATCTCGCTGGAATAATCTCTTAAAAGTCATATAAGGACCTTCTTTATGCTCAAGCGTC
>CAZOKS010000053.1:0-4791 GCA_964580745.1 uncultured Methanosarcinales archaeon | reverse complement strand
TCCTGGATTAGCTCATCTCTCTCATAGGGAGAATTGTATAGGCATAATGGTTACTGCCTCACATAACTCTTATTGTGATAATGGAATTAAGATTTTTCTTAAGGGAAGGAAATTATCTGATATGCAAGAAGCAGAAATTGAGGAGCTTTATTCCTCAGCTAAGAAAAAAGGAATTACTATGCCCAAAAGCAGGAAAGATATAATCAAAGTAAATGAAAACACGAATCATTCTTATTTGAAGAATATATATACGAATTGGCTGCTCAAGCAAAGGATTTGTAGTATAAACGCTCCTTTAGTGGTTATTGATTGTGGGCATGGTGCTGTTTCTGAGTATGCCAAAACGGTTCTAAAGAATATATTTCCTTCGTGCTTGCTCATCAATAATGAACCCAATGGCAAGAATATCAATGAGAATTGCGGTGCTATCGCTCCTAAAGAGATGTGCCAAATAGTAAGGGATAAGAATGCTGATTTGGGGGTGGCTTTTGATGGCGACGGAGATAGAGCTGTATTCTGTGATGAAAAAGGGAATATTATTGATGGAGATCAAATAATTGCTTTCTTAGCTAAAGATATAGGCCGAGATGGTGTTGTATATACTGAGTATAGCAATAAGGCATTAGATAATTTCCTAGAAGCAAAGGGCATCAATTTCTTCAGGGTAGAATGTGGGGATAAAAAAGTAGTGGAAGAAATGGCAGCTAGATGCTTGAGCTTTGGTGGAGAGGAATCCGGACACTATATCTTCTCCGATAACTTGCTTATAGGAGATGGTATATTTTCAGCAATGAAGGTTATAAAACTTTTGGGAGAGAAGGGGATTAGAGCGAGCGAGGTCAAGTTTTTTGAGCCTCTGCCAAAGGTAAAGATAAGCGTGGAAGTTAAGGAGAAAAAGGAGTTTTCAAGGATTAAGGACCTGAGTGAAACTATTAAGGAGGTAGAGAGCTATCTTGGCAGGAATTCGAGGATATTCTTAAGATACTCAGGAACTGAGGACAAGGCAAGGATTTTGGCAGAGGGTGAGGATGAGAAGAAATGCAGGGAAGGTGCTCAAAGGGTAGCGAGCGTTCTTGAGAGAGAGGTTGGATTAGAGAAAAGTTAGATTAAAGAAAGGTTGGATTAAAGAGAAGTTGAAGTTAGGATTTAAGAATAAAAGAAAGAGAGAGAAATAGAGAGGATTAGATGGGCGATTAAAAAGGAAAGAATAGAGAATTAGATAGATGAGGAGATAGGTAAATAAAGAGGTATGTTGAGAATCAATAGCTTTTTATAGTCTTAAAAAGAGGATATTGATGTGAGGTTGAGAAATATGAAAGCGATTATTATGGCTGCGGGGCTTGGAACAAGAACCTGGCCCTTAACTGAAAGTATTCCAAAGACTATGCTCCCTATTGCAAACAAGCCTATCCTTGAACATAATATTGAGGCGGTTGCTCCTTTTGTTGAGGAGATAGTTGTTATAGTGGGGTATTTAAAAGAGAGGATAATTAGTTATTTTGAAGGAAAGGAAATAAACAAAAAGCTTAGATTCGTGTATCAAGAGGAAAAGAATGGCACTGGAGGGGCGGTGCTGCTGGCAGAAGGGCATTTTTCTGCGGAAAAGGAGGAGAGTTTAATCATTATGAATGGGGATGATCTTTTCCATCCTGATAATATTAAAAGCTTGATTGAAGAAGAGTATGGAATCCTTTGTAAGAAAGTAGAGGAGCCTTCTAAATTTGGTATTCTGAGATGTGATGATAACAAAAGGGTTTTGGAAGATGTGGAGAAGCCAAAGGAATTCATTGGGGATTTGGCGGCGATTGGTCTTTACAAGCTACCGACTTCTATATTCTCTTATTTGAAAAAGATCGGCAGGAGTAAAAGAGGAGAATACGAGCTTCCCTCTGCAATAAATAAGCTTGTGGAAGCGTATGAGGTCAAAGCGGTTGAAGCTCCGGGCTTTTGGCTGCCTATCAACTACCCTTGGAGTTTATTAGAAGCAAATGAGAGATATGCAAAATCAATCTCACAGGAATGGGAAACCAATCAGAACAAGAATATCAAGGGAAAGGTCAGGATTGGAAAGGGGACAGAGATTCTTCCAGGCGCTTATATTGAAGGGCCTGCGATTATTGGAGAGAATTGCAAGATTGGTCCAAATTGTTATATCAGGCCAACTACGGTTATAGGTAACAATTGTCATATTGGCAATGGTTGCGAGATTAAGAATTCAGTTATTATGGATAATAGTAATGTGGCGCATCTGAGCTATGTCGGTGATTCAATTATTGGAGAGAACTGCAATTTGGGTGCTGGAACAATAACAGCTAATCTCAGGCATGATAACAAGAATGTGATGTTTAAAGCAAAAGGGAAATTGATAGATACAGGAAGAAGGAAGTTTGGAACTGTTCTTGGGAATGGTGTGAAGACTGGGATTGGGACTATGATTTATCCAGGGAGAGTTATATCAAGTAAAGGTTCTACAAAGCCCGGAGAGGTTGTTAAGAAGAACATATAAGACAGGGATTCAAAGCAGATATTCATCTAACCATCCAAGTGAAGAGAAAGGAAAAAACAAAAAAGTTCTTACTTGGCCTCAGCTACATTAAACATCAAGGCCAACAAAAAGAATAATAGCGCGATTACAAAAAACGCTAAGGCGCTTGGCATATAGAAGAACTCCACTAGCAGCTTATAGAAAGCCAAAAATACTGATACCAAGCCCGCAATCATAAATGTTCCTACTACCTTTTCTTTTCTGAACACTATGATTGGATCATTCTCTTTCTTTTGGGATTTAGACTTTTTAGGTGCCATTTTCAATAGAATTCTCATCATAGGAATATAAATAATTTTGTTATTACTATTGAGAAAATACATCATTGGAGTTTCTTGGCAAAGATTAGAAAGCCAGAATGGGCTATATCTCTCATTTTGGGACGAAGAATTCTGTCTCCTTTAACCTCCCATTCCCTTTCTATTAACTCTTCTACTTTAATTAGTTCAAAACTTTCCTTTAGCTCAAGGGAATTAACCATCCGAGCAATTTGTGTTAGATTTGGCGAATAGGAAACAAGATATCCTCCTCTTTTCAGCACGTTGTCTGCTGTTTCTATTGCATCCCAGGGCGTTGTCACATCCAATGTAAAGAGATCTATGTTTTTTACGTCTATTTCATCTGGATTAAAGATGTCGGCAGATCTGAATTCAATATTCTTTAAACCCAGGAACTCAGCATTCTTGCGAGCTATCTTCTGATGGTCTTCCCTAACATCATAGGTTATTACTTTTTTCACGAATCTTGCGAGAAAGCATGCTAATGCTCCGGAACCGGTGCCTGCATCCAAGCAGATTGAGTCCTTTCCTACCATTGTATTCGCTAATATGGCAGAGTAATCCTTGACAGGAATCATCTGGGCTCTTCTTTTTATCTTCTTGAAAAGCTCTGGAAAGGATGGCTCTTCTACCAAAAATTCCTTGCCTGTTTGGGTTGAAATTGTCTCTCCTGGCTTTGCCTTCCTGAGCTGTTCTTTGGTAATAACCCCGTAATGAGAATGGAAATCCTGAGAAAAATCCCTTATCAAAAAAGACTTGTCTTTTTTCTTATACTTAAGGAGTAGATATCTCATATGAGCTGAAAGAGAACCGAGATTTATAAAATTTGCCACATTTAAGGATGATGAGAGGAGGCGTCGGGACTCGAACCCGAGATTGTCGGTCTGCAGCCGACCGCCTTAGCCGCTTGGCCACGCCTCCCTGTTTCCCAAGAATTCGAACTAATATAAAAAGGTTATTGTTGGAGAGTTAAGGAATAAAAATCGCTAGTTTTAAAAGTAAAGACATTATTAATATGCCTTATTGCTCAAACTGCGGAAGACCCGTGTCTACAGGTCAATACTTTGAGATAGATAATAAAATAATATGCGTTAAATGCCTGCAGGAAGACCATAATATTAGCAAGAAATACACTGAACAGAAAAGAAACAAGCTAATTTCATGCCCTTCATGTGGCGAAAGATACAATTCTACTCTTAAGAGATGCCCGCATTGTCAGAAATGGAATCCTATCTACGATTACAACACAAAAGAGGTATTCAAGAACATTTTAGTAGGCTCACTATTTCTTTGGGTTCCTTATGGTCAATCTAGGCATACTTATACCTATTGTAATATTAGCTGTTGTTATTCAACTGATGATAACAAATCGTATAGAAACCTTTTTCAGAGGGGTTACATTCTCAATAGGAAGGTCTACCAGAGAGATGTTTTCTAAAAAAGAAAAAGAGAAAAAAAAGAGAAATTAACTTACCAGAACAACAAAAGCATCAGTAATTCTCTCAAAGATTCCTCTCTGATTGATGTCTTCTATGGTTCTACCAGTTATACCGAGTCTACTTCTAGATGCCATTGAATCATGAAATGTAGCATCTGATACACAAGCACCTGAAAGACAGAGACCTTCTCTACAATAATGATAAGTATGTCTTACAGTATCATCGTAACAATAATACTCCTTTAAAACCCTGCCCAAGACGCAGTAATCTGAATATGTTCCCATATTCCCTCTAGAATCCACTTTAGTCAAAACTCCTCTCTCAGCATAGTTTATACCACCATCGGAATCAGAACATGACGAGACAGGTTTTGGTTTCTTGAGACAAGCACCGTCGTTACAGCCATACTCACACTTTACCCTATCTGATTCGGGGAACACGTTGCCATTCTTATCTTCCGTGATATAATATTCAATCAATGTTTTTCCATCTCCTAAGCAAGTATCTTCGTAATAGGACTTCTTATTAC
>CAZOKS010000052.1:0-4848 GCA_964580745.1 uncultured Methanosarcinales archaeon | reverse complement strand
GTCTGGCTTTCCAAAATTGCATACCACATAGCTGCCCTCATAATCAACCATGACTGGAGAGGGAGAACATTCCACTATTTTCTCTCCCAATGTTGCTTTTACTGTTAATTGCCCATAATTCTCTGATTTCATCTCTAAATTCTCACAATTCTGTAGATAAGAGCTGCCAAAAATCCCTTTTACTGGAAAGGCAAGCCCATTGCCAGAATTTTTCAAGTATATCTGAAAAGCCAATTTGTTTGAAGTAACAATAGGCAATATCTCTGTAAACTCGATAGGCGCTCCCTGACCACCTGAAGGATAAAGCTTCTTCATCTTACAAGCCGAATTAGAATTGTAACCCTGGTTTGGGTCTATACATACAACTGTAGATAACTTGGTTTTGTATTTATAGCAATACTTGATGAACAAATTCATATCATATTCAAAATCCGCCTCATGAGACGCCCAAGGCAAATGTATATTTCCCTCCACGAAGACAGGATAAGCACTGCCTTTAGGATTTAAGGGAGTAACACCAAAAAGAACCTCATCATTGGATTTGGAAAAGGTTTGAGGAGCCTCGTAAAGCTCTGCTAATCCTTTATCATATCCAGAATAAGTAAGAAGAATATCTGATGCCTTCACATCATAATAACCATTATTGATTATGTTAAGTTGGATTTGGAAATTAATGTCTGAATCTGTGGTGTAAAGATTATTATTCGTGACTTCTGCTTTGATTTCGACACCTTTAACTCCCTTCTCGTTCTCGCCATCTTCCTTATCTTGGGCGCATCCAGGCAAAATCAAAAAAACCAAAATAAGAGACAAAGCAAACAACCTATATTTTAAGCTCATACTTTCTCTTATTCAAAATAAGTTTAAAAACTTTTCTTAAAATTAGTTTCTATATATCTTAATAGGAATCATCATATCGGAATAATAACCAAAACGAAGCGGGATCTCTAAAAGAGAAGTATAGGGTTGCACATCCTCATCAAAAGTTGCAGTGCATACAATCTGAGCTTGATTATCTACAAACGGCACCTTTCTCTGTCCAAAGCTTAAGCCCTTACAATCAAATCTGACTCCCCTTTTGCTAGTGCCCATCATCACATCTCCCAGTCGAATGTTGCCGAATTCAATATATCCCATATTGGCATCTTCAGGCAATTTCCCACCAGTACAATAATTATTTGGGCCCGGAAGAGCTGATTCCACGGGAATAGGAGAACCTTCCATCATATTCCGCAGGGTAATTATAAACTCAACTTTCCTTTTAGAGCGATATCCTTCATCTTCGGTATAGGTCCTTTGCTCTAAAGATACCACATTTATAGGAGCACCTTGCCCTTTGAAGGTTTGAGATACGAATTCACAGGCCTTCTGTTCTTGAGGAGCATTAGGCCGTGTGTCTACGCATACGCTTTGCTTAAAGATTGCGGAATAGGAATAACAAAGTAAGAATTCAATATTCACTTTTTTTGATTCTGTTCGATCATCAAGATATGGAATGACTATAAGTGAATAAGCTCTTTCAGCAGGGTTTGCTGAGAGGGTTGTCCTTCCTTCAAAATCTTGGAAGGGGAAGGATTTCATAACAGAAGAACCAAAGGTATCTTTAAACTCGAGAAAGGAAGAGGTTCCTTTTACAGTAATTACACCTGAAGCCGAAGAATATCCGGTATTCCTTAGTTTGAAGGTAAGGGGAAAGACTTTATTCCTAATAACTCCTTGCGGAAGTCCTTCTTCTACAATCACATCAATGCCACCTTTAATCTCTTTAATCGCTGGCTTTTCTGGCTCTTTATCCTGACAACCAGAAACAAAAAGGACCATTACCAATAGGAAAACTAACAAGGATTTGATTTTCATATCCTTTATTAAACAAATACTAATTTATATTATTTCTCCTTTTGGATTGGCAGATAGAAAAATAAAAGAAAAACAAATCCATCTACTTGATTTATATTCCTCTACTTGTATAAAATTGGAAGGGTTTCTTTATTGGATAGAAAGCCTTCACGCTTGATTTCCTCGGTTATATAATAAACATCTATCTTTCGGAATTCAAAAGTCTCCTCTAGACTATCAATGAAAGATTCTGCATCCTGGATTGACTGGAACACTGCTTCAATAAGGAAATCAAAGCCATTGTTTATTTTATAAAGATTGTTTACATTTTCGTGGTTTACTAGATGCGCCCTAAACTTTTCTCTAAAAGAGGGAGAAACCTTTACCATAATATTTATTCTTACCTGATATCCGAATGCACTAAAGTTTACTATGCTAGTGTGCTTTTTAATCACTTGGCTCTCTTCAAAATGCCGCAGCCGGTCGTATAGAGTTGATACTGGAATCCGCGTTTCCCTGCTCATGGTGGTAAGAGGCTCTCTCGAGTTTTTTCTCAGTTGGCACAGCAATAACAAATCCCTTCGCGGTAGTTTCATGGATATCACCTTAACAAGAAACAGATTGTTAAAAATATATGTACTACTTATATAAAAGATATAAAGTATAAGAGGTATATATTTTATTTTAAAAAGAAAAGGGATAAAAATGCTCAGAAGCGTATTAAAACTTGGAAAGAACACGTTGGTGGTTTCTCTGCCTAAGAAATGGGTTGAGGAAAACAAGATTCAAAAAGGGGATCAATTAACAGTTGATGAGAGGGATGGAGAGATTGTTTTCTCTCTGGGGAAAAAGAAGCCTACAGGAACCATTGAGATTGATTTAAAGAAGAGAGGAAGAAGCGCTTGCTGGAAGCTGAGCTTTGGAGCTTATATCCGAGGCTATGAAGAGATTATACTCAAGAATGTAAGTAGGGAGCAGGCATCAATCGTAAGGAATATTAGCAATCAACTTATAGGGATGGTTTTAACAAACGAGCAAGGAAGCACATTTGTTTTAAAAGAACTTTCTCAGGGTAATGAAGAGGAGTTCCCAAGGATTTTTCCAAAGATATATCTATTGATGAAGGACATTATAAAACAGGGGGTTGAGGCAGTTCAAAAGAAGGATTATGCAACATTAAAAGAATTGGACCAAAGGGATTGGACTATAAACAAGTTTGTTACCTTCTGCTTACGAACACTTAACAAAACAAACAACATCTCTGCAGAAAAGAAAATATTCTATTATAACAGTCTTACTGATCTAGAGCAATTGGGAGACGTGTTCGCAGATTTTTTCGTGAGGATTGGAGAAGAAAAGGGCGAAATAAGTAGCGAGCAAAAAAGCTTTCTTAGGCAGCTTTTTACATTGATTGAGCAGTTAAGTATAATAATATATAAACCGGATCCTGTGAAGATTATTGATGTGTATGAGGAAAAGAAGAGATTGGATAAAAAATGCAAAGAGTTTAAGGACAGTAGCATCAAGATTCAGTTCCTTTGGATTTTGAAGGGGGTAGGGGATTTAATTGAGGCAATATTACCAGGGTGCATGTGATGTTTTGCAATTAAATCAAGAGAAAACAAGCCGGCAGTATAGTTTTTATTTTTATTCTTTCTACCAAACTCTTAAATAATTAAAACCCTTTCATTTGCTTATGATTATACTTATAACAGGAAGCCCCTGTACTGGAAAGAGCATGGTTGCCAACAAGCTTGGTAAACTGATGAATGCAAAAGTAATAAACATTACTGATTTTGTTAAAGAGAATAAACTTTCTGAAGGGTATGATGAAGAAAAGGATTGCCTGATAGTCGATGAAAATAAACTGGCTCAGGTCTTCGGAGATTTGCTTAAAAGTTATGAAGAAGAGGATATTATTATAGAGGGCCATCTTGCACAGTTTATAGAGAGAGCAGACATATGCGTAGTGCTCCGATGTGATATTGAAGAGCTCTATCAAAGGCTGAAAGCAAGGAGTTATAGCGAGGATAAGATTAAAGAGAATATTGAAGCTGAGATATTCGGGATATGCGAAGAGGAAGCAAGAGAAAGACAGAAAAGGGTTGTTGCTCTAAGAAGCTCTAAAAGAAATGTGGATGCTCTTGTTGAGGAAATACTGGATATAATCAAGGAAATTCGGAGAAAATAAGAATTGAAAAAACACTCTCTTGGGCTGAGATTAAGATTTTAACAAAGGAGATTGAGGAGAAGGTAAGGGATGAAAATATTTTATTGAAAATAAAAACAAAAGGTGAATAAAAATGGATGAAAAGAATATAGATGAGTTTATTAAAGAAGAATTAAAGGGTGTTTTTGATTTGGTAATGGGGTTACAACAATACGCATTTGAGAAACTTACTGAAGATGAAGTGCTTGATAATTATGTTACGATGACTATTAAGGTGTATGACAAGTATGCTGAATATTTTCCCCCTGAAATCGCAGCAGATTTTACTAAAGAATATTTAAGAATGTTAAACAGCATTAAAGCTGATTACAAAAAATAAGGTTATATGAATAGAAGAATATATCTGCGGCAGAAGATATTTGATAAGATTTCACACGCAGATGAAATGACGCAGGATTAAAAAGGGTTAAGAAACAAGTAGGATAATAGATATTGTCTTAGAAGCTCTAAAAAAATGTGGATGCTCTTGTTGAGGACATACTGGATATAATTAAGGAAATTCGGAGAAAATGAGAATTGAAAAAACACTTTCTTGGGCTGAGATTAAGATTTTAACAAGGGAGATTGAGGAGAAGGTAAGGGATGCTAGAATAAACAAGTTGTCAATAAGAATGGATGACAGGAAAATTATTCTCAACCTTAAGATTCACAAGCCAAACCTAAATGAGAAGAATCTTTGTTTTGTAATACCTGAATGTTTTTTTCTTAGCGGGAAAAAACCAGTCATGCCCACTAAACCATACAAAACTACAATGCTTCTTAGGAAGTATCTTAATGGGGGT
>CAZOKS010000051.1:0-4939 GCA_964580745.1 uncultured Methanosarcinales archaeon | reverse complement strand
TTCCTTCAAAGAACCAATAATAAAAATCCAACTAATATTCGTAAACTTTCTCTTACCTCTAACTCAAAACATAATCTTCTTACTGAATCACTTAAGTCCTTTCCAAAGGTAAACTAGCTAATCTCAGAAGGGCCTAACCTTTCCTATACCTACATCCCAAGTTTCTGGATAAAAGAGTTCTAATAGAACTCCACAAACTAATATTTTCGGCACATTCAATCTATATTACACAAAAAATTAAAGCCCTCTTGTACATTATACTACACATTATGTAATCATTATAGTACAACATAAGATTGTGATTAGTTTGGATTATAATTGTGATGATGTAACATAAAATTCTGTGTTTAAGAAGTATTGCAAAAACAAAAATTCTTGTTACATAACGCAAGGATTCCAAAAACTTTTAAGCATTCCTATCGTTTTATATTATGTTCTAACCTAAAAACCAAGGAGTTCTATTATGATTAAGATAGTCTTTAATGAGTTTCTCCAACTTTCCTGGCTCCTTCCGCAAATCATCAGTTAAGTTCTCAATGTTTTTATATCTTACATTGTAGTCTTTAAACAGCTGCCATGCAGTATCATCATTAACCAACAGATCAATAACATTGCTAAACTCTTTCGCATAAACAGGTCGTACTTTAAAATGATCCTTTTTCTTAACATAAAAATCGCTTTTGCCTTCTAAAGTTCCATACAACACCAAATCTACATCTTTCAAATGCTCTCCTGTAGTATCATCCCCTTCAGAATAGAGAACATAAAGTCCATTTGAGGATTCATAAAATCTTGTTATTGCCATCATAAAAAGTTGGCGTACTGCATCATTACAAACAAGCAAATTAAGAATATCGCTAAACTCTTTCGCATCAACAGGATGTATATCGGGAGAATCCTTTTTCTTAATATAAAAATCCGATACCTCTTTTAAAGTCCCATATAACACTAAATCTACATCTTTCAAATGTTCTCTACGAGAATCATTCCTTGCAGAATAAAGAACATAAAGTCCATGTGGGTATTCATAGTCCCTTGGCATAAACAGTAGGAAATAATTTCTTTTATTAAGCATTTCTATGCTCTATGATAAGAAAGAAAAATCACCCTTTGCTACTTTTTCTTTAAGGCGGTTTGAATTTGGAACGCCCTTCAAAAAAGCTAGCAAATGGATTTTCAATGCCACCTTTTTCCGCTCCCTCGGCTCCTTATACTGCTCAAAATGCTTTAAGTATTGGAACGCCCATTCCCTGACATCACCTAAACTCTTTTCTTTTACTTCTGAGCCAAAGATAGAGGGATTGGATATGGCTGCCCTGCCAATCATAACAGAGCTGCATCCTGTTACCTCTTTTATATTCTTTATATCCTCTGAAGAGCAAACATCGCCATTAGCGATAACAGGAATGTCAACCATCCCATTTATCCTTTTTATCTGGCTCCAATCCGCTTTGCCGGAATAGCCCTGTTCAACACTCCTTGGATGAACAGCAATTGCATCAGCTCCATTTTGTTCAGCCAATAAAGCCACCTCATGAGCAACGTCTTTCCCTTCAATAGAAGTCCTTATTTTAAGGGTAACAGGAATGCTAATATTCTTTTTTAAGATAGATATTATTCTGCCAATCCTTTGCGGCTCTTTCAAAAGATAAGAACCTCCTCTGGACTTCAAAACCTTTGGAGCAGGACAACCGCAATTAACATCAATGAAATCACAATAGGACTCAGCGATTTTAGCAACCTCTAAGAATTCTTTTGGCTCATATCCAAAGAGCTGGATGCCCACAGGTCTTACCATAGAAACAACCTTAAAATATTCCTGTTTAGGAGAGAACAAAGCCGCCTTAACAGAAATCAAAGGAGTATATGTAATATCAGCGCCATAATCAAGAGCCAGCTGCCTGAAAGCAGTATCGCTATAACGAGCTATTGGTGCTAAAATCAACTTATCATTGAAATCCATAATAAAAGGAATAATCCAACACTTAAAAACTTAATTACAAAACACAAAGAAAACAATAATTTTATAAATGAGCAACTTCCCCTCAGACCAGATGGCTCCGTAGCTTAGCAGGTAGAGCGCACGGCTGTTAACCGTGAGGTCGGCAGTTCAAGTCTGCCCGGAGCCGCTCTTTTCTGCTCTAAACAAAAATTATTTAAAACAAGTATTGCCCAAAACATTCTATGCTAGGTCAAAATAGAAAAGCGCTTGCTTTAAATTTCGTGGTTGTTTCTGCTATTTCTTTAGTTGTTTTAGTTGTAATAATAACCATATTTGTAGCAAGTGTAAATGAACATGACAACGACCTGAAAAGTAGGAGCAAGACCTTATTTTATTGCGACTGCATATATAAGCAGTGTGGCAAAGACCTTTTTTGCGGTCAAGCAGAGTGCAGAGATTTAGGCCAATCATTAGGTATTGATTGTGAAGAAAATATTGCAGGAATCACAGATGAAATAAGAGAAAAATGTGGTAACTATGATTAAAAACTTAAAAAAAATAGCATCTTTGTATATAATATGCGTTTTGCTAATCCCTTTCGCACACGGATTAGAAACTGAAGCTCTATCAAAAGTAAACATTTGCTTTTCCACTGAAGACAACAATATGCCTTCCGAAGCAAAGAACCTTATGAAAACCCTTATCAGCAGAGCCCTTAAAGAGTATGAAAACGAAAGAAAAGGCTCTTATTACCTCACTGTATTCATCGAAGATTCTTCGCCAGAAGAAGACTTCGAAAGATGCGAAGGGGAATTACCACAAAAAGAAACAATTTATGACTCATATAGAATAAAATACGAACATTCTGAAGATTGTCATTACATCCTTATATTAAATCTAGAAGAAAACGATAACCGCGGCTTCTGGTTTGTACGCTCAGGTAACTGCAAAGAAGACCAAGAAACCTTTAGTTTAGGGGATGTATTCTCATTGGAAACAAACCAAAACATCAAGAATTATTTAAAATATACTTGGCTTGAGATGGACAATGTATTGAAAAACAAAAGAGAAGAAGATAACCTTAAAAATGCTGGCCCTTTTGAGAGAACACGTTACTTTTTTAGAAAATTAATTGAATTTATAATAAAAGCAACTCCCAAGCCTGCTGATATCCAAAAGAAATGCATTGAAGCATTTGGTGAATTTCCTTCGACAAAAGCATCTCATGATGTCAAGTCGGTTGTTGAAGTTATTGAAGAAACTCCACCCCGCACCGTAGCACAAACCCAGACTAAAAAAGTTGATGTTCCAGAAAAAAACGAATTCGTTTATGAGTCATATCTAAGTTATTTCTTCTATGAAGTGCCTGATTATGCCAGCACCATATACTCAACGATCTTAACAACAAATCATATCTTGGAAACAATTCTCAATAAAACGTCAGATAGTCAAGTAACCACCCCAACTCAAAATGAAGAAGATACTGAAAATCAAGAACCTAGTCAAACAGATACTCCTGTTCAGGATGAGGAAGAGATAGAGCAGGGATGGCTAACTATAATTGGAGAAGTATATTTGTATGAGGAGGATGGGGAACAGAAATTAGATTTACCAAACAACCTTCATTGGCCTGGCGGAGCGTCAGGAGTAACCATTGGTATTGGCTATGACATGAAAAACAGAGATAAAGCAGAGGTATTCAACGACCTAACTGAAGCAGGAATGGATGATAGTTTAGCAGAACGCATTTCATGCGGAGCAGGACTTGAAGGAAATAATACCAAGGAATTTGTCAACAATAACAAAGATATAGAAATAAATGATGACATCATACTCAACTTATTCCAAATAACATACCAAGAAATAAAAGAGAAGACCCGTTTGCGGGCTACTAGTACTAACCCTTATTTTTCTAAGTGGTCAGATACAACCGCAGATGGTAAAGATGTAGAAATAGCTCTCGGAGTCAATGCCAGAGCAATGGAGATTCAGCAATATATCAATGAAAACCAAAAACAATTTCCTGAGTTGATAACTACTGAATCAAACTCCGAAGAAAAGTTCATGAAATATCAATACTGGCGGGCAAATAAAAACAAAATCAATAAAACAGTTGAAGTGGGCAGATATGTAATACCTGAGGAATTGTGGAATTCCCTACATCCCGCAATTATTGAACTTCTCATAGACCTAAAATATCAGGGAGGCACATATAGCTACAAAAGAGTCGCAAAAGTTAACGAGGCCATATTATCAAGAGATAACACTTTAGACAGATTAAAAGCCCTTCTTAAGTTATTTACTCCTGAAGAAGGTGAGGAATATAGCTTCTTTGACAAGTATCTAATCAATAATGGATTTGCCACCTCAACCGACCAGCAAACCTATTTCTGCAAAGAGGTAAGCTGGAGAAACAAGATAAGAAGGAACATTATTAGAAAGACGTATCTTGAATGTATTATCAAATATCTGGAAGAGGGTAAGGACGTTATTATAGCAGAGTCGGCTGTTGAAAAAAAGGACTCTGCCCAAACAGACACAGCCTTAACAGACACCACCCAAGAGGAAGCCAAGGATAACGCAGAAAAAGCGTTTGATAGTCTCATCGCTATAATCAAGGAACAACTCAAAGAATCAGAAACAAAAGAAAATCATTTCTTTACGATAAGAATTGATTATAAAGAGCTAAAGGAACAAGAACTAGGGAATTATAAGATTTTATTCGAAAAGGATGGCCTAAAACTAGTATCAGAAGATAACTATAACACAATAATAAAAAAAGAACCACTTTCATTTGACATCTCTGAATACTATACAAATAAAAAACCCCAAAATGTCGAAATAGCAAATTACTATATGGAACAATGCGGATTGGATGAGTTCTGCATCCAACCGACTAAAAACCTTGAAATGAAATTTTTAGATAGCCTAAATCCTCTTTTCAATTTTGAGGGGTGGTATCAGGTTACACAACTTCAAGATACAGAAAACATATGT
>CAZOKS010000050.1:0-5142 GCA_964580745.1 uncultured Methanosarcinales archaeon | reverse complement strand
AATCATAGGGGACTCTGGATCCTCTGACAGCGGTTCGAATCCGCTCGGGGCTATTTTCCAATTTATCTAATCGTTAATTTTAAAAACAAGTGATTTTCTCCTCGATGAATGGAAAATAACTATCATCGTTTTGAGAAACTTTACAGATTAATTAATTTGTATCCAGACTTAGAAAGGCAATTTCAGGAAAAAGTAAGCCGAGCAGAGGATAGTTCTCAATTGCAGGAGATTATTGATGGAATCCTCAATTCAAAACTTCAGGTTTCTTTAGAACCCACAGAAATCTCAGAGATTCAGCCCTTCAGGAAGAGATTCTGGAACTCCTTGCGTTGTTATGCTGAAAGAGGAGGTGAGCCGGATTATGCAGTGGGTGCATCATCTGATGCTCACAAGATACTAGTAGGTTTTGATGAGCTAACCCCAGTAGGATACTTCCTTATCCTTAAAGAGAAATACGCTACGGAATTGGCAGAGCTTTTTATAGATGAGCAGTACCGCGGTTTAGGGTTATCAAAAAAGGTAATGGATTATGTTTTAGATACCTATCCAAGAAATGAGCTTTATATTTTGGTTCACAAGCCCAATTTTGTTTCTAAGAATCTCATTCAGAAATATGAATTTCAGCCAGTCTGCCAAGAATCCAACAATCTTATAAGATTTGAATGGCATGATTGAAAGATACATATAAATAGTATCCGTTAAATCAGTTAAATTTAAATAATTCCCATATATAACTATAATTATGGCATATTCTGAAAATCCCGTTTTGGATAACTTATATTCTTGGACTGAAGAGCAAATAAAGAGGATACAGGAAGAGTTAATGAGTAACTCGCAAGAGAAAGCTTTCATTGTTTCTACTTATGTGGTTGGGAGGATAATCTCTCCTGATTATAAATCTGAAAATCAGGGAAATGTAAAAGATGTCTACTCAGACGGCATTGCTAAAACCATTGGAAAAGATGGAAGAGAAAGAAATTGGGCTGAGGGGTCAGGGCTGGAAGACAAGCTAGCAGCATTATCTAAAGATTTTTCTCAAGACCCTAAGCAGATTATTGAAGACCAGAACTATTTCAGCAGTATGCTTGAGAACTTTTATGATAATAATCTTGAGGACTTGAACTCTTTTTTGGAAAAGTATCAATTAGATTTACGCTATCCTCAGACAATCTTAATATCCGGGAAGGACCTTGATGATACTATTGCCTTTACAGATGGGCAGAGTATGATAGGCGCAAGCTCTAATCTTAAGCAAAAAGTCAAGGAGATGAGTCAGCTTTATTCCATTAATCCAAAAGATGCTGAGGAAATGGTAATCGCACATGAACTTATGCATATGTCTCAGCCATATGAAGTCCTCCAAAATCCTGTATTGGCAGAAACTCACAATGAAGCACTGCTTACTAAATACTTCACAGAAATGGCAAACAAAAGCGATGGGAAAGAAGCAGAGAAATATTGGAAATTGGCAGATATAGCCTACAAAAGAATGGGGCAGCAATACGTGTTAGGTAAAGAGCATGTTTTAGATCCCGAGATCAATCAAGAACTTGATTCAATATACAAAGAGGGGTGTGAATTTTATCAGAATAATGCTCCCTCTGATTTTCTAAAGGGTTATAAGGGACTTATATCTGCTTATGTGTCTCCCCCTCCAGATTATTCTTGAAAGTTGCCTTTGGGAGAGAGTGAGGGAGTATCTCTTATTTTTCGGCATCTGATGGTTCTTAGTTCTTCATAATATTTTCTTATGATGCCAATCTTTCAGAAAGATTTTTAATCATATCATCACACATTCTTGCTAATATGTTATAGTCTGGCTTCCAGCCCCAATCTTCTCTTGCTTGAGAGTCGTCAATGCTGTTGGGCCAGCTATCGGCGATTCTTTGAAGTGTCTTATTTATCTTATAAGACATTTTCAGGGAGACACCCACTTCCCGAATTGCGCTTTCAAGCTCTTTAGGAGTGAAATCTACTGCTCCTATATTGTAGCTTCTTCTAGTCTTTATGCTTTCCTTTGGAGCATCTATTATATCAATAGCAGCCTTTATTGCATCAGGCATATACATCATGGGCAATCGCGTGTTTTCATCTAAAGGACATTCAAACTTACCATCTTTTATGGCATCATAGAAAATCTGCACTGCATAATCAGTTGTTCCTCCGCCTGGAAGAGTTTTATGGCTTATTATCCCAGGATACCTGACACTTCTAACATCTACACCATATTTTTCAAAGTAATATTCACATAGCTGTTCTCCCCAAAGTTTATTCAGTCCATACATTGTGGTTGGATTCATTGGTGGGTTTTGTGGTGTATTTTCCTTTGGAGTATCGGGACCAAATGCTGCGATGGAACTTGCCCAGAAGGTTTTTATCTTATGTTTTCTTGCTACTTCCAAGGCATTTAAGAGGCCGTTCACGTTAACATCACATGCAAGGTAAGGGTTTTTCTCTCCTTTCGCAGATAAGATGCCTGCAAGATGGTACATTTCATTGATATCATATTTCTTTGCGATAGAATCAAATTTATCTTTATCTCTAACATCCAAGATTTCAATCTTTAACTTCTCTGAATTCACTATGCTCTCAAGATATTCCTTTTCTTTATTATTTAACACAGTGGCAACAACAATATCTGTATCTTCTTTTTCGCATAGTGCAGGTGTTAGTTCGGAACCAATCTGCCCTGCTGCTCCAGTTATTAGAATTCGTTCCAGACTTTTTTCAGCCATTTTATTCCCCCTGTTTTTATTATTTTTTTGTTTATTAAAAAGAAATCGCTTCTCGGTCATTTATTTTATGGTGTAGTTTTTTTCTTCCTTAGAGGTTTATCATATATGGAATTTTCATACTTCATCTTAAATTCCGTAAAAATTCCTTCAAAAACTTATTAAGTCGGTTAGTATAGCTTTTTGATATGGAATACAATCAGCACCATAAATGGAAGTTCATACCTGAAGGAATTGAGAAAAAGTTGACTTTTAAGGAGAAGCAGATGATAGACGATATTCTGGTTAAGAATAATGAGATTATTTATGAAAGGATGTGCGACTATCTTGATTATTTTGAGAAAAAAGAAACTGCGTCCAATTATGAAGAACAGAAGATGATAGGTAACTCTATTGATGATATTATGACAGAGCTTAAAGTGGCTTTTAAGAAAATATATTCTCTAACAAAACATAACGGACTTGAGTGTTGCCGGAGAGATATCCTTGTAGCATCTCGTAATGCTATCTCAGATGCTTTTGAAAATTTTTTAGATACCATCTCAACGCTCTATTGGATGGATGAAGATGATATTAACCGGCTCAGGAGGGTTTATATGAGTCTCTTTTGGATTCCACTTGAAGATGGGAAAGAACAAATGGATAGGGTTCTTGAGACTAGGATCAGAAATTATGGCGTAGAATGTTATCGTATTAAACAGCTTAATTCCAATGGCTTTTAAAGATTTTTATAGATTAACATGTTTAGGTTTAACCTTATGGTACAAAAAACCTCTACTGTTTTGGATAAGGGAAAATATATTGTGTAAATGAGTTAATCAAACGATATAGAGAGAGTCTTGACGATTTTTATGCTTATTCCATTCCTTTTAAACTTAAATATTATAAGAGTTGCCCTGAGTTCGGAGAAAAAGGTTCCAGGCTTTTTCAAGACATTAAAAATTCTCCCTTAGGAACGAGGATTTCCCTTCAAAGACATATGCCATTGCTTCATTTCTGTGATAAAGTGAAGAATTTTGATTACTATCATTATATTGCTTTAGAAAAGTTATAGGTTATAAACCAAGTGGTCGATAGCGTTCTCTTAGCGAAAGATATTTTTGACGGTGTTAAGCATCCTCATGAATTCTTGGAGATATATCCTTTTATCCGTGAAAGTAGCAAAGTATTAGATGATTATATGACTTATCTTATACCTTTCCAGTCTTTAGATGCTACCCTTAATATTTTTATAAATGGTTTAAATGGAAGAAAGGATAAAAGGCTTGAATCAATTTTAAAAGATGAAGATTGGGATGAGATTAAGCAGAAGAATCAGGATTTTTTAGTGCATGCTAAGGCTCCTATGTTTTCCATGTTGGATTTATGCGATGCATTATACAATTTTATTAATGTTATGAATCCCTGTAACGATTAGTCCTCTTTATTTCATTATAATGCTTGCTGCTCTTTTTAACCGGTTCATCAATGCTAATCCCAGGCCGGTTTCCATTGTACCTTCAACCAATATTATCTCATACCCCTCTTTATCTGCTTCTCTGAAGTATCTGAAAACCTTCTTGGACATGTCTAAAATGCTGTTGCCTAAGAGTACCCTTTTAACCCCCTTTATTCGTATGTCGTACCTTGAGAGAACAATTATCTTTTTTCCTTCCTTTTTTAAAGAAAGAGCCAATTCTCTCATCCTTTCTTTTTGGTTTTGGGAATACCTCACTAAGATGACTTTTGCTTTAGGAGAATAATGTCTGTATTTCATTCCAGGGGATGGTACCTTTGACCCTTTCTTGACTCTTTTTTTAAATACACTCACAAAGCCAATCTGGTTTTGAATCATCCTGGGGGTAATCTTTCCGGGTCTTAGGATAGTAGGTATGGTTCTTGTCATGTCGATGACAGTAGATTCTAATCCAATGTCTGTTTCTCCTCCCTTAATTATAGCATTGGCTCTTCCTTTTAAGTCTTCGATTACATGGGAATGATGAGTAGGGCTGGGTTTGCCAGAAAGGTTGGCAGAGGGCGCAGCAATCGGCGTTTCTGATTTCTCAATTAACTTTCTGGCAATCTCATTGCTTGGCATTCTTACTGCAACCGAATTTAGGCCTGCGGTGACTGAATCTGGTACTTCCTTTTTCTTTTTAAGTATCATTGTTAGGGGTCCTGGCCAGAATTTCTCTGCCAGAATTTTTGCTTTCTTAGGGAATCTAGAAACAAGCTCTGGAATCTGGTCCAGAGAAGAAATATGCACGATTATAGGATTATCTACAGGCCTTTTCTTAGCCTTAAATATCCGCCTGACCGCTTTGTCATTGAGGGCATCAGCTCCTAATCCATACACTGTTTCAGTGGGAAAAGCGACAATTCCTCCTTTTTTTATTATTTCTGCAGCCTCATCAATTTGTGATGGGCTTAA
>CAZOKS010000049.1:0-5782 GCA_964580745.1 uncultured Methanosarcinales archaeon | reverse complement strand
CGCCAGCAAAAGGGTCTTCCTCATTCTCGAGCTCAAGATAAGCATTCCCTTCCTTTGGGAATAGCTCTGAAAAGATGCGGCTGAAATTATCCTTTATCACTTCATATGTCTTAAGGAAGTTATCCTTTTTCTTCTGTTCAAGATTTTTTATGAGGTTGAGAACATCTTCCCTCTCCTTTTCCAAGGTCTTTTTCTTCTCAAGGAAGCTCTCGTATTCCTTTTGAATATTCTCATAAACCTCCAACGCTTTCATATTTACCGCTCCAATATCCTCCATCATCCTCTCATACTTGGCAATCTCCCTCTTTATCGCCGATTCATCTGCATCCTTTATAATTTTGACATCCTTATAAGCCTCCATCTGCTTCTCAAGCCCGGTTTTCTCCCCTTCCAACTGCACCTTTTTAAGAGAAAGCATATTCTGTTTCTGCTCTACCTTCCTCAACACCTCATTATTCTTGTCAATCTCCTTTTCCAACAACTCAATCTCTTTCTCTATCTTATTCCTTTTCTCAAACAATTCCTTGAACTCGACATAGAACTCTTCCACCTTCTTCTCTTTTTCCTTGATCTTTAATTCATTATCCCGTATGCTTTTAGTAAGCTTGGATATCTGCAGATTAATCTCCTTTTTATCCTTCACAAGCTCCTTTTGGATTCGTTCGAGTTCTCCAATCTCCTTTTCATAGGAGTCTTTCTTGTCTTTATTTAGTTTCAAATCAGAATCAATCTTCATTAACTCCCTTTCCAAGTTCCGGATATTCTCTTCATAAGTGGTAACCTCTGCAATCTTTACTGGGTCCTTAGTCTCAGCGATCTCAGTCTTTAGCTTCTGCCTATCCATCTTTAACTGAGCCAAATCCCTGTTGGTCTTTGAGATGGATGAATTAACCTCAGATAACTCCTTCTCTATCATCTGAATTTCCTGCTGAAGCTCCTTTTTCCTATCTTCATTAGCCTCCAAATCCTCATCACTAACATAGAGGCTTTTCTCCATCTTGATGATTTCTCCTTCAAGATTTGCCTTCTTTTTCCTAAGCTCCTCAATCTCCTTCTCTGCCTGTTCTTTATCGTTTTCCAAGTCCTTAATCTGCTTGTTTAATTTACTAAGCTCCGACTCTAATTCAACAATCTCCTTAGTAAACTCTTCCGTCTTAAAGCCCATGGAGCTAGATTTCTTCTTAAAGCCACCACGCATCAAACCGCTTGCTTCCATAATATCGCCATCAAGGGTAACCATCCTAACCTTACCGATGCCTATCCGTCTGGCAACATCGACATCCTTTACAACTAAAGTATTCCCCAAAACATACCTGAAGGCCTTCAGATATTGAGGAGAAGTGTTTATTAGATTAATAGCAAAATCAATAACCCCAGCCACATTCTTCAACGACTTTAGCTCGGGCTTTATAGTAATTGGTTTTATTTTATTCAATGGGATAAAAGAAGCAAACCCTAACCTTTTATCTTTAAGGTATCTAATACACTCTGAAGCAGTTTTATCATTATCAACAACGATATACTTTAACATTCCCCCAGCAGCACTATCAAGCGCTTTAGAATACTTTGATTGAGTACTTCCCAGTTCAGAAATAGTGCCATAAATCCCTTTATTCCGGGAACGCAGCTCCAGCAACTTTTGAACAGCGATATTGGAATCATTAGAACGCTTTGCTGACTCATTCTTTATCCTTAAAACTTCCAGCTTCTCTCTTATTTGCAATGTTTTCTTCTTTAATTCTCCTATCTGCAGAGAAGTCTTGGAATCCTCGTTTAATAGTGTATTTAAACGCAAAGTGTATTTCTTGAATTCATCTTTCTTGGTTGAAAGCTCTTCCATCTCTTTCTTATGCTGCTTCTTAATCGCATCAACCTTCTTAATCTGAGCATCTATATTCTGCAAATCATACTCGGCCTTGTCCTTTTCTCTCAACAAGGATTGTTGTTTCTCCCTTAATTCCTGCACCTTAGAAGTGAGTTCCTCTGTCTTGCTCTCAATCTCCTCAATCCTTAACTCAATCTTTTCTATATCCTCAATATTATCCTTCTTAATCTTGGAGACTTCATTCCTAAGCTTTTCAAGGTCTTGCTTCTTATTCTTCGATTTCTCCTCAAGCGAAGCATTATCTCTCTCTAAAAACTCAATCTTCTCCTTCAACTCAGAAAGCTCTTTCTCAATATTTTCTTCTCTTGATTCTAATCTTTCCAAATCCTCCTGTTTTCTCTCAAGATTTAGCTTAGCTTTCTCTGTTGCAACCCTCAAAGACTCCAGTTCCTTGTTTAGTTCTACCTGCTCTCTTTCTCCTCTCTCTTCAATCTCCTTTGAGATTTTTTCAGCTTGCTTCTTATTATTTGCTATCTGCTCCTTATACCCATTAATTGCATTATTTATGGAATCAATCTGAGAACTAAGCTTCTCGCTATCAGCCTTCAACGCATCCAATTCTTCTTCTTTCTTTTCCAACTGCATATGGATATGAGTGGCCCTGTTTCTATCAATTTCATCTTTCATATTCTTGTACTTTAAGGCCTGATCCCTCTCTTTCTTTAACTCCTTCAAATAACTTTTTCTCTCAGACAGAATAATATTGGCTTCATTAATCTTCTCCCCTACCTTCTCCAATTCGGTCTCTGCTTTCTTCTTTTTCTCCTCGTATTGCGATATACCTGATATCTCTTCCACAAGCTGCCTCTTCTGCACACTATTCATATCTATAAGCTTTAAAACATCCCCTTGAAGAACTATGTTATAGCCCTCTGGATTTATCTTGGCAGAACCCAACAACTCGAGCACAGTTGTCCTTGTAGTCCTTTTGCCATTTATCTTATAGATACTCTGACCATTCTGCTTAACTATCCTGGTAATCTTTACCTCTTTCTCTTCTGAATTAAATGAGCCATCCTGGTTATCAAACACTATGCTTACTGAAGCCTTATCCATTGGCTGTTTAGTTTTGCCTCCATTGAATATCAAGTTAGAGCCTTTTTCAACCCTCATACTCTTTGCACTCATCCGGCCTAAAACAAAACAGATTGCATCAAGAACATTAGATTTGCCAGACCCATTAGGCCCTAGAATTACATTGAATTTCTCTCCAAAAGGAATCTCAGTTCTATTAGCGAAGGACTTGAAACCATGCATCACTAATTTCTTTATCCGACTCATTGTTCCAACCTTATATTAAGCAATTCCAAAGACACACTAGGCAATCATACCAACCTAAAAAACCCTTATCTGAAGATTAAACAATTAACAAGCAATATTTAAAACCTTTTATTTCTATCTCCTATGCTTCCATATTCTGCTCATCCATAAAAGAGACTATTGCGACCTGATTAAAAATATTTTCCAATGATTTTTTAAACTTCCAAATCAACCTAATGAAAAATGAGGAAATGCATCCAATGCGGTAAAAGGGAAGAATTCAAGGAGCATTTATGTAGGGAATGCTATCTTCAGGAGAATCCTATTATAAAAAAGATAAATCCGTTTTCAGTTACCAAATGCATTAGATGTAACAGAATTAAAATAAGCCAAAAGGGCTTAATCCCAGTCTCAGAAGGGCTTAAGAAAGAGTTAATTAAAAACATCAAGCTCAATTTAGACTACAAATTCAAGGATATTCTTTTCAATGCTAAAGAAGAGAAGAACACGCTTTTAGTTGACTTTGTAATCAAAGCAGAGATAGATTCTAAGAAGGTGGAGGAGCCTTACTCCATGGTCCTGCCTTTAAAAAAGATTGTTTGCAGTGAATGTGGCAATAAGAACCCAAAATATTTTGAAGGCATCCTTCAGATTAGATGCAAAAGGAGCCAGACCCTTCAGGAAATAATGAAAGAAATTCTAGAAAAAAGTAAGATTGTAAACTCTGAATCTCTCAAAAAGCAAGACAACGGCTTTGACATCCAATTCAGAGATATTTCGCAAATACGCAAGCTTGTGGAAGAGTTAAAGAAGAAATTTAAGGGATATTCCAGATATTCCAACGAAGTCTTCAGCAAGAATACCCAAACATCTAAAGATATACTTAGAACCAATATCAAATACGTAGCTAGTCCATTCAAGAAAGGAGATGTAATAAAGCTTGATGATGGATATTATAAGGTTGAGAAGACCGAACCTCTAATGCTCTGGAATATAGAAAAGAATGAGTTAAAGCATTTTAATCAGGATTTGGCAGAAAAAGAGTTCAAGTTTTTAGAGCCTCAAGAATGCCAAATAATAAAGCTGATACCTGAAATAGAAGTTTTAGACCCTAATACATTCAAGGAGGCCGAAGTAATAAACCCGAGCACCCTTAAAAAAAGCAAGGTAAAGGCAGGGGATTATGTTAAAGTTATTATGGTTAAAGAAAGAGGCTATATCCTAGAATTGAAGAAGGATAAGGAAGGAAGGGAAAGAAATAGAAAAACTTAGAGGAATTTACGAAGGATTAACACTGCAGTCGCAGAAGCCAATGGAACCGCAATATTATCATCAAGAGGGGATTTGTTCAAGTCCATCTCCACGAATTCTGCAAGAAGACCTGCTGCACTAGCAAGAGCCGCTTCCGGCAACGCTATATAAAAAGAGGCTCCAATCAACCCTGCAAAAAAACCTCCCACTGTTCCAAAAATAAGCTTTTTGTGATGATTCTTATTCGTTATCTTTCGGTATAGGATACCAAAGATGCAAGAAGAACTATCGCCAAATGTTGCAATCATAATACTCGCAAGGGCAAGATTCCTTGGAAAAAGATAAAGGGATATCACTGCCCCCG
Organism: uncultured Methanosarcinales archaeon; assembly: GCA_964580745.1. Lineage (GTDB taxonomy): Archaea > Nanobdellota > Nanobdellia > Woesearchaeales > UBA119 > UBA119. The sequence continues at coordinate 1,022 of CAZOKS010000049.1, read as the reverse complement.
CAACGAAGTATATTAGGCCTCTGCCTGGGAAGCTCTTCTTCCATTCCTTCCTCTCAAACTTTCTTATCAAAAAATTCCATATTGGAATCCATACCTTTCGAGAAAGCAGGGATATACAGAGCAAAAGAATAAAAACCTCGAAGAGAATTAAAGGAGTCAGAAGCTCAAACTGAATTGAGAGAATAATTAAGAGACCGCATATAATGTGAAGGATTTTCCGACTCACTTCAAATTTAATATCATCGGTCTTATAGAGAGGAACAGAAAGATGTTTAGAATGGGATAATGTTCTTTTCTTCTTTTTGGGAATCCTTTCCTTACTTGCCATTTTAATCCATTATTTAATAATATCAAATAACAGTGTCTCCTTTTGATACTTAAGAACTTTTTTCATGAAATAGTTGATAAATTCCACAGGCTCCCTGAATTCCCTTTTTTCCCGAGCATACAACCTACCATTTTTCTCAAAAACAGTGCTATGGGCTTCCTTAAACCTCTTAGCATGATTTTCAAGCATGCTTGGAGGACCTTCAATTGCCTTCTCAGAGGGCAGTGTTTCATCCTTTACCTGGATATAACTCCAACTGCAATCGCCACCATCCCAATCCCAATCAGAACCTATGAAAGAGAAATCGCTCTTCTTTACTCCTCTCAAAAGACGTTGATATTCCTTATACATTCGAGTGCCAATCTTATCAGGAGAGCCTTTATCTGAAACAAGATGTTTAAAGATAAATGTAATATTTCCTTTCTTGTGATGCCTCGACTTGATGAGTTGAGGAGAAAGAAATTCAATATTAAACATCTCTTTAGAGGGCTTTTTAAGGAAATTCTTGCAAGCTGTAATGAATAAGTCATACTTCTCCTTTGAGAAAGCAGCAGCCGCATTTCTATGAGGTGTTACCGGGTCTACCAAAACCAAAGGCCCAAGTTTGGCTTCATCAAGCATCAAAGCAGGATTTACACCTTTGTATCTATTCTCCACATCAATTACCGTAGAATCAGACCAATTAGAGACTGCC
>CAZOKS010000048.1:0-5809 GCA_964580745.1 uncultured Methanosarcinales archaeon | reverse complement strand
AAAACGGACCCGCGGGGATTCGAACCCCGGATCTACAGCTTAGGAGGCTGTCGCCTTATCCAGACTGGGCTACGGGCCCAAAACACAATTTTTATGACAATTCCAAAAAATAAGATATCGGTTTTCTTGGAGCAGGATCCCCTGAAACAGAAGCCAATACTCAGTATATTAATTTTTTGCTTACTTTTGGAATAAGATAAGAAAAAAGAAGTAGGAAAGATTCGAGAACAAAGAAATAGAATGAATAAAAAAGATTAGAAAAAAGAGGAATAGAAGAATTATTCCTCGTTCCCTTCATCTTCAGTCTTAAGGCCTTTTCTCTGCCTAATCTGCTTCCTGACCTCTTCCTGAAGTTCATAAGGCAACACTTCAAACTCTTGATCTACTAAAGAGAATGTGCCTCTGCCTCCGGTAGCAGACCTGAGCTCACTTGACAACCCAAACATCTCAGCAACAGGTAGCTTGCCAAACACGGTTGCATGCTCTTTCTCCTGCTTCATGTCAAGCAATTGGCCTCTTTTATTTGCAATAATCTTTGAGATTTCGCCGACATAATCTGCAGGAGTCTCAAATCTTAAGGTCTGCATTGGCTCCAGGAGCATAGGGGATGCTAACCTGATAGCTCCTCTTATACCCTCTCTTACTGCGGGATATATCTGAGCTGGGCCTCTATGGATTGTGTCCTCATGAAGTTTAGCATCGGTCAGGATTACTTTTATACCGAAAGCCGGCTCTCTTGCAAGAGGCGCTGCTCTCATAACATCCTCAAACATATCCATTACCATATCTATAATCTCTCCAATGTGCACGATACCTCTGGTTCCATCAACAAGAATGTTTCCATTATAAATGTCCCTTACCTTTTTAGCTTCTTTAGTATCCATTCCTGCATCTACAAAAGCCTCAATTAGCTTGTCATCCTTCTTTTTGACCCTTGTCTCATAAATATCTCCCTCTTTAATCTTCTTGCGAATTGCATCATCCAAAGGCTCTACTTTAAAGTAAAGTTTGTTGTGCTTGTTTGGTGATTTTCCTTCCACTTCTGGAGATGGCTTGGTTATTGTTTCTCGATAAACCACAATAGGCGGAGAACTCTTAATATTAAGATGCTTCTCAGTGTTTATCCTATTCTCAATAACCTCCAAATGCAATTCTCCCATTCCAGAGATAAGATATTCTCCTGTTTCCTCATTGATTGTAACCGTTACCGAAGGATCCTCTTTCTGGACCTGTCTTAAGACCTCCACCAATTTTGGGAGGTCTGAAGCGTTTTCTGGTTCTACAGACTTTGTGATTACTGGATCGAAGATATGTTTCAACTGCTCAAAGGGCACAATATCTTCAGAATCTGTTATTGTATCTCCTGCAAAGGTCTTTACGCCTGCGATACCGATTATATTTCCTGCTGGCACCTCTTCCACAATCTCTTTCTTAGCGCCTTTATAGATGTATATCTGCTGTAATCTACTTTCCTCCTTTCTTCCAGCAACACGCACCATCAGACCTTTTTTAGCTGTTCCTGAGAAGATTCTTCCCGTTGCGATTTCTCCTGCATTTGGGTCTATAACAATCTTTGTTATTACCAAAGCCAAAGGCCCGTTCGGATCACACCCCACCAAGGACTTTCCTGCTTCGGAATCTGGATCTCCATGCCATATCTTAGGTATTCTATAAGCCTGAGCTTCCTTAGGGTTTGGAAGATGCCTTACAACGGAGTTTAATATTACTCTATGCAATGGCGCTTTTTTACCTAATATCTTTGGAGCCTCAGCCTCATTCTCTAGATAAGCATTGATAATATCCTTAAAAGATATATTTGCCTCCTTCATATAAGGAACTGATAAACCCCAATTATGGAAAGCTGAACCAAAGCAAACACTTCCATCCTCAACCATAACCTTCCATTTATCTTCAAATCCTTTTGGCACTATGCCTTTGATAAATCTATTAACATCCGCAATAATCTTAATAAAACGCTGCTGCATCTGTTCAGGGCTTAGCTTCAACTCTTTTATCAATCTATCAACCTTATTGATAAAAAGAATAGGCTTTACTCTTTCTCTCAAAGCCTGTCTTAACACTGTCTCGGTCTGAGGCATTATTCCTTCTACAGCACAAACAAGCACAATACTGCCATCCACTGCTCTCATTGCCCTGGTTACATCTCCCCCAAAGTCAACATGACCTGGAGTATCAATCAGGTTAATTAGATATTCTTGACCATCAAAATCATGCACCATAGAAACAGCAGCCGAGTCGATGGTTATCCCTCTTTCTTGCTCATCATTATGGAAATCCAGCTGCAAGGCCTTCCCAGCCAATTCTTCCGACATCATACCGGCCCCTGCCAACAGGTTATCGGAAAATGTTGTTTTTCCGTGGTCAATATGAGCGCAAATAGCGATATTCCTAATTCTGTCTGGCTTATCAGCCAATCTTTTTACTTTCTCAGACATCTTTTCTCCCATTTTAACACCCTCTAATCAAATCAATTAATCAATAACTCAATCAAAATAACCTCATAATGTTTTTTCAAAGATATTCTCATAATTGTGTATTTGTTCTGGAGCAAACCATAAGCTAATCTCTCTTTCAGCATCCTCCTTGTTTGCAGAGGCATGAATCAGATTCTTAACAGCAATATTCTTGTCATCAGCGAATTTATATGATATATGAGAAAAATCTCCTCTTATTGTGCCAGGCTGAGCAGATTTGGGTTCAGTAGGACCTACAATTTTCCTGACTACTTCAATAGCATCGTTGCCCTCCAGAACCATGGCTATTACAGGACCTTCAGTAATAAATTTCTCCAGGCCCACATAGAATGGTTTTTCAACATGCTCCTTATAGTGTTCCTTAGCCATGTCCTGTGATACCCAAAGCATCTTCATGCCAACAATCTTCAAGCCCACATTCTCAAACCGGGATATTATATTCCCACATAATCCTCTTATAACACCATCAGGTTTTATCAGCACAAGAGTTTTCTCAATCATATTAATCACTCATTTTTGTTTTTAATTACGTTTTTCTAACGAATGCTCTAACTAATTCAAACAAATCAAAAATTTATTCCTCGCTCTTCAAAGTTTTCTTGGCGAGGGGCTTCCTCTTAAGCACAAGCATGTTCTTTTGGCATTTGGAAGAACAAAAGCGATATATCTTACCGCTCTTCAAGACATATAACTTTCCTGTTCCTTTAGGAATGTTTTTTCCGCAAAATGAGCATCGCATTCTAATTACCTCCTTCGCTTGTTCAACGCCCGAGCCTCAATCTCAGTCTCTCTTAACATTAGGATATCTCCTATTCGAACAGGACCAAACACATTGCGAATAAGGATTTTGTTCTCATCCCTGCCTGAAAGAACCTTGCATCTCACTTGGATAACCTCTCCTTTCTCACCAGTTCGTCCTATAATTTCTTCTACCCTGGCAGGAAAAGAGGGAGTAAAAACTACTCCGCTTTGTTGAGACTGGGAAGCCTTTCCCTTTCGACTATCTTTTTTATTTGCCATTTTGAAACCTAAATCACCTTGATTTATTTCTTGGCTTTACTTTCTTTATCTTCAGAATCTTTCTTTTCGTCGTCATCCTTCTTCTCTTCTTCTTTCTTGTCAGCGTTCTCTTCATCTGCTTCTTCCTTCTTTGTTTCTTTTTCGGGTTCTTCCTTTTTCTCTTCTTTTGGTTTCTCTTCCTTAGATTCTGACTTTTCTTCAGCCTTATTCTGAGGCGCTTCTTCTTTGTTTGTTTCCTCTTTCTTTACTTCTTCCTTTTTGCCTTTCTTAAGGCTATCCTTTATGAAATTAATTATTGAAGTAGCCTCTCCTTCTTTAATAACCGCGACAGCAGATGTAGCAACAGGAATACCGGCAGCAGCTCCTAACTCTTCCCTGCTAGGCACTCCGACACAAAGCACATCTTTCTCTTTGGCAATAATTGGAAGATGCATAACAATCTCCTTGGGAGAAGTGTTTTCAGCATAAACCACTAACTTAGCACTTTTTCTTTCAATTGCCTTTGTGCATTCGTTCGTTCCCTTCTTGATTTTTCCGGTAGTTCTTGCTACCTCCACGGCCTCATAAGCCTTTTCCACAATTTCCTTTTGGTCTTCAGCCATTTTGAATTCCCTCCTTAATCAAAAGCATTCCATTTCAAACTTAAATCAATGAATCAATGAGTGCATTGTAAAAGAAACGAGAACTTCAGCCTCGTTCAGGTTAGTAACCATCAACACTCATCGGCCTAGTCTTGGGACAAAGTAATAGTATTTAAAGATTTTGAAAAAGAGTTGGCAAATACTGGAAATAAGCATTATGAAGTATGGTTTGCGTCCAATGCGGCCATTCCTAACAATTGCCCTGCACAACTAAAATCATATCAAATCCTGTTTAAAGAAGCTTACTCCTTATTCCCATTCCCTTTGCTTTCATGGGGGCTGTAAAGCTCCTTATAATTGGGTTTTGTCCTTTTTCTATGCTTATACTCTGAGAAGAATCTCTTAAAGAATCGCCCAATCTTACTTAAAATACATGCCATAGGGATTTTATTTCTTATGTATTATTAAACTTTTTCCTTCCATTTCTTTTGGCTTCTCAATTCCTAATATTTCTAACATGGTCGGAGCAATATCAGAAAGTCCGCCATCTCGCAAAGAGATTGCCTTATGAGAAAGATTGGGATCTTTAGAAACAAGATGATAATAAACTGGATTAGTGGTATGGGCTGTCAAGGGCTTGCCTGTCTGAATATCAAGCATCATCTCTGCATTGCCATGATCAGCACCTATAAGAGCCACTCCGCCCTTCTTTAGGATTGCTTTGGTTACCTCTTCTACGCATTTATCAACAGCTTCACAGGCCTTTATGGCTGCTTTAAGCACACCTGTATGACCCACCATGTCAGGATTAGCAAAATTCAGGATATAAACATCAAACTCTTCGTTTTTTATTGCCTGGAGAATCTTATCTTTAACCTTAAAAGCGCTCATCTCGGGAATGGTATCGTATGTTGCTACCTTTGGACTTGGCACTAATATCCTTTCCTCAAGAGGGAAAGGTTCATCCCTTTGCCCATTAAAGAAAAAGGTTACATGGGCGTATTTCTCGGTTTCCGCTATCCGCAGCTGCCTTAAAGAGTACTTGCTAAACATCTCTCCCAGTAGGTTTTTAGGAGAAAAGGGTGGAAAAGCTATTGGGCAGGCGAGTTCTGTATAATATTTAGTAAAAGCGAGATAATGCACTTTGGGCAAAACATCTCTCTGAAATCCCTTGAAATCAGCTTCTAAAAAAGCCTTGGTAATCTGCCTTGCCCTATCAAACCGATAATTATAGAAAACAACTGAATCTCCATCCTTAATCCCTGAATAGCCCTCTACTTTTCGAGGCTTGATAAACTCATCATTCTCCCCTTTCTCATAAGCATCTTCTACAGCCGTCTCTGCATCCTCAAAAGCAGAAACATTGCCTGTTACCAAAGCATCATAGGCCCGTTTTGTTCTATCCCATCTTTTATCCCTGTCCATAGCATAGTATCTTCCAACGATTATTCCAACCCTTCCAATGCCAAGCTTCTTCATCCTAGCCTTCAAGCTTTTTATAAACCTCAAAGCCGATTTGGGTGGTGTATCCCTGCCATCAGTAAAGATATGAACTACAACATCCTTTACGCCTTTCTTCTTTGCCAACTCAAGCAGGGCAAAGAGATGATTTATATGCGCATGAACCCCCTGATCCTGCAATAGCCCCATTAAATGCAAAGTAGAGTTGTTGTTGATTACATTATCATAGGCCTCAACTATTGGCGGCAGGGA
>CAZOKS010000047.1:0-6132 GCA_964580745.1 uncultured Methanosarcinales archaeon | reverse complement strand
CAAACAAAAAAAGGAAAGTTTAATAAAACTTTTAGTTATTAAATAATATTAGGATGGTATCTGCCAAACTCCTCGCTAAATATGGATTTGTTTCTAGCAAGTATAAAGGAATATATAAAGAGAAGGTTAAGGAGGGACAGGAAGAGTGGGAGAAATACCTTGAAGAGAATAAGGATAAGATAGAGGAGATTGCTGATATTGAGGAGATAGAGGTTCAGAAAGAATCTTATGCTACTACCGGCTTCCCTACTTCACACTTGCCTCCTCTGAGGATTGTGCATGAATCCTTCTCCCAATCAATAGAAGAGGCATACTATTGGGTCTTGAGATCGCTTCAAACTGATTTTGGACTTCCTTTTAAAAAGAAGACATTGGATTCCTTTGCAGCAAGCGAACATTCTGCTTTCTTCGGGGTGGCTGCTCAAAGATTAGGAATTCAACAAGACAAGGTATCGCAGTTCCTTGCGACTGTGGGTAAGATGCTGAAGGATATGTTTCAGATTGTTAGAGAATTGAGGATTATTGACGAGAGATTAGAGCTATATGAGCAATCAAGAGCAGGCAAGGAATCGGCTGATGTCACTTTGAAAGGGATTTGGATTGATATGGTAGAGGGAGGAGCAAAGAATCCTGCCTCGGTATATGGAATGGCTCAACAGCTTGGTTTTGCTGTTCTGCCTGACTTGTTTTTCTCAACTCATATTGGAAAGAATGACGATGTTGATGAAGTAGTTGACAAGATGGAGTTTAATGACCATCTCAAAAGGGTATTAAAGAGGAAGCTCAAGAGCTTTGTTACTTGGAGAAAGAATACTGAAAAGGAATTAACATCTAGGAGAAAATTCACAATTCAATATCTTTATCAGCATTACAATACAATAAAGCTTTACATGGATTGGGTGCGGCCTTATCTTAGGAATATAAAGAAGCTTTCTGTGGATATGAATAAGCTTGATAGCGCGGACATTGTTAGCGCTTTTGAAACTTCTTTGGTTGAGATTGAAACTATTGTATATAAGAAAATTAAGAATTATAACGGCTGTGTTTTGGCGCATTTTTACTATAGAACAAAGCCAAGCATGTCTTATCAACAAGAGGGCTTTCAGAGAGGACCTCTGCATGTGGGAAGGGTCGAGATTACTTTAAGGGGATATTCTTGGAGTGATGATGAGCTTCAGAATTACATTAATATGCGAAGGGAAGAAGACTTTGAGATTTTGGGTTCGCTGAATGAAACAATTGATAAGGCGATGAATGAACTTGGGGGAGATGTAAGAAAATATATTGAGGAAGCTGAGAACCGAATTAAGAATAAAGGGAAAAAGAAAGATGATGAAAAAAAGAAGCCGCAGAAAAGCAGTATGGGCAATCCTTTCGAGCCTTTTGTTGAATTGTTTGGTGGGGTTAAGGATTTGTTTGGTCCTTTAAAGAATGTGCAGCTTAATCCTTTTAAGGGTTCTCAGGAGCAATTCAAGAAGGAATTGTTGAAGGAGAATGAGAAAGCGGCTTTGGGTGCAATAAAAACCCCTATGGTAAAGACCTATGAGAACTTCAAGAAAGCGCATGGGATGTTAGCGTGGTAAAATGCCTGATACTATTAAAGAGAATGGGATAAAGAAACTGGAAGAAGAAAAGAAAAAGAAAGAGGAAGAATTAAAGCGGATTATGAAAGAAATTGAGGAGAAAAATAATCAGATAAAGAAAGAAAGAGAGGAAGAGATGGAGGAGATGCTCAAGGAGATTGAACTTCCCTCTCAAGAAGAAAGAAGCATTGAGGATATTGTTGGCTCTACCATGACTAAAGAAGAGGAGGCCTCTGCTGAAGAGGATTTGGAGATTGCATCGTATCAAGCTCAGCAAGAATACTCCTCTGCAAAAGAGGATAATCCCTATAACACAAGCCTTAACACTATGCAGGATGTTTATAATACTGTTAAATCGCTTTATTCAGCAAGTGAAAATCAAGATATAAGTGCTAATGATTTGGATGCGATTAGAGAGCTAGAGGAAAAATTAACAATGGCGCAGAATGCTTATATTCCTAGCCAGAGAGCGGTAAATCTCCTTCACACCTCAAAGTCTATGCTTGAGAAAATAAGAAGATATAATACATAAAATGGAATTCAGCAATTATTATTCAAGCCCGGATCCTTGGAACCCCTCTGTTAATAAGCCTAAAACAAATAATGACAAGATAGAGGGAGATCTTTCTATTGCAAGGGTTGGAACTACTGTTACTGAAGGACAAGGTGCTGGTGGCACTTTTAGAGAATCATTAACAAACGCTATGAGGCTGGGCGTTAGAAGAGTGGAGCTTGCTCTTCAGGCAGGCGGGACACAGCCGAGAGTGGGTGCTGAATCATATGGAAAGCAGATGAGGCAGGATATTAAAGATTTAGCCAGGGTAAACAAGGTTAAGATTCATAGCGTGCATTCGCCAACTCAGGTTGGTAATATATCTGGTTTGGGAAGGAATGGCTTTTCAGAGGAGCAAAGGGAACAGGAGATAAATGAGGTTAAGAAGGCCATTAACTTCGCGGCGGATGTTTCTGAGGGCGGCACTTCTATTGTGGTGCATACAGGTGAATTCCCCCGAAATATAAGTGATGTCAATGCCTATGAGGGAGAGAGCGGGTATAAATTTGAGGGTTATCCTGGGGAGGAAGAGAAGAAGATTTTTTCATTGGTTGATGAAAGAACAGGTCAGGTAATCAAAAGCATAAGAAAGGATATCCCTATGACTATCCCAATATGGAAGAAGAATGAGAAAGGGGAGTATGTGGATGAGAATGGCAGGCCTGTTTCCGATATTAACGATATGGTGCCTGAGACGGATGAGGATGGCGCTGTGAAGTTTAAGGAGGCTCATTGGAAAGATATTGAAGACGAAACTCGTTCATATAACATGCTTCTGCAAAGAATGAAGAAGGAAGGGAAGGAGATTCCCTTCAAAAAGAGCCATGTCTCTCCTGCGGAATATGCTTATTTCTCAACTTTGGATGCGCAGGAGAAATCAGCTCAGGGTTGGGCAGATTATCATAGGTCAATAATATCGGAGGAAAAGAAACGTTTGGATGAATTAAAGAATGTACCAGAATCCAAAATGAGACCTGAGGAGAAAGCCTTGAAGAAACAATTAGAACTGAGAATCAAATCTTCTAAAGAGACTGCGATGGGCCAGGAGATGCAAGCCCAAGAGATAAGGAATGTGAAGAGGCATGTTATTCCTGTTGATGAATACGCAAAGGAAAAAAGCGTAAGGTCGCTGGCTGAACTTGGAATATTCGCTTATCAAGAAGAGAAGCAAAAGAAGCTGAAAGAGCCGCTTTTTATTGCCCCCGAGAATATCTTCCCGGAGATGGGATATGGGAGTCATCCTGCCGAGCTTATGGAGCTTGTGAAGGATTCGAGAAAGAAAATGGTTGATTTGCTTACTAAGCCAAAGATACCTGCTTCTTCGTCTTTCAAAAAGAATGGAGAGCGAGAGCTGGTTGATAATCCTTACTACAGAGAAGGTTTAAGCAGGAAAGAGGCTGAGAAACTAGCAAAGGAGCATATTAAAGCTACATTTGATACCCAGCATCTTGGAATGTGGTACAGGTATTTTGAGAAGCAGGGCAAGACGTTTAGCTCGGAGCAGGAAAGGATGGAAGAATTTAACAAATGGTACCAGAAATGGGTTGAAAAGATGCAGAAAGAGGGTATTATAGGGAATGTGCATATGGTTGATGGGATAGGAAGAGGTCATTCTCATCTGCCGATTGGGCAAGGAAAACATCCTGTAAAGACTGCGATTCATAAGCTTATGGAGATGGGTTATGAGGGAAATATATCTTCAGAGGGACATGGAGAAGGCAATATAAGGCAGATTGTGCAGAGTTGGAGCGAACTTGGTTCGCCTATATACGGGGCTGAGCTTGGCCCAGGAGGTCCTGGAAGAATGGATACATGGACTAACATAAATCATTCGTATTTTGACAAGATTCAGAGTCCTTATTTCGTCGTGGGGGGTTATGCTCCGTCTAACGACTGGAAGCTTTGGACTGAGACTCCACTTGAATAAGGTATTTAAGAAAGCAATATTTAAATAGTCTGAATAAGTTAAAAGAGGTATTGGTGGTCTGGATGAAAACCAAAAGGAGAGAGCATGGTTCTTCTAAGAGATATAGGCAGAAGGATGTTGATATTGTTTATGAGTTCTCTAAAAAGGCATACAAGGAGTTTGGCGATTTTATCAAATCTATTGTTATTTTCGGGAGCAGAGCAAGAAATAGCTCTAACAAGAAATCTGACCTTGACATTCTGATTATTGTAGATGATGCTACATACAAGATTACTCCTGAGATAACCAATTCTTATAAAAGGATTATGAATGATATTATTAATCAGGTTTCGGACGATATCCATGCCACCACTTTGAAAATTACTTCTGTCTGGGAATATCTGATGAAATCGGACCCTGTTATTATTAACATTCTTAGAGAAGGTTTGGCGATTCTTGATTCAGGGGTGTTTGAGCCGCTTCAGATGCTGCTTTATTCTGGCAAGATAAGGCCTTCTCAGGAGTCTATATTTTCCTTTATTGAGAGGGCTCCAACAGCCCTAAGAAGTTCTAAAACTCGGTTATTTCAGTCCATAGTTGATATTTATTGGGCCACTATTGATGCAGGGCATGCTGCCCTTATGAGCGTGGGATATCTGCCTCCTGTGCCTTCAAAGATGCCGGATACAATAAAACAGGCTATGAATACAACGGAATTCTCTGAAGAGGATTACCAGTTTGTTGAGAGGGTTGTCTCTCTATATGAGAAGCTTAAGGTAAATGAACTCAAAAGCTTTTCAGGTGCTGAACTTGACTCTCTGGCAGAGGATGCCGAAGCATTTATTGACCGAATGGCAGAGATAGTTGATAAGAATATTAGCTAAACCAAATACCTTTCTCCTCTATCTGGCAACAATACTACTATCGTCCCTTTCTTAACTTTGGAAGCAATTCTGAGGGCTGCGTAAAGTGCTGCCCCGCTGCTCATTCCTGCTAAAATGCTAACTTATTGCACAGATTAACAAAAAGAATAAAAAAAGATTAATAAAAAACAAATCAGACTTCTTTTTCAGTCAAGGTTTTTCTTTGATTTTCAGGAACAGAAGTACAGATGGAATCATTAATACACCTGATAAAAAGAGGGTATATCTGGCTCCGAACAGTTCAACACTTAAACCAACAAGTGGCATAGCAACTAAAGCAGAGAAGCCGAAAAGCATACGTTCTACACTGCCTACAGTTGCTCGAATCTTGCTTTTGATAAACTTCTGGAAATACGTCCTCTCAACCGGCCAACTCATCCCGTCGAAGATTGACTGCAATATTATTATTAAGAATGCAAATATGAGTTCTCTAACAAAGATGATTAGAAGCAAAACCAAGATAGACAATATGATAGCAGTCAGAATAAACCTTTTTTCTCCGCCCTTCTTAAGAAACCTTTTTGATATGAACGGCGCGAATATTCCTACAGCACTCATAACGGACTATAGGTAACCAAAAGCATGCTTTGGGAAACCCAATTCTTGAAGAAAAGGAACCCATGCAAGGGAACTATTGAATTCTGTTGCAAATACAATTAACGACATAGCAATCAAGAAATAAAACAGCACAGGATGATACCTTGCATATTTAATTGACACTTTAGATTGTTTTATCAAGTTTGTGAAAGTTTCTCTGACTTTGACCCTCCTTTTCTTAAACTGCTCGTTTGCCAACCCCAGCAAAAGAAAGGTCAGAAAGCAAGAGATTCCTGCAAGTATCCAGATTACTGAGATGCCGAACTGTTTGACCAGCAACGCTCCCAATATGCCTGAAACAACTAAACCTATACTTTCAAGACTGAAGGATTTTACGAAAGAATCCTGCAAGAAGGATTTTCTCTTTTTCTTTATCAAATCTGTTACCCAAGCTTCCCTAGCTCCAGTATCAAACGTATTTCCCAAACCCACAAGAGCAAAACATAGGAGTATTGCGTAGAATTCATGCAGAAAGAAAATTGAAAAGAGGGCTGCTCCACTTATTAATGTGCCCAGCAATACAGAGAATTTCCTTCCAAAGATATCAGCTACAGCTCCTGTTGGAATCTC
>CAZOKS010000046.1:0-6227 GCA_964580745.1 uncultured Methanosarcinales archaeon | reverse complement strand
GAATATCATCTTATGAACTTAAGAAAAACACTTGAATATAAAACTTTCGAAAACACTCAATAAGGAAAAGTAAGGAAAAGAAAAGTAATAAAGATAAAGAAAAAGAATAATAAAAAATAAATTATATGTTAAGCTTTATATCTCTTCGCCAGTAATTGTTATTGTGGCCTGCCTTTGTCCTGTTAAAGCATCTGGTGGCAATGTTACCCTAAATGCGATATCAACCTCATCACTCGTACTTGGCGTTGTGAAGTTGCTGCATAACAGGTAATCAGTATCAGCTGCGGTAAAGTTTGTAAATGAAGTCTGCAATCCACTTACACAACCTCCGTCATTATCAATACCGACAAAAGCGAAAGTTTTCAAATCAGCACTTGGTGCATTCACAAAACTAGCCGCGCTTGTATCTGATTTTATAGTCAGATTGACATCCTTATTACCAGTATTTTCTAAAGTAAACACATCATTAACACCATTGGGATATGTACATTGACTGTTTGCATCCTCCAGGCTTTGATTATTGCTGGAATTACTATCATATGTCAAAACCTGGCTGCTATTCAAGGCACATACTCCAAAATCTACTGATGAATCTGTCAATGTTATTTGAACCAGCGATTGTATTTCCAATGATGCTGTTCCAGTTTCATCATCACTAGCATATCCTGTAATCCCTGTTCCCATTTTATTCAAGCTAATCAATGTGCCTCCTATTGAGACCACTATCGCCAAAACCAAAAGGACTGCAAGTCCTTTGTTTGATACATCTTCACTCATTCTTATTACCTCCAACAATGCTTAAAGATATTATTCCGGTTGAACTACCAGTCCTATCCACAGGTTCAGGTGTTCCTACTTCCATAGATACTCTGCCTTCTGTGTCCCCTGTATCTACAACCCTTATAGATTGTATCCCAGTTGCCCTTGTAATCACTAAAAAAGTGCCCATCAAAGAGACAAACACCAACAGTATCATAAGCAACGCGATTGTTTTCTTGCCAATTTCCACCGATATCACCTTCAAAAAAGTATAGTACACAATTTTCTACACTATTATATAAACTTTTCTGTTTTAGGGAGATAAAAGAAAAAAAGAAAGGATGTGGGGGAAGGGATTCGAACCCTTGAACCCACTAAGGGACTGGATTCCTCATAGCGGGCGTATTCATTGCCTTGCGGCTCACCACTCAACTATCTTGAGTCCAGCGCCTTTGACCAGACTTGGCGACCCCCACAAAGTGTATAATGTATGGCTGCTGAGAAAGCAGAAAAACAAATTATTTTTATAGTTTATGATTTTTTCTATATTTGTGGTATTATGTTAAACAAGAAAGAGATAAGAGAAAGAATGGAAGAGGGCTGGATTGAGGCTAGCGTTATGCTTCAAGCGATTGGCAAGCCTGAGAAGGATACGCAGGAATTTTTAGAGAAAAATGTTAGTAATATTGAAAAAGAGGATTATTGCGAGATTGTCAAGAAGGATTTCTTTGACGGCGAGAAGAAAAAAGAATTCTTCACAAAGGTAGTGGAGCTTACTGTGCTTTTCAAGAATGTGCGAAGCATTCTTCAGTTTTCCCTGGACTTTATGCCTGCATCAATAGAGATTTCACATCCAAGCGAGATTAATATAAAAAGTTCTGAGTTCAATAACTTCATTAATGATAATCTGGCAAGACTGCATGATTTGAACATTATGATTAAGACTTTTGACAAACAGAGCAAAAGGCTTTTTTCAACACAAAATGCCCTGCTTAAGAATATTACTTTTGTTTCTTTGAGGCAGGGAGCAAAAAGCATTGAACAACTTGGCAGAGATGCTGGTGTTAATCCTGAGTTTATGGAAAAAGTTTTAAATGAATTGATTGAGAAGAAGATTATTGTTAAAGATGGAAAGCTCTACAAAATCAACCCAAACTACAAAGGATAATCTCAAGGATAAGATTGAATCCCTTTTGTTTACCCTCGGAAGAAGTGTTAGTGTTGAAAAGATTGGAAAGATGCTGGGGGTTGATGACAAGGATAGAATTATAAGAGAATTAAACAAGCTAAAAAAGGAGTATTCTGAGAAGGGAGGCGGTGTTATTTTAGAGAATATTGGAGATGATTGGCATCTTACTGTGAAGCCTGAGTATCTCGAGCCGATTAAAAAGCATATTACCCAAACAGAGTTTCCCAAGTCTTTGGCAGAAACAATGGCTGTAATTGCTTGGAAAGCGCCTGTGCTTCAATCAGATGTGGTCGAGATTAGAAGCAATAAAGCATACGACCATATTAAAAAATTAGACAATATGGGTTTTATTATAAAGAAGAAGAAAGGACGAACCTACGAGATTCATTTGTCTAACAGATTCTTTGAGTATTTTGAGGTTGAGAATCAGGATGAATTGAAGAAAAGGCTTAGGATGAGCAAGAAGAAGTAGGACTAGTTTCTATACCTTTGTTTCTCTTAAGAGGTTGTATTGTTTTTGCAGTTTATCTTGAATTTCCTTAATCTCTTCGTTCAAATGGGCTTTCTTCTTCTTGAGCTTGTCTTTTTCTTCAAGTTGCCTTGCTTTATCCTTCTTGAGCCTATCTTGCTGCTCCTTTATCTCTTCTATCTTATCCTTTTCAGGCAATGAGTTTGAGAGTTGTTTTATCTCTTCTCGAATTGTTTCTATCTCCTTGATTTTATCCGTGATGGTTTCTTTGTTTTTGTTGCCCGAGGTCATATCAAGTATCTTGTGTTTGCCGTATTTGTCGTATGCTGAATAAAAATCAGTCTTCATTTCATTTATTACCGACATTTCCTTCTGGCTGAAATGGAATATGCTGGCAAGTCTTTTTAGGTTGATAAGTTCTTTGAGTTCGTTTAACTTGTCTTTCTCCAATTTATGTTTCTTTTTCAGCTCTTCTTTTCTTTGCAAGAGTTTTTTATGCTCTGGGCTGTTTCTGATTTGCTCAATCTTCTTTTTAAATTCTTCTTGTTTATTGTCAATTTCCTTAACCAGGTTTTCAATGTGCTGTATATTCTCATCTAAATCAGCTTCTGCTTCTTTCTTTTGTTTCTTAGCTTTATTAAGTTCGGCGATGGTGTTTATAATTTGTATTGCTTCTATAAAGTATTTGTTTTTCTTCTTGAATTTGTCTATGTATTTAAAGAATGAAGAGATGCTTTTGGCAACCTCATGCAATTCCTTGCCAACTAAGAATGTGGCTTTCTCGAAGTTCATCGCGGTTCTTTCCTCAAAATCCTTCAACAGAGAATGGGCTTCCTGCGCAAAGTTTTCTATATCCTCTTCCTTTTCAAGGAACTGCTGAAGGTTCTTTCTTAACCTCTTTAACTCTCTTATGAAACTTTCCAAATTGCCTTTTACTATGATCTTGGTCTTTTCCTCGGCTTTAATTTCATCGATGTTTATTTCTTCTAAGTTGCTAATTTCATCACCCAGCTCTTCCAACAATGCTTTTATGGTTGATTTGAGTTCATCAAGTAGAGATGCTTGTTTTTGGTCTATTTGCTTTTTGGCATAGGAGAGAAGCTCTTGATTGCTCATATCCTTATGTCCTTTTTTTCTCTTAAAGAAGTCAAAGAATCCCATAAAAAGAAACAATATTTCTTCATTTATTAAGTTTTGTTCTTCTGGCAAGAAATAGAAAAATTTAAATACTGATTATACAAATGAGTATACTAAATAGGTTAATTGGCTTTGAAACCAAGGAAGAGGTGGTTTTAAAGCTGTGGAAGGTGGTATGCTATGATAAAAAGAAAAAGTCAAGGTCTTTCTTTGAATATGATAGTGGTTGGAGCTATTGCGATTGTTGTTTTAGTCGTGATTGTGTTGATTTTCAACGCTTCAATCCAGAATATAGAGGATAAGACGGAGGGAAAATATATAAGGTGTATGTCTCTTGACCAAGCTCATTATGAAAAAGATACCAAAGCTGTTCAGCACCTGTATAATAAAGATAAAACAACTGTTCTAAGATTAAGCGACTTGCCTGATGAATTTAACAGTCTTGAAGAATATTGCACTGCACCCACAGGCAAAGGTGGAAAGGTGTATCGCGGAGTTTTAAAGGATGTAAGAGTTGGTTCAGGAGAGATATGCTGTTATGATATGAAGTAAAATAAGAAGAGGTGAATTATGATGAAAAGGTATAAAAAAGCGCAGGGCTTGTCGTTGAATATGGTTGCCGTTGGAGTGATATCAATTACCCTTTTGGTAATAGTGGTAACAATATTCATAACTACGATGGACAAAAACCGAACCGAGTTGGAAAAAAAGACAGAAGGGAAAGAATGTAGCGGTAAGACTGATATAAATGGTGTGGAATATAAATATTTTGTGATGTCTTATAAGGACTGCTACGAAAAAGGAAAACCAGCTATAGGAACTTTTGTCGATCCTTCGACCAATGAGCCGATAGATACAAATGTGGAAACATGTTGCTTAGTAAAATCCTAAAGTAAAGAGGTGAATGATGATGAAGAAAAAAGGACAAGGTTTATCACTCAATATGGTAGTTGTGGGAGCAATCTCTATTGTCGTGGTTGTAGTGATAATCATTTTTTTGATGTCTAACATGCAGGAACAAGCCAAACAGAGGGAATATGCTTCCGGTGCCTCTGATTGTGATGGTACAATAAGAAATAGTGTTACTGAATGCGATATGACTGGGGGAAAAGTATTATCAGGGAACTATAAAAATTTAAACCCAGGCCAGGTTTGCTGCACAAAGTGATTTTTTATTTTTAACATTTTTTCTATGTTTTTCTTTTTGTACTTTTGTATTCCAAGAGATTAAGAGATGTATAATATGACAAGAGATAAGAAAGCAGCAATAAGCATGGATATCATGGCAATAAGCATTATTTCTATTATTGTGGTGGTTATCTCTATTATGGTGTATTTTGGGATTATTCAACAAAATAGAATAAATATTGAAAACATTTCTGAAGCTGAGCAATGCCCTGAGAACTTCACATGCACGCATCATCAATGTATAGATGTTGTTGGTGCCAGCCCTATGGTTGCAAACCTAGATACGCCTACGGGATATGTGTGTTGTGACCAGAGATGTGTATGTCCTGAACAGGCTGATGTTGTCTGGATTAGAGGGGAACGTCATAATTGCATAGAAAAAAGCAACTGCGGTGAGGATGAGAAAGAGATAAACATTAGAACAAGCTCGGGAATGGTTTGCTGTTGTAAAAATATCTGAATGGGATAGGGCACAATAAGAGGAAACAATTGTGAATGCATAATGCTGGGAACAGATACGATAGGCGGCCCCACTTTGCTGATGTAAAAGGCAATTAAGTATTCTGCACAGAATTATTTATTGCTTCTGAAAAATCAAATAAGGATAACAAGACAACAATAGAACCATAAAATAAAAAAGAAAACAAGACTAAATAGAATCAATGCGTTTTTCTAACTGTTTTATCTGTCTTTCCAAGGCGTCTAAGTGTGAAGAAGACCTTGGTTTCTTGCTACCGGCAGTGGTTTTCTTTTTTCTCTTTGAGGTGGATTTACCCTTTTTCTTAGAAGGAGGATTTGGCAATGATTTCAGCAGACCATCCAGCTCGGATTGAATCTCAGCGATAGATTCCTTGAGCTCCTCTTCCTTGGCTTTCCTCTCCTTCATTCGTTTAAGGAAATGCTGGTAAACCTTCTCCACTTGAATAGCTTCCTTCGCTATGAGAAGTAGTGTTTTTCGGGTAAGAGCCGGCTGAGTGAGTGGGATGTATGTAGGAGCATCATTCTGCACAGCTCTGCTCCCCTTACTCTTCCTACTGCTCTTGCTTTCACTCTTTTTTGCGCTCATTCCCTACTCACCAATTCATTAGCCTTTTTAATCTTTTCATCCAAGGAGGATAATAGCTTTTTCCAAGAATCAAAAAGTTCCTGCTCCTCCTCTTTTATTCTATTGATTTCATCAATCTTTTCTTGACTATTCCTGATTTTCTCATCAAGCTTATCAAGGTTTGCCTTGAGCTTCTTATAATCATCCACTTTTATAAAAACAGGTTCATTCATTCTTATCGCCTCCCTTGCGAATTATATCTTCGCTATCCATTGCAATAGAACTAATAGCTCGGATTTCCCGAGCGAAATCGCTCCCAGAATCCTTTATCTCTTCTTCAAAGTCCTTTACTTCTTCTTGCTCTTTCTTTATATATCCAAGCTCCGCTTCAACATCGTCAAGTATTGAATAGAATTCCTGATAACCCTCCTGCGGAATAA
>CAZOKS010000045.1:0-6562 GCA_964580745.1 uncultured Methanosarcinales archaeon | reverse complement strand
TATGTTTGATATGGAAACCCTTAGTCCTATCTCCGAAGGCAAAGAGGCCTATGTGCTTTCTGCATTAAGGGATGTTCGAAATGAACGCATAGTAATAAAGGCATATTTCCTTCAGACAGCAGATTTCAATAAAATGTACTTCTATATAAAGGATGATCCTCGTTTTGCTGCACTTGCCAAGAAACGAAGGAAGGTAATTATGGCCTGGGCTGCCAGAGAATACAAGAACCTTTATATTGCAAGGGAAGCGGGTATTATGTCACCTACCCCTTTTATAGTTAAGAATAATGTTCTTCTTATGCAGTTTATGGGAAATAAGGATGGAACCCCATATCCTTTGCTCACAAATGTAGATTTTTCTCAGTATGATGAGGAAGAGAAAGAGAGATTCTTTAAGGAATGCTTTAGGAATATTGGTCTGCTAAGAAAACAGGATTTGGTTCATGGAGACCTTTCTGCTTTTAATGTATTGGTAAAGGATGATGTTCCTGTATTCATAGATTTCTCTCACGGCACTCCATATAGTTCCCCTATAGGCAAGCAGCTCTACGAGAGAGACCTGAAGAATATGTTCCAGTACTTTAAAAAGTATAGGTATGGTGATTTTGAAGAAGCTAAGAGGCTTGCCCAAAACCCGTAATCCCAGAATTATTTCTTCTCCCATAACACTTTCTTGTCCCTGGGGTAAAGACCTAGAGAAGACATCTTCTCGTATTGATCAGGTGTAAGTATGATATGGTTTATCATTAAGCCGTATTGTCTTTGAATCTCTTTCTTCTTTTTCTCAATGATATCAGTATCTTGTACATCACCAATGAAAAGCAGCGTGGCTCTGTTAGCGTCTACCTTGCCATAGGAAACAATCTTTTCTAATGCAAAGATATCGCTGAAAAATTCCTGAATAATCTTGCTGATGCTTTTTGAGGGCTTTATTATTTCCCCCAACAGCTTTACTTGTTCATTATCCATGAGATAATACATTTTGGAAGGTCCTATCCTTTCTTCTTTGATTAGATTGATGGCCTTTAGTTTTTTTAGAATTCGATAGGTTGAGGAGATGCTGACCTTGGCTCTTTCACTAAGCTGCGTTAGATAAAAACCCTCTTTAGGTCTATCATAGATTGTATCAAGTATTCGGCCAATCTTTTCATCAATAATGCTCATTATCACATCTCTGCGCAGTTTCTGTTTGTTGTTGCCCATACTGCTTATCAGAAAGAGGCTTCTATTTAAGCTTTTCTTTTTTGGCAAAATATTTCAAAAATGAAATATGCTTTCAAAAAAGGAAAGTCTCTTCGGAAAAAAATAGAATTATACCTTAAAACGGTTTAGGGCTTCCTCTTCCATAAAATGCATCTCAGAAGGGATTATAAGGCAATGGGGGGGTTTCCCAAAGTCTATCTCCTTAAGCTTGCTTGCCTTGCCAAAAGCAATCTTAGCATTCAGAGAGCCTACTCTAGCCAATCCAACACACAAAGTTTCCTCTAAGAATACCTTTTCTTTCTTAACCTTCTCCACATTAAGAAGCGTTTCAATACCTTCCTTAATATTCATGAACTTGGTGATTCTTTCGTCTGTATTCTTTCTTAATGCTTCTCTCGTTAATTCGTTCCTCTTAATATCTAATAATGCCAATGTATGCAATCCCATGCTCTTATTCTTGGCAATGATGTCATAAGCAGTTATAGCAATATTATCTCCCTCTGGAAAAACAATTGAGCAGATCTGGCCAAATTTATATAGAGAAAGCCCTGTAATGCCAACCGCATTTATTATGGAAGCATTATGGATGACCTGTGTTTTAATTCCAAGTTTCTCAGCTCTTAGAATTAAGTCAATATGAGTCGTAGCAGAGAGCCCGTCACCAATAACCAAGAAGGAAACATCTTTCTCTTTGGCTGCTTCAAGAATCCTGTTGTTGTCAGCTTCAACATCTTGTCTATAAAGCACCTCAATCTTCTTCTTGTAGAGCTCCTCAAGCTGTTCTATATTCTCTTCAATAAGCATAGAGGTATAGCCGTCAAGAAAGACCTTGTCTGATTGTTCTATTGCTTCTAAACCTTTAAGGGAAATATCCTTTTTATCTCCTAAACCTAATCCAATTATGTTTAACATAATGAGAGAGTAAAGAAAGAGGTTTTTATTTTTTTCCTTATTTGCAAGAATTCCTTTTTTCTCGTCAATAAAAATCTGATAGTTTCAAAAAATGAAAACAGAGAAATAACTACTTGAAAATATACTTTCAAGTATAATAAGGTTTAAATAACTGATTTGACCCAAGGCAATTAGATTAGTTGGGTTATAGTGGGTTGCAAACTATTTTTTATCGTTAGAAAGCTATTTAGGTTGGTTGCGTGTAGTAAGCTTACCTTTCTTAGATAAACGGTTAATTGCTAGTTGGTTGTTTGTTGGGTTAAATAAACTATTTCTGTAAAAGAAACCAGCATAATTATAATATAAACATTATTATTGCTTGAGCTATATATTATAATATATGCTTTGTAGTAAACATCTGTCAACTTCCTGGTTTGGGGTTGCGGGTTTGAATCAAAGTCTCGTGTGCTGGTTTCTAAAAATGAATAATGAAAAAAAATTAGTGGGGGATGAAAAGAATGGAATTTTTAGTTAAAAGCGCAAAAGAAAATGCAAAAGAAATGCCAGATTTGAAAGTGGGAAATGCTAACATCAAGGTTATTGGATGTGGTGGTGCTGGAAACAATATTGTTTCTTGGTTGTACAACAAAGGAGTGCAAGGAGCAGAGATATATGCACTCAATACTGATCAACAGCATCTCAATATGATTAAAGCAGATAGAAAGCTACTGATTGGCAGAGACCTGACAAAAGGTTTAGGATGCGGCGGCTTCCCAAAGATTGGGGCTGATGCTGCTAAGGAAGCAATGAACGACATTAAGGAGATAGTGAAAGGCTCAGACATGCTCTTCCTTTGTGCTGGAATGGGTGGTGGAACTGGCACAGGATCAGCACCGGTTGTAGCAAAAGCAGCTAAGGAATTAGGTTGCATAGTGATTGGTACAGTTACTATGCCCTTTGACATTGAGAGAGCAAGAGTAGATAAGGCAGAGTATGGGCTTCAAGAATTAAGGAAGTATAGCGATACTGTGATTGTGATTGATAACAATCGTTTAGTGAAGATTGCGGGAAACCTGCCAATCCAGCAGGCATTCGCAGTAGCCAATGAGCTTGTATCTACAATGATTAAAGGGATTGTAGAGACTATTGCCGTACCTTCATTGGTAAACCTGGACTTTGCTGATGTCAAGGCGATTATGTCAGACAGTGGAGTTGCTGCGATAGGAGTTGGTTCTTCCGACACAAAAAACAGAGTAGAAGAAGCTGTCAAAGGAGCACTGATGAATCCTTTGCTTGATATCAATTATGAAGGAGCTACGGGTGCCTTAATACATATACATGGCGGAAACGACCTGACCTTAGAAGAGGTAAGCCAGATAGGTGAAATGGTAACCGAAAGTTTGGATCCAGAAGCCAATGTGATTTGGGGAGCAAGAGTTGGTGAAGAAATGAATGGAAAACTGGTAGTGATGACTATTATTACAGGCGTAACATCACCATGGATGCTTGGCCAGGATCAGAAAAGGGCTCCAAAGCCTCGCTCTTTGAAATTAGAAGCAGAAAGCGAAGCAGGTAGCGAAGAGGATGTTCTTGGAATTGAAATCATCGAATGAGGTGATTAACCAAGAAACCAAAGAAGTCTCTACCCAACAGAAGTCCCCCCTTCGTTGTTAAATTTTATTTCTAGGAGCTTTCTTTGGTTTTTTCTTTTTTGTTTTTTTTTATTTTTTTATTCTTATTTTTACAAGCAAGCCACAATAGAACTTATAATAGAAAAAGATTCTTAAAATATTGAAATAAAAATACTAAAATGCTTATTTCTTATTCAGCAGATTCCTTACTTTCTCAAAGGCCTCAGCTAATTCCTTGCCCTTATTGGTCAAAGAAAGCAGCTTTAGTCTTCCCTTCTTGTTAAAGATTACAAGACCGTTCTTCTCCATTTCCTTCAGCACCTTTACTACATGGGAATATGTGCAATCGGCATTTTTCGCTAGTATTGAAGAATAAACGGGGCCTTTGGCATTATTTAGGAATATTAACAGCTCCACTGGTTTTTCTCTAACAAAAGCAGTATATATCTTTGAATGAGTTTCTTTTTTAATCTGCCCAAACATTTTATAATCCCCCCAAAACTATGTTTTCAAACTAACTTTTGTACTATATATCTTATATTAATACCTTTCCTTTTTATTTTTTTGGTTATTCATAAAATGTTGTTCTTTTTTAGTGAAAACACTTATTCTGCTTGAAAATATACAGACCAAGCAGTTCAGGATAGATTTAAATATCTCTTAATCCTCTCATGAAAATATGTATCTTATAAAAAAAGAGAAAGGGCAAGTTTTTTCCCTGCCTTCAAAGGTATTGAAGCCAGAAGCCGCCGAGGCTTTAGGTTCTCCTATAGCCATCAAAATCCTTGAAGCAATAGCTGAAGAGCCTAAATCTGTGATGCAAATATCAAAAGAAGTCGGTTGCCATGAGCAAAGTATTTACTACCATATTAAAAGATTAAAAGAAAGGGGTTTTATTGATATTGTTAAGGAAAGCAATACCCTGACTAAAAAAGAGAATAAATCCACTACCAAAACCCCGGCAACATATAAGAATACCTCTCCCTCATTTTCCATACCGTTTAATGAATTTAAGAAGGATGGAATTAACCTCGCTAACAACTCTGAATTCCTATCTCCTTTCATTAAAGATAATAATCTCAACTCTAAAATCATTGTGGGCAGTCCTGATCCCCATGGCCCTGAAAAGGCTCGCTCCAGAGATGGCTATTATGGCATAGATTTTGCTCTTTTTCTTGGCACATTCTTGAATTATGTTCCAGAGCCAGTTGTTATGCTTGATACAGAGGTAAGGAAAGAGGATTTAGAGGATAATCTGATAGTTTTAGGCGGCCCGATTGTGAATAAGGTAACGGGTAGGATAAATAATCACCTAAGCATATACTTTTCGCATAAACACGGTTGGAGTCTTCACTCTAAAATATCAGGCAAGACCTACTTTGATGATGAGATTGGGGTTATAGTAAAAGACAAGAACCCTTTTTCTCCCAAACATTCCGTGCTGCTGATTGCCGGCAAAAGATACATGGGCACAAAAAGCGCTATACTGGCCTTCCTTAAATATTTCTCGGAGGTTAAGAAAGGCAATATATATGATAGAAACCATCTTGCTAAGGTTGTTCGAGGCTTGGATTTGGACTCTGATGGTAATGTGGACGACACCGAATTTCTTGAATAGAGAGCTCATATGCCCTTGAATATATAATCATATATAACGAAATACTTTTAAAATACTTCTACTTTTCAGTAATAACTCTTTTTAATTAGGGGGGAGACATTATGGAAAGAAATAATCTAGAAGATAAAATGAATTCTAATACAACGGGAAATAAGCTCAGTTTCGGAAAGAGAGCATTAATAGGTCTGACGGCTTTAGGATTGGGATTCTCAGGGGCTGCTGCTGCTAAGAATGATACTGTAGGAGAATGGTTGGCAAACACCTATTTTAACACAAAGAAAGCAGTTATAAAGAAATTAATCGATTGGAGAAAATCCGATTTGGATAAGCAATGGGCGGAAAACCCAGAGACCTTTCCTAATCTTATAAAGGAATATGTCCTAGAAGAAGACGATTTTGGTAAGGCTTTTACGCCAGAATTAGAGACGCTTTTCTCAAAGGCTCAGGGCTTTGAGCTGAGAAATGGAGATTTAGCGATTTTCCCTGGTAGCGATATATACCAGAATATTGTAGATTCTTATAAAAATGGCCGGCTTGATGAAATCACTACTGAGTTTAGTCAGGAGAATCAAAGCACTAAGATTACAGTTTCCTATGCAGATGGTTCAAAGGCGCAATATGTGATTCTGGATGAAGATGGGAATATAGAGGAAAAGATACAATTAGCCTTTGCAAAAGCTTCTGGAGACTATGAGATTATAAAAAACAACGATCCAAAGATTAAGAAGTGGGAAGAGAAGATAAAAGAATTGCAAGACCAGAAGGAAAGTCTTTACGACCACAATCCTCACTGGAATGATGAACTAAGAAGTAATCCGGAGTATAGTGTCAACCTTGGTGACCTTGATAAACTTGAGATTAATAAATTTATGTATGGAAATGAGGAGCATCAAGGACTCTTAGACATACTAAGAGAGACGAAAAAGCTTCCCTTAACAGAGAAAGCAAGAGATGGACAATCAGGGACTATCCAGATGGAATATTCTGGATATGATATCGCTGAATATGTCGAAGGTTATACATTTGATAAAATCCCTGGAAGAGATAAAGTTGGTATTGATTCAGTAATAACACGTCAGGATCTTCAGGGGAATGGCGGTTATCTAATCATGAGGTTAGATACTGATGGAGATGGAGAGTCAGATAGAACCTGGTCTTTTAAGGTTGATAATGACAAGGATTTCTATAAATTCCACGAATTATTAAGCTTTTACTCTGG
>CAZOKS010000044.1:0-6752 GCA_964580745.1 uncultured Methanosarcinales archaeon | reverse complement strand
GACGGAGAGGCTTGCTACATCGCTGTCGGCTCTTCCTATCCTGGCCGTGCAGAAGCGGCCAAGGGTGGGGGTGTTCACCCATTAAAAGGGATCGTTAGCTGGGTTCAGTACGCTGTGAGGCAGTATGTTTAATATCTACTGGAAGTGCGCAATGGTCTGATAGGAAGGATCCTTTAGTACGAAAGGAACGAGGAACCGAGGCCTCTGGTCTACCGGTTGTCTGACAAGGCAGGCCGGGCAGCTACGCCTCAAGGGATAAGTGCTGAAAGCATCTAAGCACGAAGCCCTCCTAGAAAAGAGACCTAGGACACGGGAAAAAGACCCGTTTGATGGAACTGGTGTGTAAGCATCAAGCCTTCGGGCGAGATGTTCAGCGCGCAGTCCCCAACAGTCCGTCTTTGATCTTATCTCCCAATTCAGTCTCCTATGCTTTGCCTCCTTTTTTTTCTATTTCTTATAGTGAATGATAAACTATACAATCACAATTTTTTGGATAAACTCTATTTGAAACCAACCAGCTCAATAGTTACTAGTTCAATTAGAAAACCTAACCCAAATATACCTAGAGTTTGGACTTTTTAATTGTAATAGATATTAAAGAAGGTTTTGTTCTAAATAATCAAATATTGCTCTGGCAAGTTTAGGAAGAGGATACAACCTAATTACAAGTTCATCTTTCTTAGAACTAATTTTTTCATTTTGGAAAAGATGAGCATAGTCTGATACTGCAACTGAAGAAATATAAATATTAGTATTTTTTATTCTCTTTAAAACTTGTTCTAAATAAGATTCTGTTGTTGTAAAATATGGAGTGTTAATATGATCAGGCACTTCAGCAATTCCAAAACCATACAATAAGTTAATATCATAACCTCGATCAAATGCTTCTTCTGAAATTTATACTCCCTGTCTTCCCGTAGCAAAAGTAGAAATATGTCTTACAGCATCAATTAGTTCTCTAGTAACACCTGCAGTAATAAGAACACTAATATTTTTTAGCTTTGTGATTTGACATTTTTTGCCTTTAATAAAAAATAACCAAGAAGCTCTAAAAAGTGTCAATAATCTCTTCAAATACTCTTATAACTTTCTTCAAATCTTCTTTTGGAATCCCATAAGTTGAAATTTTCATTGACTTCGTTTGTCCATGTTTTAATCCATGAATACCATTATTCTTTAATTCTTCATACAGAAATGCCCTCTTCTTAGGATGGATCTGCGATATCTGGTAAAAAATATCTGTTTTAAAATTCATAAGATCATGATTGTGAGGTTTCTCACCTAGTTGTTCTAGTCCCAAAGATTCAAGTTCTTCTGAGAACCATCTTGCTTTCTTAACTTCATCATCCCAATATTGAGTCCTTTCAACTACAGACGGAAATGATGCCATTAAAGTCACTAACGGTACACCTCTTACCGTACAGCCCAAACATTCTATTTCTTTATTTGAATATTCAGGAGATTGTTTAAAAATGATAGGTTCCCATTTTTTCTTGGTTCCAATTACTCCTATGGGCCCGGCAGAAGCCATACTTTTGTGTCCACTCCCAACAATAAAGTCCGCTCCAATCTCTTTCATACTTATAGGCATTCTTCCAACAGCATAAGCAGCGTTAAGTAGATAAGGAACATTATACTTTTCGGCAATTTCCCCCAACTTTTTTGCATCCGGCAAGTTGCCATAGTTCCCATCAGGGTAAGTTAACAAAATTAAGGCCGGGTTATACTCTTTAATTAAAGGAACATAATCTTCAACATTTATTTTTTTCTCAGGCAATCCTGAACTACTAACCTCAACTACCTTCAGCCCAGCCCTCTCAGCTGCAACATAAGTAGAATAATGTCTATTTCCATCTACGATTATAACTTCTCCTGGCTTTGCTAAAGCGTGCATAACCATGAATTTGCCCTCTCTAGCACCGTGAGTTATTCTAGCAACTTCAGCGCCCAGAAAATTTGGAAGATCTTCGTGTACAAAAGTATGCACTGGGGGAGTTGAAATTCTATCTAAAACACCCTTACAATAATCACACACAGAATAACCATCTCCAAATTCTATTAGAGCTTCATTAGCTGCTTCCGTTAGTTTTCCAGCGGTTTGCAAAGGATTTAAATTAATCAAATCTTTATACTTTCGAGTAATGTTACCATATCTTCCTTTAAGTTTTTCTATATCCATAATTTTATCTTCTAACTTCCTCATTTTAAATACTTTTCGTTTTCTCTTTTCGTGAATAATTAACTGTTACAAAAACTGGGCCTCCTACTTTAAATTCTTTATGATTGCCTGTTAAATAATCCTCTAAACCTTGAGGTAATTTAAGATTTATATCAGGTAGAGAACGAACCAGCCGGACTCTATAACTTGAATTCGTTTTATTGTTTGAAAGATCTAGTTCAATCTTCGAAGCGATAGCTGCTGAAATACCATCCATATAATTTAACCCAGTAGCTACCCCCTTTGAATTAGGATCACTGCTAATATTTCCATCTTTAACATAAACCTCATTAAACCCTGCAGGACCAATCAACTTTTTGCCTTCTTCTCTTTCCACAATTTTAACTAATATTTCATCATCTTCATAGGCAGTGACTTCACAAGGAGCAATTTTATCCTTGTATTTTCGAGCTGCCATTTCAATGGCTTCAGCTATTTTTTTTCCTCGAACGGTTTGCGGTTCGTGAATATAAGAAATAGATTTAGCAATTTCTTCATCAGAATATTCTTGTGTTCCAAACTGAGGATAAACAAGCGAGCGAATATCTTGGTAATCACCCAGTACCATTACCAACCTCTCAATCCCAAAACCAGCATTGAAGACGGGATATTTAATGCCAAAATTAGCTAAAGAAATTACCGAATACATCCCTATATCTGCTATCTCAAGCCATTCCCCTTTGTGTTTGACAAAGACTTCTTGTTCTTGGTCTTTAGCGTAATATTTAGAAGTTGCTTTCTTGGTCTCAAATTTGACCTCCTCAAATCCATATTTCTTTAGAATCTCTTCTGTTATCTTTCTCCCTGCCTCCAAAGACATATTTGGATCCATCAGAACTATAGAAGCAGAATGATGTACTCTTAAATGTCCTTTGTCTTCTCGCTGCTCGTTCCTATATCTCGGCCCAACAGAAAACAAAGCTAAGGGATAAGTCGCTTTGTCCTGTAAAGCTGCTAAAGTGTGATACCAAGTTGCAGTCATATGACTCCTTAAGGTAAGCTCTGTTGGCTGTGGAGCAAGACCTTTAAATTCAGAAAATATCTGATCCAATATTGTCGTGGCTTGCTCAGTCTCTATATTCAATTTTGTAACCAATTCTTCAACAAAATCATCCCCCTCAATCTCTCCTTTTTTGTAAGATCTTAAAAGCCCCTGTAGGATTTTAGGACTGAAATCACCAATAATCTCCTTAATCTGATTTACCGTAGCTTTCCCTAAACCAATGTCAGGCCTAGGCATTTTAGCTAAATAAAAAGCTCGATCAAGAATTACAGGTGCCTCAGGCCCATATTCCTTATAAACATCGGTGTCAGGCAAGATGGTCTTGTTCTCTATTTCATCAAAACCCATATAAAGAAGAATTCGCCTAGACTTCTGAATCATATTCCGAACAGGATGAGACTTCCCTTTCCCATGAAGCTTTATCTCTGTATCCCTAGGAAGCAAACTCGCAGAATCTACCCAAGTCTTTTCAAAATCTTTCTGGGAGGCCTTTTTAATTTCATTTATATCAAACATTGAATCAATCAGAAGTCTAAATAATATATAAGTGTTTTTGTAAATATAGTATTTTGTCTAAGTAAATAGTTATCCTTTAAATAATCGGCTCAAAATTCAAGTTACAAATAATAAAATAAACACAAATTTATGATTCCAAAATCACTTATAAAGCTCCCTATGATAATACTTGGTGTGGAGGAGCTCCTCCGCCTTCTTGCTACCTGGCTCGCCAAAGTACTCATCATAAAGCTTTTTGATATCAGGATTCTCATAACTCCTTCTAACCTTTTTATGAGCATCAATGTTGTAAATCGCAGAAGCCCTCTTTTTCAGGATTTCATCATTGGTAGGGATAGGCTGGCCTCCTCCCCCTATGCATCCAAAAGGACAAGCCATAATCTCAATAAAATCATAATCCGGTTTGCCCTGAAGCATCTTCTCCTTTAACGATTCTAAGAATTTCCTCGTTTCACCAAGGGTATTAATTGAAATGTACCTAATCTCCTTGCCTTTAACTGTTATCCTCCCGGCCTTCCGATTAGCATAATCCCTCAGTTCATTAAACTCTACCCTCTCCAATCTCTTATTCTCATTAGTCTCATAAGCAGTCCTTAATGCGGCTTCCATCACCCCGCCGCTCACGCCGAAAATAGTTCCTGCACCGGAGGATTCGCCTAAGGGATTATCAAAGCCGGCGGGGTGGAGTTTCGCGAGTTCAAGGCCTGTCTCTTTTATCATCCTTGCGGTTTCTCTTGTTGTGAGAACATGGCTTATATCGCCCTTGTATTCAGGCCTCTGCGCTTCAAACTTCTTGGCGGTGCAGGGCATTATAGACACGACTTTGATTCGGTTAGGGTTAATTCTTTTGTTCTTGGAAAATACTTTTTTGATTACTGAGGCCAGCATCTGAGCAGGGCTCCTGCAAGTTGACAAATGAGGTATTAGCTCTGGATAAAGGTCTTCGAGCATCTTTACCCAGGCTGGACAGCATGAGGTAAACATAGGTAAGGGTTTTTGATTCGCGATTCTGTCCATTAGCTCTTTGGCCTCTTCCATTATTGTCAAATCAGCTCCTAATTGGGTGTCAAACACATAATCGAAACCTATTCTTTTTAGAGCGGCAACCAGCTGGCCAGTCAATATCTCGCCGGGAGGCAGCATGAAATCCTCACCAATAGAAACCCTTACTGAAGGGGCTATTTGGGCTACTGTGATAGTCTTTTTGTCGTTGAGTGCTTTCATAACCCCTTCTATATCTGATTTCTCTTCCAGAGCGCAGGTTGGACAATGCAATACGCATTGACCGCACTGGGAGCATTCTGTTTGAGCAAGATTCAGGTTAAAGGGCGGCCCTACCTCAAAGTAAGAACCTCTGTTGCGATAATCAATGGCCTTCAGCCCTTGCATCTCTGAGCATATCTGGACGCAAAGACCGCATTTTATGCATTTGTCATAATTCTTGACTATCGATGGTGTGCTGTTATCCAATCCCGAGGTATGAAATTTTTTCTTCGGTAAGGGAATATGCTCAAAAGGTGTGGAAGAGAGCTGGAATTCATTTCCATAATCAAGAAGTTTGCAGTCAGTAACCTTTTCACAGTAAATGCACTCGCTCTGATGGTCCCCGAGCAGAAGCATGAGATTGAAGCGTCTGGCATTCAAAACCCTTGGAGAATGGGTAAGGATAGACATCCCCTCCTTGAGAGGAGTTGAACAGGAAGTTACCAGCTTTCCAGGGCCCTGGCTTCCATCCTGCGGTTCAAGCTCTACAACGCAAATCCTGCAGGCAGCCCTGGGCTCAAGCCGCTCATGATAGCAAAAAGTAGGGATATCCAGGCCAACCTCTTTACAGGCCTCTAAAATAGTCTTCTTACCTGGTTCGCCCTCAAAGGAGAACTCGTTCCCGTTTATCTTTACTTTATAGGCCATACAATCACATCCCTAATCATTTTATTCCTTAATTGATATTGTTTTATTGAAATTAGCTATTAAACCATTGTCCTTAAAATGAATCCATCCATATCAAACCATTTAAAATAAACAGTTCATATTAAACAGTTTATTGGGCCGCTTAATCTTCTTAATTTATTTCCCAACTTACCTCTAATTTTCTTACTGAATTACTCTGAACTTAACTAATCAATCTTCTTTAATCTTATCCTTTCAATTGCCTTGATGGGGCATGCCCTATAACAGCTCCCACAGTGTATGCATTTGCTCTGGTCAATACTGTGCCTGCTATTTATCTCACCTTCAATCGCATCAACAGGGCATATGACTGCACATTTGTGGCACCCCGTGCAATGCTTTGAAATCTCATAAACAAAGGCCGTGCCTTCAATAAGCTTGACAAACTCATTCTTAAAATACTTCAATGAGGAAAGCACAGGATTGGCACTCGTCTGCCCTAATCCGCATAACGAATTCTCCTTAACATAATAGGCAAGCTGCTCCAGTTTTTTAAGGTCAGCCCTGCAAGCCTCTCCTTCAAGGATTCTCTTAACAATAAAACTCATCTGCTTTAAACCCTCTCTGCAAGGGGTGCATTGTCCGCAACTCTCCGAAGCCAAGAATTCAAGGAAGAAATCAATTAGCTCTACAATAGAATCCGTCTCATCCAGCACAATCATTCCACCACTGCCCAAAATAGAACCTGCTTCTTGCAAAGATTTATACCCTATCTTCAAATCCCTGAAACCCTGGTTTTTCTTCTTTCTTTCCCTCTTCTCTCTCTCTCTCTTTTCTCTCTCCCCAAAAGGTGAAAAAGATGAATAAGGGATACAGCCACCGGAAGGGCCACCGGTCTGCACCGCCTTAATATTATAAGGAGTTGAAGAACCTCCACCAATCTTCTCAATCACATGAGAAAGCCTAGTTCCAAACCCAACCTCTACCAGCCCGGTATACTTGACCTTGCCGCTAAGAGCAAGCAGTATAGTTCCTCCGCTTTCTACAGCCCTCTCATCCTAAGCTCCCATACCATTGGCTTTCGTATCATCAGTTTTCTTATGCTCGGCATTCATATACTCGGCT
>CAZOKS010000043.1:0-7021 GCA_964580745.1 uncultured Methanosarcinales archaeon | reverse complement strand
GATAAATTATAGCAAATTAATACACCAACATCACTACAAGCCTACGGATTTGGGGAAATCTTACCTTTTCAGGATCCCTTAGAGGCAGGTTATCACCTTTGAAATATGCATACCAGCCCTTCTCATCATACCCTGCTTCTATTACTCTATGGATTATTGTGCTGTCTGCTATCTCTGAATAATAAGAAACTATATCTCCTACATGGATTTCTTCGGGAGACTGAGGAACAATTTCTATTGCATTTGCTTCTGAGCCAAAGGTTGGTTCCATTGAGCCTGTATCTGTAAAACGAGCTATCTGAGGCTTATCAACCTTTATAATAATCCTGTCGTCATAAACCTCAATATCCTCTTCTCTAATCCTGTTTAAAGGGGTGGATGATTGCAAGCCTTTAGCTAAAGCTGGTTTTTCCGCAGGCGGGCTTAGTAATGAAGAGGAATCTGAAGAAAAATCAAGTGAAACATCTGAAAAATCAGCATACGCTTTCTTAGGTTGTTCAATTGGGTTTAAGAATGGAAGCATAACAGATGCAGTGGAAACTAATGATATCCCCAAAATGACAAACAACAAACCCATAATCATGCGTGTTCTCATAGGGTTCTTAAAATAGAATTTGCCTATATTACTTTTCTTTATGAGAGAGGGTTTTATTCAAAAGCAAGAGCCTTGGATTCAATAAAAACAACTTTAAAACCTTCTTTGAGCTTTCCTTTGCACTTTCCTGTGCAGAATAAAGAAAAGTGTTAATCCAATAACAATTATCAGCACAGTCAGCATAATAGTTATTATATCCATTTGAGATGAGGGCAGTTCTTTTGAATCATTCTCGGGCAGTACATTCAACACGGAACCCTTTTCAAAGGTAATCTTATCATTATAGTAAACCCTTCCTTTTATTTTATATTGGCCTGCTTCCTGTGGTGTAAAGTACATCTCCAACGGGACTGCCTCTCCGGGCTCAACCTCTAATCTCTCGGAATTCAGGACCTCTACAACCTCACTCCCTTTGCTAACTATGCCCTTATAATATGCGGTAACAGTCCTTGTTCCCTTGTTCTTGAATTTGGCTTGAATCGGAACAATCTCCTTTACAGAAGCCCAGGGAGAATTCTCAATCCTGATCAGTTCTCCATCATCATCTATCTCTCCTTTCTCAAGAATATCGAAGGTTATAAGCCCCCCAGAATTACAATCCTCGCTTTTTATTTTTGCCCAGTATTGACCTGGGTCCAAATCAACATTAAATTTGGTCGAAACTGTTTGGGTGGTTGTAGGAAGAATTTGGGCAGTTGGGGTATACTCCAACTTTTCAATAACATTCTCTTGATGTTTATCCAAAATCTCTATCTTGAACGAGGGACGAACCCTTACATTGCCTTTATTCAAAATCCTAGAGGAGAATACAAGGGGCTCATCTACTTCTACGCTTTGAATAGAAAACCCTCCGGCATCACAACTGAAAATTTGGGTATCGTTAACATTAACATTAATAGTAATTTCAAAAGCAGCCATTATGTTTGCGCCCATCTTGCTTGTTATATTTCCAAGATTTCCAGTAGAAACCAAGACTTTACCTGTGTAGGCGCCAACAGCTGCATCAATGGGAGGTTCAACGATTACCTTAATCTCTTGAGGGGCATCCTCATTAACAAAAACCGATTGATTTTGGGGTTCAAACCGAATCCAATCGGCTATTTCTCCTCTTGCTTCATAAGAAACCTGAACCTTTTGTTCAGTGCCAATAGAAACTTTAAAGGTGTTTTCAGCATAACCCCCCCTAAGCACGTTGTCATAAGATATCTCTGCTCTGTTAACACCTAACAGGGCCGCTTCCACAACATTTAGAGAAGTATAAAAAGAAAAGATAACAATCCCAAACAAGACAAGATAAAAGATTGAGTATTTCATAGGATTCACTCATATGCTTTAAACTCCATTTCATACTTAAAACTTCTTATTTAAAGAGCAATTATTTAAGGAGCAGTGGCTGTAAATCTCACAGTTCCATTACATCGTCCAAATGGATTGGGAGGGACATATAACTGCCAATAGGTATCATGAGTTATCGGATTGCTTTCAGAGGTGGGCTTGGATAGCGTTATTCCCATGTCTTTGGCTGTTGAAGCAAGCGGGGTTTTGCTATCCCATGGCAGAGGAGTGCTTGAGAATCTTTGATGTTCGATAGAGATGTTAGAGCCTTGTTCACACACCAAGCCAAGGCCGTCCCCTTCTGTTTCCCCATAACCTAAAACGCTCACATTTATAGCCATATTGCCAAAATTAGTTACAGTAGCAGTTACATTATCACTTGTATCGGTAACGCTCAACTCTCCATAATCAATTACATCAGTTACATTCAAAGCATATAGGGCGCTTACACTGGTGTTTTCTGATAAGGAAGCATCATAGCTCAGTGTATCATTCACAGATATATTACAAGTCCAAGTGCCATTCTTAGCAAAATATCTTACCTCAAAGGTACAGCTATAATTTGCTTCAAACCCTCCATCATTGCTGATTTCTGCGCAACTGGCATTTGTATAATGCTCATCCTCATCATCAGGATCGGAAGAATCATTGAGGTAAAAGTACAGGGTTGCATTTACAGAATCAATATCATTGAAGCCATTCCAATCCTTTACTGTGGTGTTGCAGCTTACTGTTTTATAGCCGCCCGCAGACAATACAATAGGATCTTCTGGCCGAACTTCAATCACCTCTGGACCTGCATTAGTAACATTAACAGTTGCAGTAACATTAACATGCTCGTAGTTATAAGCCAAAGAGGAGGGAAGTACAAGAAGGGTTAAAACAAATGAAAGTAACAATAGCCCAAACACTGCTCTTCGCCCAAACACTGCTCTTCCATATTCTTTTTTAATAAAATACTTCATTTTAAACCCCATCTCCTCTTTCTTATCTTCCTTTCTAACTAAAATCCAAAATTCCAAAAATAAAAAACAGATGTTTAGATTAGGATTACTCAATCTGCACATAAAAGTAATATGGCGTAGTTGCTTGATCTGTTCCCTTTTCACCAACCAAAAGCTCAAAATGCCAAGGCTGATTGTTGAAACCTGCGACTGCTGAGTCTTCAATAACAGTTGAATAGACTGTATTATCGCTGGAATCGCTCAAAAGGATTTGCCAAAAGTCATCCGCTCCTTGACCGCCAGATGAGTCATATGCCTTAGTTGAATAACATCCTGTTATATTGGTAGAACCAATCATAAAGTCTGGATGGCTTGTCAAAGTAAAAGTATTACTAACACTATCTGGATCGGAAGCACTCTGGTTTAAATATGTCTCTTCCTGGCTTACTTGAGTATCGTTTGAGCAATTTATCGTAGACCAGCTTACTGCATCGCTTCTACTGGCAAATACCTGTCCTGATGGAACACTTAAATTCCAATCATAGAAGTTGTTGCCAGAAGCATCTGCAAGTATTATCTCTCCAGTAACATTACCGTAGAAACCTTGCCAATGCTTTGTTATCGCTGTTGCATTCAGAGACAACTCTGACACATTTCCTGCCTGTGCATTAACTTGCTTTGGTGATATCTCAGATGTATTGTATGTCTCTGAGTTCTCCACATGAGCACTATTTACCCCATAGGGCTCATCCGCTGCTTTTGCTATCCCAACCGAAAAGATAAACAAAAGGGACAGCATAATACCCAAACTCATCCTTTTCATAATCTCAGTCCTATTCATTTCATATACACCTCCTACATTCAAATCTCATCAAGAGATTAAATTAGAGAACAGCACCTGCTCTGAAAGTTAGCTATTCCCACCCCCGTACAATTTTTGAGGATCGTAAATGGGATACAAGAAAGATTTTTTCTTCTCAATCTCTCCTTGCTTCATTTGATTGAACTCAATATTCTTTTTGATTCCATAAAATTCTCCGGCAATATCAGAAGGGATTCTTTTCAAACTCTCTTTTTTGGGTATTATTCGGACTAAAATCTTGTTTGAGGATGAATTATTGTCATAGAATACTGCTAATATTTGATTTAAATAAGGAAAAAGAGCATCAAAGGCTTTCTCCAAAAAGGGCTGGACGGTTTCATCTTCATAGAGCCATATTCTAAGCAATGACTTTTTTCTTTGGTCCAGCTCAATCAATCTCTTTTCTGCAAAGCCATCTGCTGCAATTATCACATAAGCAAAATCGTTCTTCAAGGAATAGACAACACGCGGCTGACCTTTATCCCTATTGGGTATTCTTTTACTTTTGACTAAGCCGGCAATCTCAAGGAAACGGAGCGCTTGGCTGATGTTTGACATTGAGGTTGTGTTATGAGCAGAAAGCTCAATAGGTGACTTATCTGCCTGGGAAAGCTCTCGGAGCACATCCCATTTCACTGAAGTAAAAAGCACTTCTTGTTCCATCATCACCACATTGAGATTCTTAGCAGGCCACCAGTATGGTTTACTGTATACCCATTACCTTCTGAGTGCAACTCTTATTTAAATATTTTGGTTTTACAGAACAACAATGAAAAGAGAATCTTTGGATTGCAATGATAACAGAACTAACTAAAAGACTAAAAGAATAAAATGACATCAGCATATAAATTAAGTAATTCACTAATTATTAAAATAAAAAATTATAATGAACCCGTATACAAAAGCATTAAGCACAACAATCAAGATATCTCTGCAAAGAAATAATAGGTATTATCTATTTGGGTATCAGGGTTATCAGGTACAATTAATTGAAAGTCATAGGCCCTGTCATCGAATCCAGAAACTGACTGTTCTATGATAGTGGCAAAAACCACATTATTATTGTTATCTTCTAGAAGGATTTCTTGAAAGTTAGCGTTTTCTGAAGTAGATTGGGCTTCACTGCTGATGTAAGTAGCAATAGCCCTGCACGAGCTGGATGTTATGTTTTTGGTTCCAACCAAAAAGCTCTTATGAACTGTTTCATTAAAGGTCTTATTGATATTATCCGAATTTTGGGAGGAAATATTCAGCGCGGACTGCTCTGCTAAAAGCGTTGTATTTGTTATGCATTGAATCTCAGTCCAGTTTATAGAAGAGGCTCGGGAAACATATACCTCACCTGCGACTGAAGCAAGCTCCCAATCATAAATCGTGCTTCCGGAAACATCATCCAAAGTCATCTTGCCGCTCACATTACCCACATAAGCTTTCCATCTTGGGGTTTGGAAAGTACCATTAAGAAGCATAGTGGTGAAACTGCCTCCAGGGGTTGTTATTGAAGATGCAGCGCTCGCGTCTTTCTCTTCAGTAATATTTGAACTAATCCCAATACCTTCGGGTTGAGCAAATGTGAAATAAGAAAATGCTAAGAGCAAGATGATAAGCAAACCAATACTTGCTTTGAAAATCTTTTTTCCCCTTATCACTCTAAAACCCCCTAAAAAATATACAAAAAACTCGGCCAATTTTGTAATTGAACTAAGCAAAAACTGCTGAATAGCTCAAGGCTGCAACCCTTTCACCACACCCTCCTATGAGAATTAAATCAGAACAGATAAATAAATCTTTTGAATTTGTCAAGGTAGATGAAAAAGAAGAAAAAGATGTTGAGTTTACTTTCTAAACAAGAAGAGCTGACCCATAGAGGTTCTGGATGCATTATATGGGGTATTGTTTCTCGCGTAGATTGCAACAAACTGAAGGATTTGTTCTCCAGTGTCCTTAACAATATCAGAGCAAGTAAAAACCTCTGATTGCATCGGCTCAAGAGATACATTAGCGGGAGTACAATAATCTTCTCCCACTCTCACAGATACATAATCAAGGGCAAAATCATATCTGTTGGTTAATTGGAAAGAAACCGTATCTTCGTTGATGTCTGAAAGGGAGCAATAAAAACCGATAATGCCGCAAGTCCCATGTCTCGATGAAAGTTCTTCAACAGGGGTTAAAAGATATGTTATCTTTTCATAGACAACACAGGATAAGATGCTGCCAATAAAGATTGAGATGAATAATGCAACCCATATCTGCTTTTTAAGAGAGACCGAACGAAGGCCTTTTAGATGAAACAACATATAAATTGCTAATGCGAATCCAATAGGAGGAAAAACAAAAGCGAAGAGGTACATCAACCAAATCTTCTTATTAAGGGATTTTCTTTTGGTATTGTGGTGCTTCTTTGATGCAGGCATTTTTATGTCTCCTTCTTTATACACTTGAATTAAGCAGTGATTTACTAACTATTTTGAATAATACGGTATATATATGAAAGTATTTTGTATATGAAATTTTTTTGTATATATAATTATTTTGGGGATTTATGCTTTACTTCATGCTTTAATCTTAATCTTCAGAGCCTTGTTTTTTGTTATCTCCCTTTTGCTCATCCAAATCAAAATCATCTGCTTCCTCTCTTGCTTCCTCTAATTCATCATACAAGTCTAATTTTGAGTTATATGCCCGAGAGATAAGCTTTAGATTTGAAAGCAACTTCGCAAATTCAGGATGTTTTTCAGCCGCTGTTTGAACTTCCTTGTTTGATTCCAGCTTGCTAATATCATCTAATAATGCCCTTTCTAAGGATTGTTGGTCCATCTCAGACTTATAAAGAGTATAGAGCTTCTGCAATTTGGTATATATTTCTCTTAGGGAAGCATTAGTGTTAATCAGCTCTGCAAATTCAACTCTCTTATCTAACTCATCAATGGCATCTACAATCTCCTTATCGGTTTTAAGCAAATGATAGTCAACAATTCTAATCATATTCTTTATGGCCGATTCATGAGTAGAATACAGGCCTTCAGCGTGTTGCTCTTTCCTTTTTTCATTATATCCAAAAAGCCAGAGGAAGAAGGTTACAAGAACAGGGAATAGGATTGCCGATAGAAGCAAATACCAAATATATCTAAAAAACCTCTCTGGACAAGAGATGAAGAAATAAAAATAAAGATAAGTAATCACAGCAATCCCAAAAACATTCAACAAGAAAAGCTTGTTTTTTCTTTTAAGGGAAGCAATCTCCCTGAGTTTTTCAATCTCATCCCCTTCTTCCTGACTCCT
>CAZOKS010000042.1:0-7118 GCA_964580745.1 uncultured Methanosarcinales archaeon | reverse complement strand
TCTAAATCATTAAGAAAACGAGATACTGTATTAGTAAGATGCTCAGGTTGAGTGGAAAGAATCTCTGCACTTCTCTGAAGGATATCTTCTTTGTTAAGCTCGCTTTTCTCTTTTGATTCAAGCACCAGCCATTCCTTTTTAATCTCCTTCTTCTTTTTCAAGGCCTTTCTTACCTTCTTCCATTTCTTAAATAGCTCTTCTATCCTCCCAACTATCTCTTCTTCATTGCAATTCAACAACTTTTTCAGCTCATTAATAATCTTCTCCTCCTTCTCAATGATTGCCTTGGCAGCCTTACCCGCTGCAAATTCAATCCTCACAACACCATCCTGAATCTTTGTGCTTTTTAGAATCTTGATAATCTCTGCCTCTCCAGTAGATTTTAGATGGGTTCCTCCGCATGCTTCAACATCAAAATCCTTAATCTCTACTATTCTTAGTTCTACGCCAGGCACAGCTCCCCCCTGATATATCCTAAAACCAAATCTCTCCTCAGCCTCTCCTCTCTCAAGAATGTAGTTGTTTACTTTCCTGTCTTCCTTTATTATCTGATTAGCCAGGTCCTCTATTCTTTTTATATCTTCCTTTGAAAGTCCCTCATAATGGGTAATATCTAACCGCCCTTTCTTAATGCTTTTAGCTGCTCCTGCCTGCCAGACATGCTCTCCCAGAATCCTTCTTGCAGCACCATTCACAATATGTGCTGATGTGTGATGCTGGCTCAATTGAATCCTTCTTTCTTTGTTTATCTCTCCCTTAACTACATCATTCTTCTTTAATGGAATCTTCTTTTTATCGTCCACCTTATGCACAATTAGATTATTATGTTTTATAACTTCTTTAATTGTATATTCATTCCCTTTTTCATCAATAATCTTTCCTGTATCGTGCATCTGTCCACCTGAGGTTGGATAAAAGGCAGTCTTGTTCAATACAATATAATCATCTTTAGCCCATAATACCATGGCTCTGAATTCCACCTTTAAATAATCCTTTATATAGAGCTTTTCAGTAGCAGGCAAGGACGGAACATCAAGCTCAAGCTCTTTCTTGGTTGTCGACTTGCATTTATTCTTTGAATCATGCATTTGAGATATATAAGAATAGAAATTATCAGGGATTCTAATTTCAGTTCCCTCTTCTTTTAGTCTCTCTTGCATTAATGACGGAGTTATACCAAAGCTATCATAATACTTAATGAGATCTTCATTAGAAAGTTTATTTCCTTTTTTACATTCCTCTATAATTCTCCTAATTATCTTTTCTCTTTTTTTAAGGGATTGATAGTATTTATCCTCTTCAACCTTTAAAATCTTCTTAACGGTCTCAATACTCTTCTTTAATTCAGGATACTCTTCATTCAATGAGTTAGCGTGGATATCAGCCAGCTCTGTCAGCTTAACATTCTTCCACCCAAACCTTTCAATAAAGTCCATAGCCCTTCTAAATATAGTCCTTAGATTGTACCCTCCCCCCACATTTGAAGGCAAGCCGCTGTCAGCCAAAGCATAAACCAGACTCCTACTATGTTCTGCAATTGCATTGATAGCACTCCATTTGTTGATTACTTTCTTTAATTCTTCTTTCTTAACACCAAGATTCTTGGCAATATCATCCCAAACCATTTCAGGATTCTCCAGCTCATCATTGCAGAGCAAGCCTGAAAAAGGAAGAAACTTCTTGATGATTTCTTTTTCTTTAGAGGAAGGATGAAAACCGGTCTTTTCGTTTAGGTATTTTATAGCATTTGGCATCACCACCTCATAACTGGAAGCACTTCCCCTTAAAAACCAGACGCATCTTTCCTGACCCATACCCATATCCAAAACCCTTAAATCCATCTCTTCTAAACCATCTTTAGTTACCTTGTGAGTGGGATATACTTGGTTTCCTAATTCTAATCCTCCTGAAAAGAATTCAAGGCAGGCGCCAAAATTACCTCCACCTCCCCACGAATCCTCATGAATGACCAATTCTTCTTTCTTCAGATTCATGTCCTCTAAGAACCATTGGAAATAATCCTTGAAATACTTGTCTTGGTCAAATTCTTCTTTTGGAAGAAAGGCATGTTGGCCAATCATAGTAAAACCAGTATAATGCCGCCCAGTTATCCCAACATTATCAATATCGCTGAATCTAAGGCAGAGCTGAGGCACAACTAAAAGCTCAGCAGGAGGAGGTATCTCTCCCGAAACCACATAAGGCTGGAAATCTGTGATAGAAGCAATAGTAAACTCCACAGTAGGATTCCATCTTGCAATTACTGGATATCTCTTGATTGATTTGTATCCTCTTTTCTTAAAGAAGCTTTCAAACATTGTCCATATCTCTGTAAAGCTAATATCCTCTTTCCTAACATGACCAATAAAAGAATAGCCGCCCTCGCAGGAAGGTTCCCCGCAATAATCCCTATTCCTTTTAGGTTGCTCCCAGAAGTATTTCCCGCATTTTCTGCATTTCTTTCGTTGATAACCCAATTCTTTCAAAACTCCAACTGGAAAAAACTCTTCAGGTTTTTCATCCGTCCATTTCTTGAAAATCTTCTTAATCTCCTTATCCGAGGGAATACCAGATTGAAATTTATAATTAGCCATAACCCCAAGAAACAGGTTCTTTATTTAAAAGTTTTCTATGCTCTTATCCCACTAAAGATAAAAGCGAAAGATTTAAAATTGATCAAAAGCGAAGTAAGAACAAAATGAAACCAAAAAATTTAATCATTGCAGCAGTACTTGTTTTAGTTTTATTAGTGGTTTCCATAAATGTAGTTAGTGCAGATAATACTCATAAGATCCGCCCAGACTTAGAAAAGAAGTTAAACGATACCACTTCTGAACAAGAACTTAGAGTTATAGTTTCTTTCAATCGTTCTCTTGAGAATAAGCATATGGAAAACTTAAGGGCTGCGGGAGCTAAAGTGCAACGCTCTTTTAAGAGGTTTCAGGGAGCCCTTCTGCATGCTTCTCCTCGAGCAATAGAACGGATATCAGAGCTGCCCTTTGTGCAATCTATTGAGCCAGATTATAAGGTTGAAACGGTATTGAATGAAGCTAGTTCTCAGATAAATCTTGATTTAATCCGAGATTATAATATTACCGGCAAGGGTGTAAAAATAGCTGTTTTAGATACCGGTATTGACGACTCTTCAGACTATCTTAATGTAGTGGAAGATGTTGATTTTACCGAAGAGGGCACAGATGATTTAAATGGGCATGGCACTCATGTTGCCGGAATAATTAATTCAAACAAAGATTCTTTAACAGGGGTGGCTCCCGATGCAGAGCTTTATGATATAAAGGTTCTTAATCAATATGGAGCAGGGTTTGCTTCAGATGTTCTATCTGGTTTGGAATGGTCTATCGATAACGATGTTGATATAATCAGTATGAGTCTGGGAGCACAGGTAGATGTATGCGATGGCACAGATGCGATTTCCAGAATGGTAAATGAAGCCTTTGAAGAAGGTATTGTTGTGGTGGTGGCCGCTGGGAATAAAGGTCCTGATTCAAATACCATCCTTTCCCCTGGATGTGCTGAGCATGCCTTGACAGTTGGTGCAGTGGATTCAGATGATAATATTGCTAGTTGGAGCAGCAGTGGTCCAACAGCAGATGGAAGAACAAAGCCTGATGTGGTGGCTCCCGGAGTAGACATTACTTCCTTAGGGTTAGACGGAGACACTGCCACGTTCTCTGGAACAAGTATGGCAACCCCCTTTGTTTCTGGGTTAGCATCACTTATTCTTGAACTAAATCCCTCTCTTGCACCCAGCGAGGTTAAACACATTATAGAAGATACTTCTCAAGATTTAGGCCTTGATGAGAATACTCAAGGAGCAGGAAGAATAGATGTTTATGTAGCATATGAGGAATTGAAGCCTCAGATAAATGAAACTCCTGATAACAAAACCCTTGAGAATGATACTGCTGAGAATGAAACCAATGAAACTCTGCCTCCTTCTAATAATACACCAAAGAATCGTACTAAGGAGGTAAAACCACCTTTTTTTAACAATACACCTCGTAATGATTCTTCATTTGTGCCTCCTGAAGTGAATAAAGGAAAAGCATTTGGTTTTTTTAGGAGGTTTTCTCTAAAGAATATCTTTCAAGAAATCAATCTATTCTTTACATTCTCGCCAGAGAAGAAATTAGAGAAAAGACTATCTTTCGCAGAAGATGCATTGGAAGAAGCAAAGCAAAAAGCACAAGAGGGCAATATGGAAGAAGCAGAGCAGGCTCTCCTAGAATATTCTAATGAATTAGAAGAGATATCTGAAATAGAGGATAACTTGAAGGATGAAGTAGAAAAGACCATTCAAGACAAGGTTCAGCAACTCAGAGCTCAGCAAAAAACCCTTTACGAGGAAATAGAAAGAAAGAGAGATAAAGCAGAAGATCAGGAAGGTAGGGACGAAGAATCAGAAAGAAAAAAGTATGATGATGAGAAAGAACCTGTAGAAGAGCCAGATACTTCTGATGCAGATGAAATTTCTGATGCAGATGAAATAGAAGATGAGCTTGATGACGGGATGAACCAATTGCTTCCCGAAGAAACAAACCCAAATATTGGCAGAGATGAAGCCATCCATCCCTCTCCAGAAGATGACACTCTGTCCAGCAACTCTGAATCTCCTCAACAACAAACTAAACGAAGAGAAGAAATGGATTTAGAAAATAAACCGAAAGGCCTTGAAAATGATGACTCTGAGGAGAAGGTAGAAGATAAGCATGACTCTGAAGATGACGAGAGAGAAGTAGAAGGCAAGGATAATGTAGATGAAGAAGGTTCATATGAAGAGGAAGATAGCACTAATATTCCCTCAAATATACCCAGGCCAAATATAGCTTCTCAGGACGATGATGGCTCTGAGGAGAAGATAGAAGATGAGCATGAGTCTGAAGATGACGAGGGGGAACCAGAGAGTAAGAATAATTCAGAAGAAGATGGTTCAGAGGAGAATAATAATGAGAATAATAATCAAGTAGGAAAGGAAATCTCATCACAAGCCAGGGAAAATAAAGAGACACATCAGGCAAATAGAAAAGGCTTTCCTTTAATCACAGGCAGATTTTTTAAGAATGTCCTTTCTTGGTTGTTTGGATAACTCTTTTCTATTCTTTTTATGATTTATTTGAAAACCTTTATAAAAAACCCTATTTGCCCCATTTTCTTATGAAACATACTCATCGAATTATAAATGAGAATATGCTGAAGTTGGTTCTGAGATTCTCAGTGCCAATGGTGTTGGCTTTTCTTGTGCAAAGCGCCTTCAACATAGTAGATACTATCTT
This sequence comes from uncultured Methanosarcinales archaeon, assembly GCA_964580745.1. Taxonomy (GTDB): domain Archaea; phylum Nanobdellota; class Nanobdellia; order Woesearchaeales; family UBA119; genus UBA119. Next base: position 1,824 of record CAZOKS010000042.1, on the reverse strand, counting down.
TTTGGGCAGGATATCCCATCATGCTTTGGCCGCTGCCTCTTTAATGTTCCCTATAATTCTTGTCTTTATTGCTGTTGGAGCGGGGATTGGTGTAGGCACCAATTCGTTGGTCTCGAGATATTTAGGCGCTGGGAAGAAGGAAAAAGCTGAGCAAGTTGTAGCTATTGCCTATTCCCTTGCTTTGGTTGTTGCAATTTTGAGTTTTGTGCTTGGTCAATTATCTGCTGAATCTCTTTTTAGCTTAATGGGCGCCGAAGGAGAAACATTGGAACTTGCCTCTATATATGCTCACTGGCTTTTCTTCGCTACTCCTTTCTTTATAATAGGAATGACCATTAATGCGATAATTAGGGCGACTGGAGAATTCAAAATCCCAACAATATTTATGGCGTCCGGAGCAATAATAAACATATTCCTCGACTATGTGTTAATCTTTGGTAAGTTTGGCTTTCCAGCCTTAGGGGTTCAAGGAGCGGCACTTGCGACAGTGATAGCTCGTTTTGTACCATTTGTTCTTGCTTTTTGGTATCTCTTGAAAAAGGTCCATATTAACCTTAACCCTTTCAAACTAGTCTTTAAGCTTAAAATAATTAAGAAGGTTATGTATGTAGGTTTTCCACAAACCCTTGATGAACTCCTTGTGGCTGTAAATTTCTTCTTTATAAACAGGTTTGTTGCTTATTACGGTTCGGAAGCATTAGCAGGGTTTGCCGCTGTTTTCAGGTTGGAATCCCTTGCTCTAATGCCCGCCTTTGCTATTTCAACAGCATTAGTCACAATAATAGGCCATAATTATGGAGCTCAGCGCTTGAGCAGGATTAAAAGCGGGGTAAAGATTGCCAGCTTAATGATGACGGTTATTATGGTTTCGGTGGGAATTGCTTTTTTCTTGTTAGCTAGCATACTTGTTGGCTTTTTCACAGATACTCCCAAAGCAATAGAGGTTGGTACCTCTTTCCTAAAGATAGTTCCTTTCTCTTATCTTTTCTTTGGAACCACAATCGCTATCTCATCAGCATTTAAGGGAGTCGGTAAAGGCCATCCCTCTTTAGTATTAAACATAGTAAGGATGTTTGGGATTTCTATTCCATTTGCATTTATACTCTCCCGTTTTACCTCTTTACAGATTCAAGGTATTTGGATAGCCATGATGGTCTCCAATGTTGTTCCTTTCTTCATTGCTATCATCTGGTTTAGGAGCTGGCTTTCCAAGAAAGAGCAGGAAGTGGGAGTTTAAATTTTGATAAATTCTGCTTCTTGAATTGTTTGATCTTTAAATCTAAACCGCCAAGAACGTGGGTGCGATAAAGGCGTTCCAGAGATGAATAGTTTTAATAGGTTTTAAAGTTTTAGAAAAGTTTATATAATCTCATTTCACTATGATTTGTAGTTTGAGGTGAATTAAATGGAAAAAATGCATCATAAACTTTTTCTAACTGTATGTTTAATGATTACGATGTTCGCGTTGCTAATGATGCCTGTTGTTTCCGCAGCTGTTGTTTCTGCAGCAAGTGTTAAATGGATTGAACCTTGCGATTCTTTGTACGCTCGTTTAAAAGCGGCTTACTCATCTAATTGTGGAGATGAAGACTATGATCCAATTCCAGATATAGATAAAAATGGTCGTGTTGAGTTACTTGATTTTATGAACGTTGCTGAGATGCATGATAAACCAGAAGAATGCAAAGCAGCAATTGATAATAACTTAAGTCCGTGTGGTCCTTGTGGGAACCTTTTCTATCGCTTAAAAGCTTCATATGACTTAGAATGTGAAGATGATAAGTATGACCCCATAGCTGATATTAACAAAGATGGTAAGGTAAA
>CAZOKS010000041.1:0-7649 GCA_964580745.1 uncultured Methanosarcinales archaeon | reverse complement strand
TACTCATTCTTACTCTAAGTCTTTAGAGCTGATATTTAACTCTCTATTTAACTCTCTTAAGCTGGATAAGAGTCAAGAATTTTATCCTTTGTTATCTCAAGAGATGACTCGACGGTTTCAAGAATATTGTTCAATCAAAGAAACCGAGAACGGGGGATATGATAAATTATTGCATTATTTGTTTTCTGAATATTTGACTCACAAGTTTTGGTTTTTGGCTTCATTCATACCTGTTGAGAAAGTTTTCTCTTTGGGGAAAGAACCAATAAGACACATCTTTTGCGACATTTCTGCTGATTTGAAAGGCATAACAAAATGTTTTTCGTTTGAACTGTTTAATAGAAAAGATTTAGGCAATTGATTGCATTATTCGTGTTAAAGGTTTTCCTACACAAAAAACCACAAAACAGGTATTAATTATGAGAAGCCCAATCCTTCGGGCGTATCTCAAAGAAAATGAGGCAGGGGAGTTCCAAAAATATACCTGATGTTCTTTTCGATTTTTGATTGCTCGCAGAATGAGGTAAGACAAAAAGCTCTTTTACCGCACTTCTCTTGCATCTTAAAAAGGATAAATATAAAAAGAAACAAAGAATATTCGTGACAATATGACAAAAAAAATAAGAGAACCGCACAGCCTTGTTTACGAAATATTGTCTTCTCCAAAGAAGAGGATTTCTGTTTTTCGGAAGATTCCTGTAAACAAGCAAGGATTTCTTCTCCTGAGTTTCTCAAAAAGATTACAGCAAGAAATCATGAATAAGTTAAGTAATAAAGAACTGTTAAAACTTCTTGATTATTTAGACCCTGATGAAATAACCGATTTACTGCAAAACATTAATCCCAGAAGAAGCAAAAGAATTTTGAAAGAACTGGGTAAAGAAATCAGGGAAAAAGTGGAATTATTGTTTAAGTTTGATCCAGGCACGGCTGCTGGCCTGATGAGTCTGGATTATGTAGAAGTCAACAAAAACATCACATTCAAGCAGCTTTCCGGAATAATCCATAAACATGAAAAAAGAACAGGGAAATTCCCGACTGTTCTTGCAGTTGAAGATGGGTTTTTAATTGGGGAAGTGCCTGCTTATTCTCTTGCCTTAGCCAAAAAAGGAGAGAAAATCAACAAATACATCAAAAAAATTCCTACTATAGAATATGATAGCTCTGAGGAAGAAGTCATATCCTTATTCAGAAAAATTTCTCACGGCAAAATTGTAGTTCTGGACAAAGATGAAAGTATATTGGGAGTTATTTATTCCGACGATGTATTAAGGTTGATAGAAAAAAAGCCGGCAAACAACCTTCGGAAATTTGCAGGCGTCAGTGAAGAAGAAAACGTTCTTGATCCTCCATTGATAAAAGTGAAATATAGATACAAATGGTTGATTATTAATCTTGCCACAGCATTCCTTGCTGCCTCTGTCGTTGGTCTTTTCCAAGAAACAATCTCAAAATTAGTTCTACTGGTCTTCTATATGCCTATAGTGGCAGGAATGGGCGGGAATGCAGGCACACAAACATTGGCAGTCGTTGTTAGGGGATTGGCACTAAACGAAATTGAAAAGAAAACAGGCAAAAAAGTCATTATCAACGAAATCCTTGCAGGCGGAATTAACGGGATTATAATAGGTATTTTGGTTGCGGCTTTTTCCGTGCTCTGGAATAAAAGTCCAATGTTAGGAGTGGTAATTGGCTTGGCAATGATTATTAACCTTATAATAGCAGGTTTTTTTGGAGCAATTGTTCCTTTAATCATGAAAAGATTAGGAAAAGACCCTGCTACATCAGCAACCATCTTTATAACAACCGCAACAGATGTTTTTGGATTTTTCGCATTTTTAGGATTGGCAACTATTATGTTATAAAGATAGTAGAGACATCGCAAATTACCTGGTAAAGCAGATTATATAAAAATGCTCGCCAAGAAAATCTTTGGATTTTTGCCTTTGGCATTGTTCTACTAAAATCCAATCCCTTCAAGTATTCGGGTGACACTAACAGGCATTTAAGGGTTAGCAGAAATAAGGATACTTAATATATCTCATTTGCTTTTGAGAATTAATAATATTCACTTTTTTCCTACTCTTCCTGCAAAACTTATTCTAAGCTCAGGAATTTTATAACCCAAGCACTTCCTTGCTCAGCGTGCTTTATAGTCTCTTAAAATTCTGCGGGCTAGAGTATTATGGTATCCTAAATCTGTAATTTCTTTTATTTTCCAAGTGATATCTTGTCCTGCTTCTTCTGCATATCTTCTTGCAAAGTCAAGGGCAATATTCATAGCAGGAATTCTTCCTTCCTCAGCAAATCTTTTAGCACTTTTAAGTTCCTTATGAAGTCCTTTACGAATAGCTTTCTGGTATTTTCTCTTATTGATTTCCGTTATTTGCTCAGTGATATCTTGCCCTATTCCTGCTGCATAATCTGCTGTGGGGTCTGGAGACTGCTCCATAAGTGAAACATCTCCTTGCTCAGCATGCTTTTTAGCATCTGAAAGCGTATTAGGATTAGCATTCATGTATCCTAATTCTTCAATCTCTTTTATTTCCCTAGAGATATCTAGCCCTACTTTTGCGGCACAATCTTTTGCAGAGTCCAGTGCTGTATACATGGACGGGCGTTCTCCTCGCTCAGCATGTATTCTAGCACCTCCAAGTGCATTATGAATAGCTTTCTTGTATCCAATATCTTCAATTTCTTTTATTTGATCAGTAATGTCATATCCGGCTTTTTCTGCATCCTCTCTCGCAAAGTCAAGTGCGATATCCATTAAAGAAACTTTTCCTCGGTTAGCATATGTTCTAGCCATTGCAAGTCCCTCTTCTACCTTTTCATCAAGCGTCATTTTGGGTTTCCTCCTAATTATTCTAGTAGCAATCTTGCATAGTTCGAATCTGTGAAACTTGCCCAAAGGCATCATTTCCTACTCTTCCTGCAAAACTTATTGCAAGCTCAGGAATTTTATAACCCAAGCACTTCCTTGCTCAGCGTGCTTTATAGTCTCTTAAAATTCTGCGGGCTAGAGTATTATGGTATCCTAAATCTGTAATTTCTTTTATTTTCCAAGTGATATCTTGTCCTGCTTCTTCTGCATATCTTCTTGCAAAGTCAAGGGCAATATTCATAGCAGGAATTCTTCCTTCCTCAGCAAATCTTTTAGCACTTTTAAGTTCCTTATGAAGTCCTTTACGAATAGCTTTCTGGTATTTTCTCTTATTGATTTCCGTTATTTGCTCAGTGATATCTTGCCCTATTCCTGCTGCATAATCTGCTGTGGGGTCTGGAGACTGCTCCATAAGTGAAACATCTCCTTGCTCAGCATGCTTTTTAGCATCTGAAAGCGTATTAGGATTAGCATTCATGTATCCTAATTCTTCAATCTCTTTTATTTCCCTAGAGATATCTAGCCCTACTTTTGCGGCACAATCTTTTGCAGAGTCCAGTGCTGTATACATGGACGGGCGTTCTCCTCGCTCAGCATGTATTCTAGCACCTCCAAGTGCATTATGAATAGCTTTCTTGTATCCAATATCTTCAATTTCTTTTATTTGATCAGTAATGTCATATCCGGCTTTTTCTGCATCCTCTCTCGCAAAGTCAAGTGCGATATCCATTAAAGAAACTTTTCCTCGGTTAGCATATGTTCTAGCCATTGCAAGTCCCTCTTCTACCTTTTCATCAAGCGTCATTTTGGGTTTCCTCCTAATTTCCTAGGCTAATAAAAACCATTATTTAAAGATTACGCGACTAAATACTGGAAAGATTATACTAATAAGCCCAAATATCTAAGTTATACAATCATCTTACTCTCCTTTGGTGGGAAATGAGCAAAGGATAGGTTATATGCTATTTGGCATTTCCAATAAATTTTAATCAGATAACGAGGACATTTTCTATGGTTTAGAATAGAAAAAATTATTCATCATCAATAATTAATTTTTCTAGAGGTTCTCCAGTATCCACATCATATATCACTACTTTATTATTTGTTGGTCCTTGTGCTCTGATGGCAACATAAAAATGAGGAGTACCATATTTCGGGTCTGAAGGACTTCTTGCTGTTGCTGCTAACCCTACTCAATCAGATAAAACTCCAGCACCTATCTCATTAACTCTATATATCTCATATTTTTCTAAGTTACCCTAAAGACCGTGACCTAAGAAACCATCGCTCCCACAAGAGGTCAATGTAAGACATAATGCCCCAAGTCCTAATGTTTTCCAGAATTTTTTCATTTTTACCCCCAAGTAATTTAATAAACCAGAACTTAAGCATATATTTATAAACCTTTCGTTGTTTAACTACTCTTCAGTAACTATTAAACGGCGGTTTATATTTAAAAGCCCGAATCAGCAACAAGGAGAAACATTTAAAAAGAAATCTACTAATACTTGTGATATTAAAAAGTTAGATAGAGGCCAATGGGCAGACTGCCTAGAGAATAGGATTGAATTGCCTGTTGGAGGTTCCCGTATTGGTAAGGACCTCACTATAACACTTACATTAGATTTTATGAAAAACTAGGAGATTATACCTTTAAAAAAACTTAAACAAGAGAACTAAAATGAAAATCGAATTTATTGGTTTTTTGACTTTAATCCTTTTAGTTTGTTCTTCTTCAGTATCGGCAGATATTGTTCCCTTAGGATATAAATATGTGAGTTACTGTTTCGAGATTTCAAATATTGATGATTTTCCTGATTATACTTTTATCGCGTCTCCTGTTTTTGTGAACTCCGAATACAAAGTCATAAAGAAAAATGAGTGTGTGGGTTTCTATAAACTCTGTTCGCCCAGGGTTTATGCAATCAAGAATTCAAACTTTTATAGGCTACAGCAAGACATGCAGATGAGAAGGACTAGAAGCAATATGTCAGAATACGAAAAATACATGAAATCATTTTTACAATCAAGTAATGCTACACCTTCAAATATTAAGATTTACTCACAAGACCAGGTTTTTTTTCTTTCTCCGCTTGATAAAATCGTTGAGGTATTCAGAATCAAAAACCTAACAGACAGCAAACTTGAGCTCATCAAGTCAAAAGTAATTTATACCTATACTGATGGAAACACTGAAGAAAAAGCTTACATTTCCCAGAACATTCGACCCCGCCCATCAAGACAGTCAATTCTTCCATTGGTACTCACAATAATAATTGAATTTATAATCTTATTTATATTTATTAAAAAAAATCCATTCAGATTATTATTGTACTCCTTACTCATTAATTCAATTACTCTGCCTGTCGCAACATATTTTTATCTCGCTTTTCGAAGTTATTTAGGAATTATTGAAATTCTGGTATTTTTAACCGAAAGTTTGCTGCTTAAGTGGTTTTTAAAGGTTGAATATAAAAGAGCACTTTTAATCTCATTTGTGGCTAACCTTACAACCTTCTTATTGGGCTTAATATTTTTTTAATACGGAAACAAAAATTATAGAAAACATCTTCTTCCCAACATCCAAAGAGAAATTACCTTCTATGCCCATGCCCTTTTCTGTGGTTTTTGTTGCTGGTGCTGTTGCCCCTTCTTCTGTTATTTCCTCTTCTATAATTGCCTCTTTCATGTTCCCCTAAGGGTCTCAGAGGTGCCTTACTAAAGGGCACGTTTGGGAAATCCTCGGTTTCCAACTCTTCAACCTGCACTCTGTATCTGTTAAGAATCTGATCAAAGGTACGATAATCTCTCTCAGACAGAAGAGTTATGGCTTCTCCGGATTCTCCTGCTCTTGCGGTACGGCCAATCCTGTGAATGTATTCTTCAGCATCATCAGACAAATCATAATTATATATCCTTGGCAACTTCTTAATATCTATACCACGAGCCGCCACTGCTGAGGCTACCAAAACCCTAAACTTTCCGGCATTGAACTCTTTCATTATCTGCATCCTTTTGGGCTGGTTGAGCTTTCCATGTATCATATCACAGCTGATTCCATGCTTCCTGAGGTTAAAAGCCACCCTTTCAACCATAACACGCGTAGAGCAGAAAACCAGAGCGCTTTCATCCTCATGTTTCCTAAGCAAATGCATTAGAAGAGAAAATTTCTCATGCGTCTTAACATTATAATAATACTGCTTTAGGTTTTCTCTTTTAACATGAGCCCGGGCTCTTGCATAAACTGGCTCGTTCATGTGCTTCCTTTTCAGGTCTTCAATCTCATTTGATATTGTAGCTCCAAAAAGCAATACTTGCTTGTCTTTGGGGATGTTGCTGAATATAAACTCAACATCATCAATAAAACCCATATCCACCATTTTATCAGCTTCATCAAGCACAGCAATCTTCAGCCTAGACAAATCAATCTCTCCACGCTGAATCAAATCAATCAGCCTTCCTGGGGTTCCAACCACAATCTCGGACTGATGAATCTGCTCTATCTGCGGGTATATAGAAACTCCGCCATGAACAGCCGCTATTCGAAGTTTATAATGGCGGGAGAATTTTCTCATTTCCCCTGCAATCTGAAGCGCTAATTCACGGGTAGGTGCCATTATAAGCACTTGCAACCCTGCTCCCTTTACAACCTTTTCAATAATTGGAGCACCAAAGGCCAAGGTCTTGCCAGAACCCGTGCTTGATATCCCAATCACATCCTTTCCGGACTTAATCTCAGGAATCGCAAGCTTTTGAATCTCTGTTGGGCTGTCTATCCCTTCGTCCTTTAAAGCTGAAATTATCCTTTCATCTAATTCTAATAATTCAAATGTCATTTTTTACCTCTAATTATTCTACTAAAGAATCTTACTCTCTATTTTGTTAAACATGATTTCTGTTATAAAAAACAGAGGAATTAATGAAACAGAATGAGTATGAACCCTCTGTTTCTCCCGACTCTTTGCAATATAGGGGGTATATGCTCCCTTTATAAAACTATGGTTTTTCGGTTCTGTTTGGGCCAAAAAGAGCGAATCAAAGTTTAATCATATATGCCCTTATTTGTTATATGCCATTGAATAAAAGCATCTCCTATGCATGGATATATTATACTTTAAGATTCATCTTCGATCCATAAAATAGCGGGGAAATTTGTTCGATAGATTGCTGTCATTAATAATTCTTTTTCTATTTTATGCTTTCCAAACTTTTTATCATCCCAATGGGGATCATTGTAATAAAAGTATTTCTCATCAAAACCTCTAATCACTATAAAATGCCCTCTCCACTTTTTTAATTTTATTTTCCTTATTTCTCTGACAGAAACGAACGTTAAGATTGGTCTTACTTATGAGCAACTTTTCTATATTTCTTACAAAGAAAATTTTGTGCCTTACTTGAATCTTTTTCAAAATACACTCTTTAATAGTTCCAAGAATGCCTTCATCAGCGATGTTCTTAAGTAGTGAAAGAAAATGAGCATCATCAAAAAAAGAATAATTAAAAAACAACATACTAGGTTTTAAACCATTTTTCTTTAAAGAAATTGCCAAATCAAAAATATTTGCCCTTCCTAACGTGTCCTTTTTAACAATGAACTCATTATATTCAATATCTTTTTTGTAATAGTGGTGGATCATCAAACCACAAGCAATGGAGCAATCATACTTTGTCCTTTGCTTTATTAAAGGTACTTTTAAATCAATTGCTTTTTTCTCGTACATTTTTATAATTCGCAAACACCATACCTTCTTAATAAGAATAA
>CAZOKS010000040.1:0-7714 GCA_964580745.1 uncultured Methanosarcinales archaeon | reverse complement strand
TTTTCAATTCTCTTGGTGTGAGAGTTAGTTTTGATTAATTCTAAAACCTGTTTCCGAGTTCAAGGAATTAGAACCCTGCTACTTCTCTTTATTGCCTCCAAATATCGCAAAATATTAATAATTGTTCTTATCAGAGCCAACCAAGGTGATACAATGGACCATCTATACATAAGAATACGCAAGTATAAAGGGGAAAAAGGAAATTACTATGTTTCATATTTTGAGCCTAGTCGGGATTCTAATATTAATCCAGAAATGGTATTATGGAAAGAGGGAAAAGAATTGAGTCAAGAACAGGTAGAGAATTTTACTTGCAAAGAAACAATTGATAGAACTGTGAAGGAATTTTTTGATGATTACTCGGCCAAAGAGCAGGACTCGATAATGGTGCCAGATACTTTTCTCGTATTTGGTTCGGGAAAAGAAGCCTCCAACCTTCAAAAAATAATCAATTACCATCTTGAATCAACCAAAACTCAAAAAGAATTCCAATATGACAAAGACTGAGCTGCAGGTTTTTATCCTGGCAGGTGGAAGTGGCAAAAGACTCTGGCCTCTTAGCACGGAAGAAAGGCCAAAGCAGTTCACAAGGTTTGATTTCCTCGATGGCCAAAGCCTGCTTCAGAAAACCTTTTTGAGAGCCAAAAAAATAACCTCTCCGAGCCAGATATTCTTTATCTGCAACAGCAGGTTTAAGCCTTTGATTACAGCTCAAATGAAGGAATTAGAGCCAGACTTCTGTCAAGATAGTATAATTGTAGAGCCCGAGGCAAGAAACACCCTGCCGGCAATAGCCCTTGGAATGAAGCATACTCAGAAATATGCTTTATTCTTGCCTTCTGATCATACAATAAAGAAAGACCAGATATTTGTCTCCTCATTACAAAAAGCAAAACAGTTAGCAAACAACTCCTTAGTAACCTTTGGCATAAAACCCAATGCTCCCAAAACAGGATATGGTTATATCAAAGCAGTGGGCAACAAAGTAGAGGAATTCAAGGAAAAACCAGACAAAGAAACCGCTATAGAATACCTCAAACAGGGCTATCTTTGGAATTCAGGGATGTTTCTCTTCCGTAAAGACGTTTTTGAAAAAGAGCTTAAAAAGGCTCAACCAGACTTATACTCCATCTATGAAGGAGATCTTTTGGCTGAATACAACAAAACTTCCAAAACCTCCATAGACAAAGGCCTCTTGGAGAAATCCTCAAACATATCAGTAATTCCTCTTGATATTGAATGGAGCGATCTTGGTTCCTTTGACTCATTAATACCTTTCATTGCCCAAAACAAGGAAGGTAATAACTTCATTCTGTCAAATAAAGAGGTAAGAATCATTGGACTTGATAATATCATTCTTGTTGAAGGCAAGGACGGCATTCTCGTTTGCAAGAAGGGCAGGTCTGAAGAGGTCAAGCAATAACCGTAAAAATCGGGAAATTCTCTGGGCAGAGTTTATTAACCCAACGAATATTTCTGATAATTAGAAGCAGAAGTTTTATATATCAAATATGGATAACATTATCCAGATATGGATAATAAAAATAGAATCCTATTGCACCTTGGAAAGAATCCCTTTGAAAAGCCGACGATGCATAGTTTGAGCAACAAACTCAATATTCCTTATGCAAGTTTTTATAGAAGTATAAAAGGCATGAGTGATTTGCTGGTTATTCAGCAAGTTGGCAAGGCCAAGATTGTAAGGATAAGATGGAATAATGAGGCAGTCGTGGCATACCTTGCAACAGCATCATATGAAGAAAAGAAAGAATTCCTGCAAAAAAACCAATTGGTAAAGAAAATAAGCTCTGAGTTGTCCATTAACGATATCGTTTTGTTGTTTGGCAGTTATGCAAAAGGCACGCAAACCGCAAGAAGTGACATCGACATCATGGTAATAAACAAAAAAGGCAACAGAAGCATATCTTTTTCAAAATACGAACTATTGTTCCGCAAGGAAATAAATCCCATATACATCACTTTTAAAGAATTTAAATCAATGCTTGTTGCGAAAGAAGAGAATGTGGGAAAACAAGCTCTCTATAACCATATCGTTTTGAATAATCCAATAGGGTTTTGGAAGAGTGTCTCCAATGCTATTCGACAAAGAAGAATACAAGGAGTTGTTTAAATCCTGTATTGAAGAGAAAAGAATTAGGCTTTCTAATCAATCCTATAAGATAAAATTGTTCTTAGATAAAGCAGAAAACAGTTTACTAATCGCAAAACATGTAAAGGATATTCAGCCAACAAAGGATCAGCCAAAGAAACTCTTTTGGGATTACTGGGCAATAACCATTTCATACTACTCCATGTTATATGCGGCCAAGGCAGCAATTTTGTATAAGGGTTATGAGGTTCTGGACCATGATGCCGCTCAGATTGCTTTGGGAGCCTTGCTTGTACCTAATGAAATTAAAAAGAAAGATTTTGAATTGCTTAACAGGTCTCATAAAATATTCAAAGAAGAGTATGTGCATTACTTTGATGATGCTAAAAAAGAAAGCAAAATTGCAAGATACTCTGCTATAAAACCCTATACCCAAAGAAGATTAAGAGAAATATATGACAATGCAGTGGAATTTGTGCGCCAAATAGGTTTTCTCTTGCAGGATTACTTCTCAGAATGATTTTTGTTCTTCACTCCCCCTGAAAGTGTATCCTTTGGCCAGGCAGAATTATGCCTGAAAGCATTGTTTAACTCTTTCCAAGTAATATTATCCAAATATGGATAAGTTTAAATAGTATTATAACTTTTTTGTTACATATGTCACAAAAAAATTACAAGTATGAGATAATTGAACAAATATACCACTCTCCTCAGCACATAAGGAGCTTAGCAAGAAAGTTAAACACAAATCAGATGACGATTCTCAGAAAGCTAAAAGAACTCGAGAAGCACAATGTTGTTGATTTCAATTTTGAAGGAAGAAATAAGGTTTACTTTCTAAAGCGAACTGCTGAAGCAGAGCAATTCATTCTAATCTCAGAGCACTACAAATTTTTAAAAGCAATTAAAAGATATCCTCTATTAAGAAGAATCTCCTCTCAGATTAGAGCCAACTCCAAAGTGAAATTAGCAGTTTTATTTGGCTCATACGCTAAAGGTCTTGCAAATAAAAACAGCGACATAGACATCTTTGTGGAAACATCAAGCCCAAAGATAAAAAAAGAAGTGGAAGCAATTGATACGCGGATAAGCGTAAAAATCGGGAAATTCTCTGGGCAGAGTTTATTAATCAAGGAGATTGATAAGGCTCATGTGATTCTCAAAGGAGTTGAGAGATATCATGAGCATAGAAACTCTGATTTCAAAGCTAAGGAAAGAAGGAAAACTTTTAATTATTGAACCAAATAGAGATATCTCTCAGGCATATATGGAGAAAGCCCACAAATCCTTAAAGTCCTCAAGAGTTCTTTTTAAAATAAAGAATCTTGAAGATTCAATCGCTCTGGCTTATTATTCTATGTATTTCGCTTTGCTAAGCGTGTTGTTTAGCGTTGGAATCAAATCTGAAAATCACACAATCTCAATCTGGCTGCTTCAAGAGCTTTTCGAGATAGATAACAAACCTATAAAAAAAGCCAAAAAAGAAAGAATAGACAAACAATACTATGTGGATTCAAATGTAGCAGAACAAGAAGTAAAAGATATGATTCGGGATGCCGAAGATTTTGTTACAATACTTTTCAATTTCATTGAGACTTTAAAACAAGATGATATAAGCCGTTATAGAAATAAAGCAAGAAAGCTTCTGACCTGATCCAACCTTGCCTTCACTCCCCCTGAAAGTGTATCCTTTGGCCAGGCAAAATTATGCCTGAAAGCATCTTTCTCTTAATCAACTCTGGAAAGAGATCCTCCTCAATTCTCTTGCCTTTCATATCCAGAATCTCCGGGGACATAGCGAAAATAGAACCAGTGAATATATGGCTGCCCTTCCCGCCTTTCTGAGAAAAATCAATAATCTTGTCTCCCCTTAAAACGAATTCGCCTTTCCTTTTGCCTTCAGGAGAAACAGTGCAAATAACACTTACCAAGGTCTTTTCTCTCCTATGGAAATTCAGCAATTCCTTCAAATCATAATCAAAGAATATATCGTTATAAACAACCAAAAAATCATCATTAATCTTGTTTTTGATATTCTTTAAGGAGGAAAAATTTCCCTGATTGGTCTCATCCACTACAAACTCCACCTTCTTGGTAATGTTGAAACCCTCTTTGGCAATAATCTCTTTTATGGTTTTTTCAGCTCCAATGAAATAAATGCTGTTAAATCCCTGTTTCTTGAAAGTAGATATCTGCCAATCCAGCACGCTTCTTCCTTTATATCTCTTCAAACACTTGAGCTCCCCCTTTTCCAAATTCTTCTCATAAGAACCGCCCGAAAGAATAACTGCCTTTGTATCCCTCTCTAGCTGTTTCCGAATCATACTTTCAATAGCATTGCTTCTGTTTTTGTACCTTTCTTCTTCAATCAACCGGTCTATTTTCTTCAAGATTACTCTTTCAATGCTAATTGCTATCTTTTCTTTCATATCTTTTATAAAACAAAAGTATTACTTAAGTATTACCATATCATACTATAGAAAACTTTTTAAATCATCAACATAAAACCAACAAAGATTCCAATGAAAATATCAGTAATCGGCAATGGCTATGTTGGGACAACCTTAGCAGTTTGCTTAGCTCATTTTGGTCATCAAGTTATTGGAATTGACATTGATGAGAAAAAGGTAGACATGCTAAACAAAGCCAAATCCCCCATATATGAACCACATCTCGAGGATATGTTAAAAAAGGCATTGGAAAACAAAAAACTTCATTTCTCAACTGATTTTTCTCGTATTGACAATTCCCAGGCCATATTCTTGGCAGTAGGCACTCCAAAAGGCAAGGATGGAAGAGCAAACCTTTCATACCTGTTTGACGCTTTAGACAAACTTACTCCTTATTTAAGAGATGGCTCTGTTTTAATCACAAAATCAACTGTTCCAGTTGGCACCAATAGGAAAATAAAGGAATATGTTCAGGATAAAGGAAAGGAAATCAAGGTGGTTTCAAATCCAGAATTCTTGAGAGAAGGACAGGCAGTCAAGGATTTATTGCATCCTGATAGGATTGTTGCAGGTCTCTCTGATGATTCTCTCAGGTCATTGATTCAAGAGATATACAAGCCATTGATGGAAAAGCAAGTTCCTATTCTGTTTACAAACCTTGAATCCGCTGAGATGATAAAGTATGCTGCAAACTCATACCTCGCACTTTCAATAAGCTACATAAACGAGATATCAAGGTTATGTGAGGTATGCGGCGCTGATATAAACGAAATCTCAAAAGGACTTAGGTTGGACAAAAGGATAGGCCCGCATGCTTTCTTGAATGCAGGCCTGGGATTCGGAGGTTCCTGCTTCCCCAAAGATGTTTCCGCATTGAAGAACTTTGCTCATGATAAAGGCATCAAACTAAACCTTTTAGAGCATTGTCTAAACACAAATGAAACCCAGATAGAGCTCTTTGCAAGGAAGATACTTGCTTATTATAGCCAGAAGAACATTGATTCTCCCACTCTTGCTTTCCTTGGCTTGTCCTTTAAGCCCCATAGTGATGATGTAAGGGAATCAAGAGCCATCAAACTCGCCAACCTTCTTAGAAAGCATAATTTTACCATAAAAGCGCATGACCCTCTTGCATTAGAAAATGCAAGACCGCATCTTTCTAATGACGCAATTCTGGTAGAAAATCTGGAATCCCTGTTTAAAGATGCTCACGGCTTAGTGTTGGCAACAGAATGGCCGATTTTCAATAGTATTGATTTTGAGAAGATAAAGAAAGAGATGAGACATTATGTTGTATTTGACGGCAGAAACTTCTATTCTCCTCAGAAGATAAAAGAGTTTGGATTTGATTATTTGGGCATAGGAAGAGCCCCTCTTTTAAGCAGTTCTAACTTAAGCCAATAATTCCCTGCGAGCCCCAAATAAATGAATTGGTTATTGATTTAAAATTGAAAAAGTGGATTATATGCAACTTTAGATGAACTGGGAGCACTTATTCTGCTTCTGAGGGAGATTTCTTTTAATTTATCTTTTTGTCAGGATTGTAAAAAAGAAATATAGCGGGGAGTAGATTTGAACTACTGACCTCCGGGTTATGAGCCCGACGGGCACTCCTGGCTGCCCCACCCCGCTATTCAGCGCAATTATTTGGATTTCAAAGCAATATTTAAAACTTTGCGTTTATTTATATAGTTATTTTTAAATACTTTGCGGGAACACTCATATTATGAATGAAAAAAAACAAAAGCCCAGGCCAGAGGAGAATATTCTGAAGCCATCAATTGATTTAGAAGGCTGGCCTCCAGTAAAGGGATATAACTTTGATAAGAAATTTTCCATAAAGGAATTCATCAACTCCTTTTACAATACTGGCTTTCAAGCAACTTCCCTGTATAAGGCAATCCAATTGTTTAAAAGAATGTTAAAGGAAAATGCCATAATCTTCTTTGGCTTTACTTCTAACATGGCGAGCTGCGGGGTAAGAGACATAATTGCATATCTTGTAAAGCATAAGATGGTTCATGTATTATCCACTACTGCAGGAGGAGTAGAAGAAGACATAATCAAAACCCATAAACCCTTTGTCTTGGGAGATTATGATGCCCCTGGAGAAAAACTGAGAGATCATGGCATAAACAGAACAGGTAATCTTTTCATACCAAATAACAGGTATATCTGGTTCGAAAGGTACATGAACTCCTTATTGGAAAGATTATACAAGAAACAGGAAAAGGATGGAAAGCCAATCAACAGCGTGGACTTCTGCTATCAAATGGGCAAACAATTAGAGATTCAGGCAAAGAAAGACAGGGAGCTTAGATACAAAGAAAGCTTTGTTTATCAGGCATACAAAAACAGTATTCCCCTTTTTGGCCTGCCATTAACAGATGGTTCAATAGGCGACATGATATACTTCTTCAAGAAGAGACATCCCGATTTCCAGCTAGATATCGCAGATGACATAGAGCAATTGACAGACATAGCTTTAAACGCAGAGAAAACAGGTATAATAGCCATAGGCGGCTCAGTTCCCAAGCATCAGATATGCAATGCCAATCTCTTTAGAGGTGGAGCAGACTATACCATATACATCAATTTAGGCATAGAGTATGAAGGCTCTAACGCAGGAGCCAACCCTGATGAAGCAGTTTCCTGGGGCAAGTTAAGCAAGAAAGAAAACACCATAAAGGTTTTCGGAGAGGCAAGCATAATCTTCCCATTGCTTGTTTTGGGAGTGTTAGAAGGTTAGATATTATCATATCCCCATAGCTTGACCAAGTTCTTTGATGGCTCAATCAAATCATATTCATGGAGCAGGTTGTTTATCTTGATTACCTCTGGCTTGTATTCTTTCATTAGCTTTTTACAGCATTTTTTGAGATAATAATAGAAAAACGAAGTTTCTGTGACTTTTGTTTCTCATTAAATACTCTTCTTTTCAAAACCTTTAAAAATATTTGTGCTTTCCAAACTAAACATGCCGAGGTCGCATACGCAAACTCGCTTTGCTCGTTTGGTCGCGACTTCGTAAAAAGCTTTATTAACTATTACTTTCTCTTATTTGCTTTAGAAATCCCTTTATGCCGAGGTCGCATAGCTTGGCCATTGCGGAGGATTGCTAATCCTCTGTCCGAAAGGGCACCAGGGTTCAAAT
>CAZOKS010000039.1:0-8411 GCA_964580745.1 uncultured Methanosarcinales archaeon | reverse complement strand
AGCAGAGAGATTAAAAAGCAACATTTTACCACAGCGATAATTCTCTCAACTCTGCTGTTGCTTTGGCTAAGGATATTGCCTTGGCAATTGGGGGTATCCTTATTGGGTGTTTTCTTTGCAGCTCAGTTTGCGGTCTTTCTCAACCATCTTAAATTCTCAATAAAAAGAAGCAAGGTTGCTAGGTTCCACAAGTTCATTTATAGTGGGTTGGTCGTGCTTTTCATCCTTTCTTCCCTTTTACCTGCAATATCCTTTGGATTAAACTCTTCCAAAAATAAAGAACTTAAGGAAATCAAAGAAGGGCTGAACTTCATTGAAAAGAAAACCCCTGAAAACGCCCGAATTGTCGTAGACTTTAATAAGGCATATGCTACTTCTTTTTACACCAATAGAAAAGTCTTCCTCACAACCTCATTCATTGCAATAAAGGATCCAAAGGAAAGATTAGAAGAATACGATAAAATATACTCCTCACATTTCGAAACAAACGCGCGAGAGATTTTAGATAAGTATGACCTAAGCTATATAGCAATCAACCCCGAAATAGAGAAAGTGTATGGAATTAAAGAGTTGCATTATGCAGAAGAATCGCCTTTTATAAAAAAGGTTTATGAAGATAAATATGTCAAGATATACCATTATGAGAGAAGCATCGAACAAAGAAAATGAAACCGAAAAAAAATAGGAGGTATCTTGTGTGGCTGGGTTTGCTATTCCTATTGAATATTCTTTTAATCAATTTTGCAATAACAATAAATCATTACGAAAGCGTGCCAAGAACTCCAATATCCTATACAATATTTCAAGGTGCTTTTTTGAGCAGGATAGCATTGTACCTCACCAAGCTTTTACCTTCCTTAATCTTTGTCAGGGTATTTCTTACCGGGCTCTCCGCAATTGGATTATTCGCCGTTATAAAAACAGTCCACTTCATAGTAGGAAAGAACGAAGGATTGCTTGCTGGCCTACTATATTGTCTATCTCCTCCTAACCTTTTCTTTCAATCTACAATAAATCCACTCGCGATATTAGTATTTCTCCTTCTCTCAGGGATCTTACTTTACCTTACCTCTTCTCTCCTCGGAAAGCTTTTTGGGACCCTCCTCTTAGTGGTATCTGCTTTTCTCTCTCCTGCAGCCCTCATAATAACTGGTATTATTTTTATATTTAACATCTTGAGAACAGAAACCTTCCGAAAGACAAAGGTTTTCTTGGGAATCTTGTTCTCAATCTCTGTTGTTTCATTTTACATCTTAACAGAGTTTGAATTTGCCTTCCCTAAATATGTCCCCACAAGCATCCTCGAAATTACATTTGAGTTTGGAAATATCTTTGGCATCTTTATAATTACTCTTATTTATGGTCTCATTGGCTTGTTTGTAAGCAAAATTAAAAAGCAGAAAAAAGTCCTGATTGTATTGCTGATTGGAAGTACTCTGCTTCTCTTTCAATCATTATACTATCTGCCTTTTGCAAACATTATATTCTGCATATTCGCCGGCGTTGCCTTAAAAGATTTAATCACAAAAGAATGGAATATTAAAAACGCAAAGATTGCCACTGCGGGCGCTATTTTTGCCGTTTTGCTGTTGAGCACTCTTTCTTTTTTCACAACGCTCCCATCTATCAACCTAAATAGTGTCCTCATTAAAGAATCAAAGGATATTATCAAGGGATATCCTCTGCAGAATCTCTCTAGCCACCCATATTATCTTCCCTTGCTTAATTATATGTATGCTCAAGAGAATAATCTTGCCCGCGTGGATGCAGGACCAAATTCCAAAACAGATATATACCCTATCCAACCAAGTATGGGATTGAGAAGAAACCTCAAGGAAATACTAGAGCATTGGAATAACACAAAAAGATATAATAATAAAACAATTTCAGATATCTTTAAGCTCTACTACTCGAGAAACATAGAGGATACGCTTACCGCCGCCAGAGAATTAGGCATAAAGTATATAATAATCACTGATGAGATGAGAAACGGGTTAGTATGGGAATATGATGAAGAAGGGCTGCTCTTTTTGTTGAGGAATAAAGAGGTTTTTTCAACCGAAGAAATCCAGACGGGATTAGAAAAGATAACAATCCTAAAAAACACATTGACTCCTTAACTACCTTATCTTATATAAAGATATATTACAAGAATCAAGTACTCTAGTTTCTACAAGGGTTTTATTAGAAAGGAAATCAAGAAGCTTCTTTCTCGCAGATTCACATTTCATGGATAGGTTGGAGGGGCATAGTAAAGAACAATTATTTCTGAAAAGATAATGAGCCTCAGAATTATTTAGCTGGTTAAATCCATAATAATCATTAGAAAAAGTAAAAATCTTAGCATTAATATATACGCCTAAGATGGGGTCGGAAGAGATTATTTCACTCTCGTTTTTTGGAATCAGAGCTATAAAATCAGTCAAATGAGATTTTCCAAAGCCTTCAAACAAATATCCAGCAGAGGGCAGTTCAACGCAGAAAAAGAGTAACCACAGGAATACTAAAACACTTAGTTTAGCACTGGCACGTAGAACTCTCTTCTTTATCTTCCAGAGGAAAGTTAGAATTGATAATGAGATAGGAACTACCAAGAAAACCACAAAATTCAGATATCTTAACTCTTTATGCTGAACAAAAAAGGAAATATACAAGAACATAACTAAAATTATCGTAAAAAAGGCAATGGTCTCCTTCCTATTGCCCTTCTTGAAAAGATGAATTAAAGAAAAAGGAAACAACACCACAAAAGGAACTCTCTTGAGAAGCTCAATCAAATAATAAAAAGGTCCGAAATCATTAATTCCCCCTGAAATGGCTAAAACCTCAGCAGCTCTCTTAAAGGCATAAAAAAAAGAACCAAAAGAGATTTTCATCCAAACAAGATAAGGAGTAATAACTATTAAAAAGATAGAAATAATCCAAATTACCGAGAGAATTTCTGATTCATATATTTGTTCTTTATTTTCTTTTGTACTTCTTAGCTTTCTGAGGAAATCAAAAATCTCTGAAATAAGGATGCCCAAAAAAACAACACCGAAAATAAATCTTGAAAGAAAAGCCAAGCCTGAAAAAAGTGCAGCCCATTTCTTTTTATTATTGAAATAGAGCAAGAGAGCTAACAAACCAAAAAGAATGGCTATATGTTCACTTAAACCCAGTAAAGACAGCTTCAAAACAGAGGAGAAAAAGAATATAAAAGGAAGCGATACAAGTGCAATCATCCTATTTGTCATCTTTTTAAAAATCAAATACACCAGCAAAAGGTTAGTAAGATTTAACAAAACCGATAATGAGACAACCAATGCTCTTTGATTAGAAATCCATTGAAAAGGACTTAGCAATATCGGCCAAACTAAAGGTCTAAAAGCCTCAAAAAAGCCAATCTCCCCTCCTGAAACAATACTCTTTGCCATCAGGATATATATTGCCTCATCCCACCACAAAGCCCTGCCTAAATTAACTTTGACTAGAAAGAATTGAGCAAATAGAATCCCAAATATCACTACTGATAACACAACATAAAATTCTAATTCCTGCTTTTCAGGCACCATTATCGCCTCATTGAAATCAAAAACAATAAGCTACTGCAAAAGACAGCAAAAATCAATCTAAATAAGGAGTACACTCTTTTGGAGGAGATTCATACCTTTCACAGATGAGCTCGCCCAGCATTTCTTTATCAGACAAACCCGCCCGTTTCTCATCATCAATGAAGAGGGTTGGATATTCCGATACATTGTATTTTGTAACTAACAGATCAATTACCGGTTCTTCCTTAACCATGTCAACATCAATTGGGAAAACCAGGAGCCTATCCTCAAGAAGCTTCTTAAAATATGTTAAAATCACACCCTGATTTGGACAGATATCACACTTTTCTGTAGAATAGAAATACAAAACATGAACTGTATCATAATTTGAACAAACATCAGAAACCCTGGAAGAAAGAATCCAATACTTAATGTTAGACAAAAGATACCTCCTTTTAAGAGTCTCATATTGTTCTTCATTCCTAAAGAAAGACTGTTTCTCATATTCCAACAATCTATCTAAGTTATAACCTAATTCAGCAATATTCTGTTCTAAAGCTTTCTGAAAAAGAGCGCATTCGTCAATATTCCCGGATGTAGAAGATAAAAGAAGATATTGAACATTTGAGCTTTCATACCTAAGCTCATTATCTTTCAGCATGTTTTGGGACCAATTAATTCTCGCACTATCTACTATAACCCCTAATGCTACGCCAAGCAAGAATAATAAGAGAGTAAAGACAAAAGCCAATCGCCTTCTTTTTCTTAAATGGTTTACCATTTTTGAATTCTCCCCAACGACAAATCAAAAAGAACAACGAAGACAACCAAGCCCAAAAACAAGAAGTATACAAACACATAAGTTCCTACACTAAACAACTTCTCACCTGATTTTTTCTCCAAATACTCTTTAAAGATTTTATATATAAAATAGAAAAATACAAGTAAAGAGAAAACCACGAACGTTGTAATTAAAGGATTAAAATCAAGAATATTAAAATTAAAGCGGAATAAATCCTTTAAGAAAGGAACAAAGTCAAAATTAACTAAAAAAAGATCCTTTAGATGCTTAAACAAAGGTTTCAGAGTATAATAAAAGAATAAAAACAAAGCGGAAGCACTTAAAAAAAAAGTCAAGAAATTCAAAGGCATCTGGAACATGCCAAAGTGACCATATTCTTTGTTAAACATCATTTTCCTATACTTCCAAGCATTGATTAAAGCACCCTTATACCATCTATTACGCTGGTAGAATAAACTCTTAAGGGAATCAGGAGCATTGGTATAGACAAACGCATCTGAACAATTTTCAATCTCATATTTGCTTTGCTTTACTCTATACGCGATCTCCTGATCCTCAGTAAGATTCTTTTCATCAAACCCACCTAACTGCTTGATTACATCAGTTTTATAAATACTAAAAGGACCAGGAGCCACATATATTGATTTGTTCTTACTCAACACCCTAGCCAAAAACATTGTTATCAAATATTCAACATACTGAACTCTCTGAACCAAATTCTTTGGGCTCTGCACTTTTAAAGCAGGAGTTATTATTGCCAATTTCTCATTCAAATGTTGTCTTCTTTCAAAACGATAGATCATCTTCTTTAGAGAATATTTGTCTACCTCAGAATCTGCATCTAAACAAGCAAAATATTTTGTCCCAATGATTTTAAGTGCATTATTTAAAGCAGCACCCTTGCCCTGGTTTTCCTGCTGGATTAATTTAATATCACATGAAGGATACAATCGCATGATGTCCTTTACCACTTTAGAGGTTTTATCTTCAGAACCATCATCAACCACAACAACTCTAAGCTTTTCAGAGGGATAATCTAAGGCAAGGACCGAGTTAAGAGTTTTCTTAATGGTCTTTTCCTCATTATAAGCGGGAATAATGACAGAGACAGTCGGAAAAGTTTGCATATTCTTCCAGCCAGAATCAGGATAATGAAAATCCCCTTCCAGAATACTTAGAAACCAAAATACCAAAAAGTAAGTGCCTATCAAATAAACTATTATCGCGAAAATAAGCATATATCGTAAGAAGAAGAGTAGATTTATTAATTTAACGATTTCTCTTTTCCAAAAACACAGAAAAGAAAAAATCTACTTCTTCTTAAATCGGACAACATCACCCAAAGTTAATCCAGAGGACCTGTTCTTCATTGGAACTTTCTTTCCTCTTTCTTTCTCATCTACTTTCTCTATCAAACGAACACCATAAAAATTCTCAAGCTTCTTGGCGAGATTTAAAGAAGGCTCGTGATGACCGGTCTCAATAGAATGTATTAATGATGCCTTTTCATTAAGCCTTTTAGCGACCTCTTCTTGTTTCAGGCCTTTTTGCTGCCTTGCAGACTTAAGAACTGAAGAGAAATCAGACCTTATCATCTCTAATGGCTCCTCTTCCCCGTCTTTTTGAGAACTCCTTTTAAGTCTTATTATTCTTGTAGGTCTCTTAATGGGTTTTCCAAATTTCTTGCATTCATTACAGAGGTTGAGGATCGTTCCTTCAACCTCTACCTCATTGAGATTTGAAACATCCCTCCCACAGATATCGCATTGCATATTTCCCACCAATTGCCCCTTTTATTTGTTTATTTGCGCTGAAAAGGAAAACTCACTCGAGGTTTGTTATCCTTCTTATCTACTATCGTGATGCCCAAACACTTCATTGCAATATCTAAATTATTTTCATTAAGGAAATCACGAACTTTATATTCTTTTTTCTTTTGCCTCAAATATACCAAAGTAATGTGAGGAGTGAAAAACTCTTTCACAAATATATTGTTGTATTTAAGCAGATATTCCTTCTGCTTATCAGACATACAGGCCTTTAACAAACCTCCTCTCAACTCATCCACGCGGTATCTATTAGCCAAATCAATTGAGTTTCCATGAAGACTTTGAAGAGGATTTGGATTTGAAGTTTTCAGAACAACGCATCTCTGATTAAAGATTTCAAAACCTTCTACCTTAACCAAGAATGGAGAATAATTTTTTGCTATTACTGACAATTCTTTCTCCAAAGCTCTTATATCTGGAGTGGCAAAGGTTTCCTTGAGCGTAATGTGTATGGGGAGAGATGTCTTATAGACTGCTCTGTCCAAGGCAAGAAGCTTGTTTTGAAGCATGCGAAGCTCTGCCAGAGAATCCTCATCAGGCAATAAAGCAATGAAGTATCTTCCAATCGCCATTTTTAAGCAAAATAACCAAGAATTTTAATAAAGGTTTCGATGAAACACAGTTTCTTTCGCGTCTTAGAAAAGGGAACATATATAAATAAAAGACTAAATAAATTTGATTATGATTATCCCAGTATTGCTTTTTTTAATAATATGTCTTGGTCTAAGCTTTATAATTGACTTTTTCATTAAAGTTAAAGACAGTTTATTTGAGCAATTTTTTATGAGATTGGGCTTCGGAGTCGCATTCTTCTCCATTTTAGGTGCCTTTCTAGATTTGCTCTTTATTCCACTAAATATCTGGATTTACCTAATAATTTCCTTAATTCTCCCCATATTAGCAATAAAAACAGGCAAATTCAAACTTCCTCAAAGAAAGAAGAACTCAAAAAAAGAGTCCATCTTTATCTTCGTAGTTATGGGCCTAACGGTTTTATCCATTTTTATGTATCTGTCAGGAACCTTTGCATATCATTATTTCGAAAACAACGATCCCTGGGGCTATGCCTTCGTTTCCAACTATATCTCTCAACACCAAACATTCAAAGCAGATTATAAATTTCATCATTATGCAGAACCCTATACCCAAGGTTATCAGATTTTCATGGGGGTAATGAATCAAGCAGTAGGAAATATTTACCTATCCATAAAAACCTTCCATCAAATAATTATGGGCTTAAGCATTGCTTTCTTCTTCTTTTTTGTAAAAAGCTTATTCAGAAAAATAAAGAAAAATCAAGAGATTGCTCTGTTTTCTACAATTTGCTTGTTTTCTACAATCTCATGGGTAAACCATTTCATCTTTTCTTTGAACTTCAACATGGTTCTAATCGTTGTTTTTCTATATTATCTTACTAAAATAAAAGAGAACCACAACTGGAAATTTGCTGCTGGAATTGTACTAGGTTCCACTCTCATAAATCACATTTATACTGCAATAATGTGTTTACTGATCTGGTTTATCTGGTATGTGTCTTCAGTAATTATAGATCGAAACGTGAAAACAAACCTCTTTACTGTGCTTATTACGGGAATTGGAGTGAGTTCGCTTTTTCACATCCCAACAAATATAAGGCATATAAAATATTTAAGAACACTTTATAAGGACAGTCACGGAAGACTAGAAATAATACTCGTTCCTTTGTTTAATTTTGTTAAATCCAATCTGGTTTTCTCTCTGGTCTTAATAGGACTCTTTTTATCGATAATATATCTCATTTACAAGAAAAAGAATAGAATAAACAGAATTCTTCAAAAAATAAGCCTTAAACATAAAATTATATTTTATTTTGGTTCCCTTCTTATTACGCTTTTGGTTTTATTCGTACCATCAGAAAAATTGATCAACTTAGAAGGCTCCGCATCGAGAGTTTATACATTCAAAGATTTTTTCATAGCATCTTCAAGCAACATGATTAACAATGCTGTCGGATGGGGAATTGGAATATTTCTTCTTGTAATCTGCGGACTGATTTTCATACTTAATCAGAAAAAAGAAATTTTTAAGAGGAAGGACCTTTTTATAATACTAAATTTATTCTTGCTCTTTTTTATTCTAGTTAACGGAAAGTCCCATTCAATCCTGATTGCCTCTTTTAGAGCATGGACATTTTTAGCAATTTTCAGCTCTATTCTCGCGGGTTTGGGTTTTTATTGGATAATTCAAAAAACCAAAAACATCCCTCTT
>CAZOKS010000038.1:0-9032 GCA_964580745.1 uncultured Methanosarcinales archaeon | reverse complement strand
GACGGGAGTGTTCGAGATGGTGATAATAACATTATTCAGTTCTTATATGGAGAAGATGGCATTGATGTGAGCAAGTCAGAAGGAGGCAAAATTAATGTTGATCTTATCATTTCAAAGGTAATGGAAAGCAGATAGAAGAAACCAATAATGGTAAAGGATTATAAAAAACAAGGGTGATTATTTAAGATGAGCAAATCTATATTTTCGGAATACAAGAATATACTTCCTGAGGGTATTATTGAGGAGGTAAAATCTAAGATTCCTTCCAAGGCCTCTGATAAAAAGGTTAAAGAGATTATGGAAGAAGTTGTAAAGGAATACGAAAAAACAAGGGTTGAAGGGGGCGAAGGTATCGGACTAGTAGCCGCTGAATCTATTGGTGAGCCTAGTACTCAGATGACCTTGAACACATTCCACTTTGCAGGAGTTGCAGAGATGAATGTTACCATGGGTCTTCCAAGGGTTATTGAGATATTTGACGCTAGAAAGCAAATAAAGACTCCAACGATGGAGATATTCCTTGACAAGAAATACAAGAATGCTTCTATAAAAGAAATTAAGAGATTAGCAATGAGAATAAAATCCATTAAACTTGGTGAGATTACTGATGAATTCAAGATTAATCTTAGCGATTATAGGATAAACATCGCTTTGAACAAGGAAAAACTTAATGAGGCGGGATTAGAGACCAGCGATGTTGTAGCCTTGTTGAAAAAGAAAACCAAAATTGCCAAATTCTCAAAAGCAGGCAAGTTTGAGATTATAGCTGATGTTGAGTTAAGGAGAGAAAAAGGTCCTAACGAGGTATTCAGGGTAAGAGAAAAGCTGGAGAACCTTGTTATCAGCGGCATAAAAGGGATTACACATGTTCTTCCAAGCAAGAGGACTAACCCTCTGACAGGAGAAGAAGAGCTGGTTATAATATCGGCTGGGAGTAACCTCAAGGATGTGCTTAAGCTTGATTTTGTTGATCCGAACAAAACAAAGAGCAATGACATCTATGAGATTGAGGATGTTTTGGGGATAGAAGCGGCAAGGCAAGCGATTATTGACGAGGTCTCTACTGTATTAGAAGAGCAAGGTATTACAGTTGACATAAGACATATCATGCTGGTTGCTGATACCATGTGCCTAAATGGAGAGATTGAGGGCATAACAAGATACGGTATAATCAAGAGCAAGCAAGGAGTACTTGCTTCTGCTTCGTTTGAAACGCCAATAAAACACTTCACAAACGCTGCTTTGAAGGGAACCAGAGATTACTTGCATTCGGTCATTGAGAATGTTATGCTTAATCAGCCTATTAGGATTGGAACAGGGTTGCCAAAGCTGCGATATGTGGGCAAGATTGAGGATTTAAAAGCGAAGAAGAAAGCTTAGATATGACTTACTTACTTAACTTAAAGAATTGAAAAAGGTGAAAAGAATGCCAGAGGAGAATATTGATATTGTTAGAAAGAATTTGGGGAGCGGTAAATTGCTCTTTGGAGAGAAAGAGGCTATTAAAGCTATCAAGAAGGGAAACGCAAAAACCATCTTTACTGCTTCAAATACAAAGGAAGAGCTAAAGAAGGATTTGAAGAGATTCCAAAAAATAGGGGACTTTGAGATTAAACCTCTTAAGCTTAACAATAGTCAGCTTGGAGCTGTCTGCAAGAAGCAATATAACATCTCAATAGTAACGCTTCTTAAATAAGGCTAAAGGTAACAAAATAGAATGGCAAAGGGAATTACATACGATCAAAACACCTTGAACTATATGAGGGTTTTTGAGCGGGTTGCGAAGACTCGGTTGATTGATTGTTTTGAGGATAAGAAAGGGGTTCTGAACTTCTTTGTGCCTCAGAAAGATATTGGCAAGGCAATAGGTAAGAATGCTGTTAATGCCAAAAAAATCAGCGAGATGCTTAACAAGAAAATCAAGATTGTGGCTTTCAATAAAGATTTGAAAACATTTTTAAACAACCTTCTATTCCCAAATGTTGTTGAGAAGATTGGGATTGATGAGGAAAACAACACAGTTATATTAAAGGACAGAGATTTCCAGAAGAAAAGTCTGATTATCGGAAAAAGAGCTATCAACCTCCGCAATTATGAATTCATCGTGCAGAGGTTTTTTCCGGAGATTAAGGAGATTAAGGTTGAATAATTCAATATTAAGATATGGAGGTTTTTAATATGGGAAAGAAATCATCAGGACTGTTCGCTGCAAAGAAGCTATCCAAGAGAAGGAAGAAGTGCAGGTGGAAGAAGCGTGATTATGCTCGAAGGATATTGAACTTGAAGAAGAAGTCAGATCCATTGGAGGCTGCTTCTCAAGCCAAGGGTTTGGTATTGGAGAAAGTGCAGATTGAGGCAAAACAGCCAAACTCAGCTATGCGAAAATGCGTTAAGGTGCAGCTCACTAAAAATGGCAAGCAGATTACTGCTTTCCTTCCAGGAGACGGAGCTACCAAATTCGTGGATGAGCACGATGAGGTCGTTGTTGAGTGTATCGGAGGAAAGATGGGTCGTGCCAAGGGAGATATACCTGGAGTGAGATGGAAGGTTATCAAGGTTAATGACCAGTCCTTAGAAGCATTGCTTTCCGGTAAGGTACAGAAAGCAAGGAAGTAAGTTTTTTCTTTTTTCTTATTCTTTTCTCTTTCTAAAAAAACAAAATTTTATTAATGTGGGCTATTTAGGAATGTATTAAGATGGCTCTGTTTGATGATAAAAAGAAAGATAGCTCAGAGAATCCGCAAAACCCTCAACAGCCTGTTTCTAAAGGCAATCTGTTCAAGGATTCTGACTCTAAAATTGGTATTAAACAGATTTCAAAGCTGGCGGAGCGTCTTGATAACATTGAGAGCAAGCTCAGGCTTATTGAGAATAAGATCTCGCTTTCCAACAAGAAAGAAGGAATAATGGAGAGTAACTTCATAAATTTCAAGAGAGAAACATTTAAGAGAGTAATGGAGATTGAGAAAGAGATTAGTAACGTTAAAGAGAGCATTGATAACTTGAATGAGAAGCTTAAGCAGATGATTTCCGAGATTAAAATGAAGGGAAGCAAGGTAGAGATGGAAACCATAAAGCAATACCTTGAATACTGGAAGCCGATTGAGTTTACTACAAGAGAAACAGTAAGAAAGATGATTGAGAGGGCTTTAGAGAAAAAGAAGCGTAGATAGCCAAATCAGAGTTAAATTTATAAAGAATGTTTAGTTAATAAATGTAAAATGCCTGAAAACCAAAAGATTCCCGCAATACAAGCCTTTTATAAACTTAAGTCTATGGGCTACTCAAACTATCAAATAATTGATGCTATGCAGGCGCAGGGATATAAATCCAACGAGATTTATGATGCTATAAACCAATACGAGCTAAAGAATTCCATGGGGCCGGGTGTTAACTCTCCCAATGGTGATTTCGGGGGAGAAGCTGCAACAGAAACAACTGGAGGCAATATGGATATAGGCTACGCTGCTCCGACCTCTCAAATTGATGAGCGGATACAAGAAATCTCTGAGGAGATTATTGCTGAGAGATGGCAGGAGATTCTCAACAATATCAAGAAGGTAGTAGACTGGAAGAATAAAACTGATGAGAGAATCAAGAAGATTGAGGCGGATATTGAGAATCTTAAGAGCCAGACGGAGAATATCCAGGAATCAATATTAAAGAAGATTAAGGATTACGATGTGCACATAACACAATTCACCTCTAATTTCAAGGCGATGGAAAGCGTTTTCAGGGATGTTTTGCCACAATTCACCCAATCTGTGCAGGACTTGGCTGAGTATATAGATGATTTACGGGGTAAGAAAAATAGGGGTTCTATTTCTAACAAAAGCAAGAGTAAAAAGCAGGATAAATCCAGTCAGAAGAAGAGTGTAGAGGGCTACCTTGACATTGAAGAATAGGTTTTTATACTCTGAAGAATTATAAAAAATCAACATCTCAATCCAAACATTTTGCTGTTATTATATTATGTTTAGTTCGGATTATCTTGGCTTTGGCTTTTTTTCTGCCTTCCCCGTTGATAATGCTTACTAATCGGCCGTATAAGGTGCCTATTGCTTCTCCTTTGAAGAATCCCGGGAAAAGGATGGGAATCTTTTCAATCTTGCCTTTAATAAAGGGATTCTCAGGGGATTTGTCCTGCTCTATTCTAAGAGGAAGCTTGAATATATCTTCACCGAGTTTTTGCTTTAAAGTGCTTAACCAAGAATAGAAGCCTTGGAAGTCCTTCTGCTCAAAGTTCTTCTCGCCGAACCTATACCTTAGATAGTTTTGTGGCCCTATCTTAAAGCCTTTTTCAAGGCATACCCTAGCTAATTCCTCAATATCCTTCTCGTTCTCTCCAAAGATTACCACTGGCGTAAGTATGACTTCTATGCCTTTCTTTTTGGCGTATTCTATCATTGAAAGTATCTTGTCGGGCTCTATATCTATATCCCCGCTCAGCATTCTGGCTTTTTCCTTATTCAACGAATGAAGAGAAACATACATGGTATCCAAGCCTGCATCCTTTAGCATATCTATTTTCTTCTTTGTTAAGAGTGTTCCATTTGTCACCATACTTACGGAAACTACTTTATTACGGCTCTTCATCAATTCTATAAGGTATGCAATGGAAGAATACAATAAAGGTTCTCCCTGGCTGTTAATGAATATATGTGCAGGCTTGGTTTTTATTTGCAGTATGCGTGCCAACTCCTCATAAAGAAACTCTGGCTCTATCACGAAGTCCCTTTCTCTTTTTTTAGGAGACACAGAACAGAAAGGGCATTTGAGGTTGCAGCCTGTAATTGGTCTTACTTCTATAACATTTGTGCCTCTGTCAATAATACCTATCTCTACTAAGCCGATTAAGGAGATATTAAGGCCTGAATGCAGATATATGGCTGGCTTGTTGTTAGAAAGGGTTTTCAGCTCGCTAAACTTTCTCTGAATAAAGAATTCCAGCTTACGCTCATCTCTCTGCTCAAAATCATCCTCTACTAAAAGATTATAGTTTTGGATGCCTTTGACATTAAATGCCCTTATCTCATCGATATTAAAGGGAAAGAAAAAGTAATCCATCAGTGTTGCTTTATCTTCATAAAACCTGATATGTTCAAAACCGATTTCTTTTGGCATAGGCTTATTCTTCTTTTTCTGAGTCCTTTTGTTCAGTTTTATTCTTCTTCTCTTTCTTCTTCTGGTAAGGAGAAAGGTCAAAATTGTTGCCTTTCTCAATCTTAGAATTGCTTTTCTTCTTTGATATCGTGAATTCTCTTATCTCCACTACCTTAATAGGAACTATTCTGTTGACTATTTCATATACCTGGGATTGGGCTTTCTTGTTAATTACTGACATGACCCATTCTTTATAATCAATCTTCGAGAAGTATTTGGCTATGACAGCCCTGGTTGCCTTCCTTATCTCAGTTTTCTTCTTCTCAGGCACCTTATTTTGGGTTATTATTAAGGGCTTTATCCTTACCAACACATTGTCCTTTGTAGCACATAGAAAGGAATCATCTATTCTGTCTTTCCTTGCCCTGACAAGCCTTTTGACTGCTGCTGGCATCATATAATATGAGTGAACATTAGTGGAAGTGCCATCATTGCCTTTTAAGGCATTGCACACCAGCTTCACATTAACCTGCATATTCCTGGGATTGCCTGTTATCTTGTTAAGGTTGACAGTAACAGTCCTTTTGAGAAGCTTTTCCTGCTTATCCACAAAACACTCTCCAATAAAAGTGTTGTTTAGATAGTCAGGAGCATAAACCTTAAACCACTTCTTCTTCATACCCTTGCTTATGATTTTCTTGGTTGCCTTTGCCATTTTCAATCTCTCTAAAGCATGATAAAAATCCAATGTCAGATGCTTTGACAACTGGATCCTTGTGTATTGGTAAGAAAGTGTGTTTCCAGCGCCTTTATAAATCTTTTTATTGAGAATCTTGAAAGAAATAACTTTAGGTAATGGGAAGAAAGAAAATAAAAAAAAGAAAAAAGGGGTTATGGTTTTTAACCCTCTATCTCTACGTCAGCCAAAGATGTTCCCTTGACTACCACTTCGGTCTTGCCGTCAAAGTCGGACAAGAAGTCCTTATATGAAGCCAATACCTTGGTTGCCAAGAGGGTGTCTGCGCCGTCGTAACCAGCCACTAAGAGCTGATAGTTCTCGTCGTTCTCGTAGAGCTTTATCAAAGCTTCGCCTGGTGTGAAGTCTTCTGCACAGTTCTCCTGCGTTACACCCATAAGTGCAGCAGCAGCGCTGTTTGCACAAGGTCCACCGACTACGATGTAGTTGTCATTCTTAACTGCATCTGGGCTTGTAAGCTCACTGTCGAGAATTGCCAATCCAACTGGGAGTGGCTTTGCGCCGACAGACTTAATGGTTCCAGTAACAGTGTTGTCTCCAACGCTTAAGGTTACTTCGTTGCCCTCAGACTGGACTTTCTGACCTGCATAGACCTGATATCTCACGGCATCTGAGACAAACTCAAAGTCAGCACTTCGTGCATTTGCACTGTACTCCAATAAGACCGTTCCGATATCGGTAGTATCTTCACCAGAGATATCTTTCAAAACACCATTGCTGTCGTAAACATTGTCTGCCCAATCATCTGCGGTCAAGTTTCCAATTACAATAGTGTTTGTGTCCAAGTCAGTTGGCTCTGTAATCTCTAACTCATCATTTGCTTCATCATACTCCAAAGCATACTCGTTGTCGTCATCAATGTAGATTATTACATCGTCCAAGAGATCTCCGCTTTCTTCAACCTCATCATTGTCTTCGCCCGTGAACTTCGTCAGGTTCCATGTATCTGTATCGGTGTCCAACACAAATGTGGCTTTTGCACCTTTGTCCTTGTATGAGTCTGTTTCTATATACACGTTGTCATCAGCAGTGATGGTAAGCTCTAAGTCACCGTCTGTATTTTCGGCAACTTTGAAGTCAACATCTCCTTTGCTTGGCTGGGACAATCCAATGAATCCTAACTCAAGATATCCCTGCAAGCTTAGCGTATTCCCCATATATAGATCTGACCCTTCAAGCTCACAATCAATATCGTCATCAGGGTTTGTGTATGTTACTTCAATAGTCAACTTCTCATCGGCGGGATCTACTTCTAACTTGGTCAATTGCCATTTCTCGTTATCATCGAAGTAGTCATCCTCTTCAAGGATACCAGTCTCAAATCGGATTTCTGCAAAGTATTCGCTGGTGGTAGCGTCAAAGCTTACATCTGTAAGCACAACCTCGACCTCAACATCCTCGTCATCATCCTTGAGTTTCTCTGTTGTCTCATCGCCTTGGTCTGGCTCATCCATAACTTCGTCATCTACTGTAACTCCATCCTTGACTAAAGCTACCTTCACACTGCCATCATCAGCGCCAGCACCAGAAGATTCCTCTGTAATCCTTACAATCTGCAACTCATAGCCGTCATAGCCATAAGGAGCCAAGTCAATTACATCTCCCTTCTGAACTGTGTGGTCTGCATAAGCCAGCTGGAGCTTCAATCCATCTAACTCTGCTGTCTCTAAATCTCCATCCCCATCATCTTCCACATCGTCATCAATAAGCTTGTATTGCTTGCCGAATAATGTTACATCATACTCAAACTTTGCTCCGTCTCCTGAGAAATCATCATCGTCTTCGACATCATCGATTTCGTCACCTAGCTCATCTCTTTCATCAACAAAAGTGTAGACAAAGCTGTCAATGTTAATCACTTCATCTGGGTCACACTCTGAACTTCCATCGTCTGCAGTAAAATTGATTTCTAAGGTTTCAGTAATATCGTCATCATCATATCCCTGCATGAAAGACCACTCAGTGTCATCTTCATCGAAGTCAAGACTTCTCGTCTCGCCCTTCATTGGCATCTCATCGTCATCTAAGTCATCTCCATTACCGTCCTTTTGGTCAAATGCTACTGCATCTACGACCTTTCCTTCTGGCGTCTCAACTACGACACTGCCTGCTCCACCAACATCTGTAAAAGATGCTGCAACATTCACAGAACCTACAATATCTATTGCAGATGCCTGCTCTCCAACGATAATCTTACCGTTGTATTGCTCTCCTGTCGCAAATGGTGCAGGGTAGTCTCCCAAATCTGTAGCCAGTCCGGCTCCAACTGTTGTTGCCACAGCAAATGCTGCAGTTACAGTCACAGCCATTATCTTCTTAATTGCTTTTAATGCTTTCATGTTTTAAAAACACCTCCAAGTGTTCGTTTATCTATTCATTTGGCGTTTGGTTGGTTAGAAATCCATTCATCTGCGGTTGCCCTGACCAGATGTATTGTATATAAACACAGAGCTCATATTTAAATGTTTCGGTAAATTCAACCAAAATCATTGTATTTGCTAAAGAATACAATTTCCAATATAATAAACTATTTAAAAGCCTACTAAGGCAATAGACTGCACAATGGACTATAGAATAAAAAAACTGGACTTAACTTATGAAAATCGAGAAAATAAAGAATTCTATAATTTCAGAGAAAGAAATCTAAGGGATGAGTTAAATAAAGAAGCCAAGATTTGTTCTCTTTACGATGAGACTCCGGAAATAAAACCCTTAGAGAACCTTGAAGTCATAATATGCGAGGACCCTGAATTATACAATGAATTAAAAGAAGACGAGAGACTAGAAGGTCAAAATATTTTAGGTTATCTTGCATACGAAAAGAACACCGATGGTGGAAGAATATTCTATACCATAAAAGAATTTAAGATAAAACCAATGAAAGACTTCTTGCCAGCAGAGAAACTCTTAGGATTTATGAAAAGATTAGGAGATGCCCATCAAAGGTCTGTTTATCTGCCTCGAGTAATAGCAGAGAATATCCTTCCAATCGCAGAGGACCTTGGCTTTGAGCATATAATAAGCGATTGGAGAGATGAACTGACGGAAAATTGCTCCTATCTTAAAGAGTATACACTTTTTAAGGAAGCGCCTTGCTTGGTTTATGAGCCATAGAAAGTTGATTTTTCAACTAATAAGTTGATTTATCAACTATTTAAAACTTGCTAAAAAG
>CAZOKS010000037.1:7555-10893 GCA_964580745.1 uncultured Methanosarcinales archaeon | reverse complement strand
AAGAAAATACCTTCCAATACAGAATTATATATGGCTCTCCCAAAGAGCATGAGAGAGAAACTCAAATCCGCCCTGATAATGAAGCCTTCGAGGACTGCCTCAGGCGTAGCCATATGCGCTGTTATGACTCCGCCCTCAAGATGCCCGCACGGAAAATGCCTGATGTGTCCAGGAGGCATAGAAAGCGAGTTCGGCGATGTGCCTCAATCCTACACCGGAATTGAACCTGCCACAAGGAGAGCCATAAGAAACCATTACGACCCTTATCTTCAGATATTCAACCGATTAGAACAATATACTTTAATGGGACACAACTTCAACAAGATAGAGCTAATAATAATGGGCGGCACCTTTCCTGCTCAGCCATATAGCTTCCAGAAAGAGTTCATTATGTATGCCTTCAAAGCGATGAACGATTTCTCAGACCTATTCTTTGATAATGGAATCCTCAACCTGGAGAAATTCAAGGTATTCTTCATGCTGCCAGGAGAGAAAGGAGATGAGGAAAGGACAAAACAACTCCATTCAAAGATACTCAAACTCAAAGGAGAATCAGAACTGAAGAAAGAACACAAAAGGAATGAACACTCTAATGTTAGATGCGTGGGCTTAACAATAGAGACACGGCCGGATTACGGCTTTAAAGAGATTGGGCAGAAACTTCTAGAGCTGGGCTGCACAAGGATTGAATTAGGCATTCAGGCAACAAAAGAGAGTATATTGAAGCGAATAAATAGAGGCCATTCTGTTCAGGATTCTATCAGAGCAATAAGGGAACTGAAGAATCTGGGCTTCAAGCTTACCTTTCATATCATGATAGGACTTCCCTCTTCATCTAAAAAACAGGATATTGAGATGATGAAAGAACTCTTCAGCAATCCTGACTTCAAGCCGGATATGCTTAAGATTTATCCTTGCATCGTGGCAAAGGGCACAGAACTTTATGATGAATACAGAAAAGGCAGATACAATCCCCTTTCAACAAAGGATGCA
This sequence comes from uncultured Methanosarcinales archaeon, assembly GCA_964580745.1. Taxonomy (GTDB): domain Archaea; phylum Nanobdellota; class Nanobdellia; order Woesearchaeales; family UBA119; genus UBA119. Next base: position 9,900 of record CAZOKS010000037.1, on the reverse strand, counting down.
ATAGAGATTATCTCAGAGGTATTTCCATATATTCCTCCATACTGCAGGGTTATGCGGGTGCAGCGGGACATCCCTCAGCAAAATATCATAGCAGGCCCAAATAGAACAAACCTGAGGCAGTATGTGGATGAGACATTAGAAAACAAGCAGATAATGGAGATTAGGCATAGAGAAGTAGGAAGAAACAAAGAAGAAAAGAAAGAGAAAGGCATCTTCATTGAAGAGTATGAAGCAAGCAGAGGCAAAGAATACTTCATCTCATATGAATCTCAAGATAGAAAGGTATTGTATGGCTTCTGCCGGTTAAGGATAACCGATGGCATCCCTGCTTTAATAAGAGAGCTTCATGTATATGGAAAAAGCACGGCTTTAGGCAAGAGAGGCAAGGTGCAACACAAAGGCATAGGAAAGCAACTACTCAAGAAAGCGGAAGAGTTAGCAAAAGCCAATAAAAAGAAATCAATACTCGTAATTTCAGGGGTAGGAGTAAGAGAGTATTATAGAAAGCTCGGATACAGGCTCTCCCACAACTACATGAAAAAGGCTATCCTATAAGAAAAATAGGTTTTTTATTTATATGGCAGTAGGCCTTTAAAAAGAAGCAGAGAGAATCGTTTATTAGTTAATATTGATGTATGTGAGGAACATAAGAGATATAATCGTTCTTTTAAGAGTACGATTCTATTTATACAATAGACATTGTTTTCATAACGAACTCGCAAAATCAGCACAAAGATGTCTTGGAAAAGCGATCCTGAACGGAAAAAGAGTTTGGCTGATACCAAGGCAAATTTTATTAATAAGCTCTTATTTTCTGCTCTGAGATTAAAATGGAAAGAACACCAATAAGGCATTTAGAAGATAAAACCGATAAAGAAGTCCTTTTAAGAGGATGGATTCATGAAGTAAGAGACCAAAGAAACATAAAATTCATCCTTCTGAGGGATTGGTTTGGGATTGTGCAGACCATTGCATTTAAAGATAATGAAAAGGTGTTCGATTCCATTGCCAAACTGCCTAAAGAAACCTCTTTGGAGATCAAAGGCAAAGTTCAAACAGCCAATATCAAGAATGAGGAGGTAACCGAGAAATCAGTAGAGGTTGTGATAGATGAATACAATGTTCTTTCAAAGTCTGATCCGGAATTGCCCATCCAGATTGTGAAGGGCAAGGATGAGGCAGACCTTTCTACAAGGCTTGATTGGAGATGCATTGATTTAAGAAAGCCGAGAAACAGTGCAATATTCAAGATTCAAGCTGCTTTGATAGAGGGAATGACGGATTGGCTCAACAAGAACGGCTTTATACAGGTTTTTACTCCCGGGATATTAGGCGTTGCATCCGAGTCCGGCTCAGAAATGTTTACAGTTGAATACTTCAACAAAAAAGCATTCCTTAGGCAAGACCCTCAGCTTCACAGGCAATTAACCATAGCCGGCGGCATAGAAAAACTATATGATATAGGGCCAAGTTGGCGGGCCGAGCAATCCCATACTGCCAAGCATCTCTGCGAACACAGAACATGCGCGGTTGAATTGGCCTTTATCAAAGATGAAACTGATGTTATGAGAGTTGAAGAGCAGGTTGTTGTTGCTGCCTTAAAAAGAGTCAATGAGAAATGCAAGCATGAGTTAGAGCTGTTAGGAATAGAACTCAACATCCCACAGCTTCCTTTCCCAGAACTCAGATTCCCAGAGATATACGATATCCTTGAGAAAAAAGGCAAGGACATAAGAGGAGAGGATTTGGATTCAGAAGCCGAGAAGATTATATGGGAATATGTGAAAGAAAAATACAACTCAGAATTCTACTTCATTAACCGCTTCCCTTCCAAGATAAAGCCCTTCTATGTTATGAAGGTAGATGAGGATCCTGAGCACGCGAGGAGCGTAGACCTTTATTGGAGAGGATTAGAGATGAGCTCAGGCGGTCAGAGGGAACACAGATACCAGAAGATTATAGAGCAGGTGGATGAGCAAGGCATGAGCAGAGAATCAGTGGAGTGGTTCTCCAAGTTTTTCAAGTACGGAGTGCCTCCCCATGGAGGTTTTGCCATTGGCGTAGAAAGGATAACCCAGGCATTGCTTAAGCTCAGCAATATAAGAGAAGCAGTGCTGTTTCCAAGAGACACAGAGAGATTAAAACCATGAAAGTCTTTAATATAGGGGCAAGATATCTCTTATAAGCGAAGACATTAAAAGATGCAGCGCAGGACTATCTCATAAGAGAATACACCCCTGTGGAACTAGAGAAATACAATAATAACAGCAAGATAATTGAGGCAATAGGAAAATACATGGTATTAAAAAAAGACATTTCGGGGAGAAAACTGATTCCTATAACCC
>CAZOKS010000037.1:0-7455 GCA_964580745.1 uncultured Methanosarcinales archaeon | reverse complement strand
TAGGATATTTAATCCTTCTTTCTTATCCTCAATCTCCACCATAACTGCAAGGCCCTAAAACCCATCTTAACAGATGACTGGAAAAGACTCAGTTGATTGGGCCTGTCCTCATAAACAATAGGAATCTCCTTTATTCTCAGCTTGGCCTTGTTAGCATAATAAAGAAATACAGTATCCCAGAGATAGCCATCCTCTTCAGGCAAAGGAATCTTATCAAACACAGAAGCCCTGAAAAGCTTCAGCCCGGCCTGAATATCCTTCTGAGGGATAGAAAATAAAAAGCTCGCATAGTCATGGAACAATTTACCTGATATGCTCCGCAGCTTTGAACCCTTCCTCTCTCCCAGATAACGCGAACCTATAAAGATGTCATATTTAGACAGCAACGGAATACAATCACCAACAAACTCAATAGGATAGCTGAGGTCATCATCAATAAAGCATATCCAGGGGAATCTCGCCTGCTTTATTCCTTCCTGAATCCCCTTGCCCTTGCCCCTTTCCTTAATAAAAAGCGGTTTTACCTTCTGAGAAGCCAATATCTTAATCTTGCCGAAAGTATTATCCCTGCTGGTCTGAGCAGCAATAAGGATTTCATAATCCTCAATATCATCAGTAGAATCAAGGTATTTACTGAAGTGCTCAACTGCCTTTTCTATCCTATTCTCAGAGTTAATAGTTGGTATAATAACAGAGAGTTTCATAGCTCATAAACAAAGTATTGATTATTTAATAATTTCGTTATTGCTTTTAAATCCGCCGCCACTTAAATAATCTTATACTTTAAAAACTCGGTTTGAAGCTCTGATATTGACTTAAACAAGTGTGTCCTGAACCCAAAATCAGACGCCCTTTCAATATTTCCCTCAAAGTCATCAACCAATAAAGCTTCCTTTGGCAAAATCTTATGTTTCTCACAAATCATATTCAATATAGAAGAATCTAATTTGTTCTTACCTAGTTCACAGGAGAAGTACGCCTCAGAAAAAAGGTTGCTAAGATTTAATTCAGCCCTAATTTGAGCAACTGTTGTAGAATCCGAGTTTGATAATAAGATTTTTTCAGCGTTAATTTTCTTAATTAAATCCACTGCCTTATAATCTATCATTAAATTCTTTTTGTTGTTTTCCGAGATTATTTTCCAACTAAGATTTATACCAACAGTTCCGCCGAGTCGAGTCCAAAAATCACATTCGGAGATTTTCCCCAAATCAAATGATGATTTATAATTCTTAAAGAAATCTTCAATTTTAGCAGAATTACCACCATTTAAATCAATGAATTTACTAAAATGCTCAATGTCAAAATGTCCTATAACACCCCCAAAATCAAATATGAACAATTTAATATCCAATTTAAAACAAATATCAATTTATTACTTTTAAAGCTTGCTGTTTCCTGGCCACCTCAGAAAAACCACTTTCAGGATGATTGGTTCAACAACCCTAAACCTTAAATATAACACGCTCTTCATAAGGATTATGAAAACCAACCAGCTCGTAAAATTCCTGGACAAGCAGCTTCATATTAAAGAGATAGAGGATTATTCATTAAACGGCCTTCAAGTGCAAGGAAGCAGCGAGACATTCAAGATAGGGCTGGCGGTGGATGCCTCTTTAGATGCAATACAAGAAGCAAAGAAACAACAATGCCAGATGCTTATTGTGCATCACGGGCTTTTCTGGAAGGATGTATTGCCTATCACCACGGCATTGCATAAGCGGATAAAGATTCTGCTCAACAACAATATAAACCTTTATGCAGTTCACCTGCCTCTGGATATTGATGAGAGGTTTGGGAATAATATTGAGATATCTAAGAAACTTAACCTAACGAATCTTTCAAGGTTTGGAGAGGATAACGGGCTGATGATTGGGTTTGCAGGCTTCTTTGATAAAGAGAAAACAAGGGAAGAGCTAAAAAGCTTCTGCGAGGACAAGCTTGGTCCAACAAAGCAGGAGTGCCTGTTTGGCAAAGAAACAATAAAGAGGGTAGGCGTCATAAGCGGCAAAGGCACGCTCTCAAAGCCCTTTCTCAGCGAGATATCAAACAAGATAGATTGCCTGATTACTGGAGAATTCTCGTATTCGGACTGGGTTTATGCCAAGGACTTGGGCCTCAATATGCTGAGCTTCGGACACTATTCAACCGAAGAGTATGGATTAAAGGGTTTGATGAGATTTATTGAGCAAAGCATTGATATAAGATGCGAGTTTATTGAGCTTGATTATCCTTTATAGCTGTTTTTGCTTTTCTCCGGAATACACCCAAAAACCTCCTTTCTTGGTTAAAACAGAGCAATTACCAAAAACCTCTTTAATGCCCTTCTCTATTATATTCCCACCCTTCTTATGCCTTGCAACCATATAAAGATTTCCTTTAGGATAAAGATACCCAAATGATTCCTTAATCATCCTCTGCCTAAACTCCTTCGGAGTAGCCATGGGCGGATTACAGACTATCCTATCAAAACAGCCCTTTATCTTCTCAAAAAGGTTTGACTGCACCACTTTTACATTAGAAAGCCCTATTATTTTCCTGTTCTTCCTTGCCACTCGCACAGCCCTATTGTTTATATCACTTAGGACAAAAGAGCAATCCGGTTTCTTCAAAGCAAGAGAGATGCCTATAACGCCATTGCCGCATCCCAAATCCAGAATTCTCTCATCATTGCAAAGCAAAGGAAATACTGTTTCAATCAAGAGCTTAGAGGCCGAATCCAACTCAGAACGCGAGAAAATGCCTGATGCCGATTTAATGTTAAACCTCATACCCAATACTTTAACCTCAATATCCTCTTCAATATATCTTGAGTTTGGGTTCTCAGAGAAATAATGGTCTCCTTTCATACTTTTATAAGAAGGGAGAAGCTTTTTAAAGCTTTTGTCAAAGCTGCCAAAGCAGACATATCCCCTTGTTCATATGTTTTTAACTATATCAAAGAATATAAAACAAGACAAAATAGAAAAAACAATGGAAAACTTCTCAAAGGAGGAAGAAGAAACATTACGAAGGTATCTTTTTACGAATCCCCATGGCAGAACCAGTTTCCTCTATCCCCAATCTCTAATCTCCGGTGAGGAACTCGCTCCTTTGATGGCTGCTGTATCAAGAACCCATATCCCAATGCAGGACCGGGTGCTTGAATTCCTAGATAAAGAAAAAACAGAGATTACAAGAGAAATGCTTCCCAGAATAACAGAAGAAATGAACACTTTAAGGAATGAGGACGGAAGTTTAAAGGTTTCTAAAAAAGCTGAGAATTTTACCAACAAATGGATACTAAAGCATGGCCACAATTCTATAAAAGAGATGACTAATCTTATAGGGTATTGCGAGGGTATCTCTGACATTGCTGCATCTACAATCCTCGGACATCCAAAGAACAGGCCCCAGGCCAAATCCACCAGGTATGTATCGTATGGTGGCGTATTGGACGAAGTATTAGAAGATGAGGACATAAAAAGTATGGACAATAGCCAGATGTTCATAGACCATCTTGGCTACCTCAACTCAAAATATCTAAAATTCAAGGACAAACTAACAGACCTAATATGGAATTCTGAAGAGGGAAAAGCAATAAGAGAATACCAAAAGTCAAAGGAAAAGCCAGCTTCAGATGATAAACTAAGAAAAAACCTTGAAAGATTTGTTTTGGATTCTGCCAGGGTTTATCTCCCGGCCTCTACAAGAACCTCTGTTGGATTTTCTATAGATGCCAGAACACTTGAAGAGATAATAACCAGTATGATTTCCTCTCAAAGAACAGAAGACAGAGAAAGAGGATACGAGCTATGGAATGAGGCGAAGAAGATATGTCCCACTTTATTAGGAGAGAAAAGCCATATTAAAGAGGATGAATGGACTAAATATAAGGATACAGAGTTTAGAAATGAAATCAAAAAGAGATTTAGCAATATTCCAATAAAGAGGTATAGTGAAGCGGAGGTGGAAATAACCACGCCTAAAGATATTGATACCACATCAGATAAGTTTAATGCTGCATGCGCTATCTATCCTTATCTTGATTCCTCGCTTGTTGATATCTTCAACTGCCTAAATGAAGAAGATACAAAATTCATTCTTGAAAAATTGCATAATAATAGAAGCAAGTATGATAACCTTGATGAAAGTATTGCCCATGGCGGGATAATGATTGAGTTTGTTATGGGACATCATGCCTATCGCGACCTTTTCAGGCATAGAAGGGGTTCAAGAAGCACTCAACTACTTTCTACCAATCTTGGCTTCGAGGTTCCGCCTTTATTTAAGAAGTACAGGTTAGAAAAAGAATACATTAAAGATATGAAGAAAGCGAAAGAGATGTATGATAAAGCTGCTAGACAAAGCCCTTATATTGCCGAAAAGTTAGTTCCGTTCGGAGCTTTAAGAAGAGCTTTGCATTCCTGGCACCCTGCACAGATTGCTTATGTTGCAAAGCTAAGAAGCGACATGAGCAAAGGAAACTATGCCTATGTGATGATAGCTAAAAAGATGATGGAGAAGATAAGCGAATTGCTCCCCGAAACTATGAAACATGCTAAGTGGAATAAAGAAGAATATCCTCCTGATCTCTGGAAAGAGGGCTTTGAATGGTATAAAGAAACTCAAACCAAGTAATAATCCTTACTACCCAAGCCTTTCTGAGCTGCGTAATTCACCTGCACGCTATTATCCGCATCATTAATCTTATTAAACCCACCTTTCATCTCTTTCTCAACCAAATCAAGACTAGCCTGTTCCACTGCAACTGGGTCTCTACTTGCCAAAAACCCAATATCCTCGGTTATGGGCTGTTGTTTCTTTCCCATGCAATCGCAGTCCTCTGTGATATTCTGAAGAACAGTTATATAGAGGAGCCTGCCCTGAAAGTAATCTATCAGAGCGTGGGAATAATCAATAATCTTCTTCTGAAGTTCTTCATTTGTAGAACCTTCCCAAGGGATCCTGACCGCCTTTTGAGGGCATACCGCGATACACATAGCGCATCCAATACATTTCTCAGAATTAATCTCAGCTTTACCGTTCACCAAAGAAATAGCATTCACATTGCAGTTTATTATGCAGTTCATACAGGCGGTGCATTTCTCCTTGTTAATGTAAGGACTGATATCAGAATGCATGTGAAGTTTTCCTGCCCTGCTCCCAAGCCCCATCCCAAGATTCTTGAAAGCACCGCCAAACCCTGCTGCTATATGACCCTTGAAATGCGATAGAACAAGCAATGAATCATACTTCGTTATACCCTTGCCAACCTTAGCAGAAGACACAAGTCCATCCTCCACCGGAATTTCTATTGATGCCTCTCCTTTCTCTCCATCTAATATGTCAATAGGAGCAAAGCCAAAACCATGCTTCCTGGCAGTATTTATATGGTCCTCTCTTGTGGTTCTGGAGCCCTTATAAAGAACATTGCACTCTATTAAAGTAGCTTTCTTGCCTAGAGAAAGAATTTTTTTATAGACCTTCTTAGCAATATCAGGATTAAGATAGGTAACGCAACCTTCCTCGCCAAAATGAAGCTTTATACCCACATTATCCTTCAATTGATTAAATTCATTGCCTTCTTCAAGCTTTCTCATCAACTCATCAAAATCCCTTGAAAAATATACTTTTGAATTCTTTCTATATTTAGACATCTTCATACCTCTATTTCAACAAGCAGACAACATTTAACAAGTTTGAAACGAGAATAATGAGCCCGCGGGGATTTGAACCCCGGACCACTGGTTTTCCTAGGCTTTATGGAACGAGGCCATATAAGACCAGCGCTCCAACCGGGCTAAGCTACGGGCTCAGATGCGTCGGCCGGGATTTGAACCCGGATAGACGGCTTGGAAGGCCGCAATCATAGCCATTAGATCACCGACGCTTACTAACCAGGTTTTCTAACTTTGTTTATAAATTTAACGATTCAGTCTCTCAAACCTAAGAAAAATCACAGAAAAAACCCAGAAAGAGTTTTATTAATCTAGGGCAAACAAGCTAAGAGGTGGTTTTGATGGAAGAATTAACCGAACTTTCAGAAAAAAGACTAAAGGAATTGGCAAAGATGCCTATCATAGAAAGCAGAGTTGCGAAAAGCAAAGACGGAAAATACCTAATACATAAGACAATTATAACAGACATTAAGCCAGTCGGCTATTATGAGAAGGTTTTTGAAACCAATCCAGAAGCCGAAGAGCCGGCTGCATAAGATTATATTATAAATTATATAAAAGAACTGGATTTTTTATTTTTTATTTTCTTTTCTGTTTCTAAGTAAATTGATCTTCTATGTCTGGATCAGTACACAGGTATAAGGGATTACCGAACTCATCCCTCAACAATTTATCGTTTGCATCCACCACAAAAACACAGAAATCATTCTCAATCCCCATCTGCTGCTTAATATATTCAGCACTCATCCCTCTTGCTATCACAAACGCCGTCTCATTAATCTTACCCTCTTTTGTTATGCCGATAGGGCTGTCATAGTAGAACTTCTTGAGCTCCTCGATTAACTCCTTCTCCGTTGTTATTTCAGAATACATCTCAAGCAAATCCATAAACATAAATGCTAAAGCCAATCCAAACAAGAATACAAGAAATATCAGAATATTCACATGACTCGTAAACTCTTTCATGTCTTTAGAATCAGAGTCATCAAATAAATCCTTTGACTTATTTGCTTTGCTAGACTTGCGATTAGATTTTCTTTTAGGCATAGCCAGACCACCAGATAACCTTTAATTTCAAAGGGAATATAAAAAACTTTCCTTTAGCAGAGGCTTGTCCGGAAAAGAATAAAAAGATATATAAGAAAAACAATGCACGCCCTTAGGTCCAAGGATTTTTACTCCCTTAATAGAAGATTGGTCTGGTGCAAAGTTTTCGAAAAGCGTTTATGTAGAAGAAGGCACTCATGAGTATCGAGCTCCCCATCTTAAATCATATCCTGAATTACTTGAATGTTATGGTGATAGAGGTTTAGAAGTACTGTTAGAAGAAACACGAGAATGGTCGAGAAACCCTAAAAAAGTCTTCAGAGATTATACTATCGAATATTTTGATGTTTTATTAAAGAGAAATCAAGGTGAGAAAATGAAAGAACATGTAATGCATTTATCCGAGGAGCCCTTTAACTGGATAAAGGACGGAAAGAAAGTAGTAGAGGTTCGGCTGTACGACGAAAAAAGAAAAGGAATTGGGATAGGCGATGTGATTGTTTTCAAAAAACTAAATAGTGATAAAGAAATTAAAGTTAAAGCTAAGGGTCTCCTAAGGTTTGAGAGCTTTGAGGATTTGTTTTTATTTATTCCAAAGAAGTATCTTGCTCATGAATCATTAAGTTTAAGCGAGCAGATGGAGAGGATCAGAAAGTATTATTCTGAAGAAAAAGAGAAGAGATATGGTATCTTAGCAATTTGGTTCGAGGTAATAGAATGAAAGCTCTATCAATCAAGCAGCCGTGGG
>CAZOKS010000036.1:0-10972 GCA_964580745.1 uncultured Methanosarcinales archaeon | reverse complement strand
ATTTGGCTTTGGCTGATTTAACTTCAGATGAATTAAACAAGCTGAAAGCTATAATTTTATATTATAATAGGGGGAAAGAAGATGTTGACGAGTTATATTGTAAGATGGTTGTTTCTGATAACTCAGGGGTGTCAAGGAAATGTTCACAAACTGCTGGGCCTATCTTAAAGGGAAGTGATGGAAGCCTGGCTCTGGAATGCAACGGAGATTTCTCCGTAGGGTATTATCCTGTTTTTATAACTTGTGAATATGGAGATGAGCAAAAGGTATTCGAGGATTCTGCAATGGTGGAAGGGAGCCAGGTTGAGGCCCGGAATTTTAGGTTGTCTGAGACGGAGTATGCTTTAGATGTTCGAAATTTAGCGAATTCTGGGTTCTCCACGGTTTATGCAAGGGTCAGTTTGGTTGATGAGAAGAACAGAACTGTGAGAACCTTTAATACCCCTGCAGTTTCTTTGGACGTGGATGAAAAGCAGGAGATTGAAGGTGTGTTCTCCCACCCTTTGAGTTTAGAAAAGGGCAATTATTCGGCCATCGTTGAGTTGTTTCTGGATGGCAGTCCTAGGAGATTTACTTTGAAGCCTGAAATCATAAAGCCTGAGATCGCTTTTAAGCATCAAACTGGCGATGGGTCGGAAGAAGATGTGGTTGATGAGGAAGAGAAGGGCTTTTCTGTTTGGTTGGTTGTTTTGATATTGGTCTTAATCTTGAGTTTTGGTATTGTATTTTCTCTGTTTTTTGGTAGGAGAAAAGAAGTCTATTATTGATTTTTAACTTTTGAAATCTTCCTCCTCTCAATCTTTTTGGAAAACTTTTTATATTACTCTCTTTCACCAAGAATAATCTGTTTAGCTATTATGCGACTTTTTAGTATTTTTATTTAGTATTTTTATGAGGGATCATCATGGGAGAAACGAAACCAGTGTCTGTAAGTTCGATCAAGAAAGGAAGTTTTGTTGTTATTGATGGGGAGCCATGCAGGGTAGTTGATATTCAGGTGTCCCGTCCAGGGAAGCATGGTCATGCTAAGGTGAGAATGACTGGTGTTGGTCTTTTGGATGAGAAAAAAAGAGTTATTGTTATGCCTGGTCATGATAGTATTGAGGTACCTATTATTGAGAAGAAGAATGCTCAGGTGCTTTCCATTTCAGGGAGTAAGGCGAATGTTATGGATTCTGAGACCTATGAAACATTTGATATTGAAATTCCTGATGAGCTCAAGGATAGTTGTACAGAAGGCGCAATTATACTTTATTGGGATGTTATGGGGACCAGGGTTATGAAGCAGATTAAGGGAACCAATTAGTAGGATTATTTGGAAATTTATGTGAGATGTGGTGATTTTCATGGTTAAATTTGAGGAAGCTGAGGCGAGACTTTTCCATAGGATGTTTGTATGCAAGGTTTGTAAATCTAAACAGAGGGCTCCTGTGCTTAAGGTTAAAGATGGGAGGATTATGTGTAGGAAGTGCGGTGCTAGAAAACTTAGACCTGTCAGGAAGAAATAAAAATGAATTGGGAGATTTTGGTTCACTATTCTTTTTTAGGCATAGTGGTGCTGATACTTGCGATATTTATTCTTGAGAACAAGAAGAAAACATCTGTTGAGAAAATTTTCTGGTATTTTTTCTATATGGTGATGTATCGAACCAAGAAGGGTCTTAAGTTGATGGATAGGCTTGCTAAGAGGCATAAGAAATTCTTTGATGTGGTGGCTAAGATTGGTGTTGTTGTTGGATTCCTTGGAATGACTTTTGTATCTGTTTTTCTGATACATGCGTTTATATCTTTGTTTGTTGCTCCCCCTACCCAACCGAGCTTTGCTTTGGTAATGCCTTTTCCAGCGAAGGGGATTGTGTTTGTTCCTCCTATTTTCTGGATAATTTCTATTGCTATTTTGGCCTTATTTCATGAAGGTTTTCATGGGATTATCGCAAGGAAGAACAAAATCAAGTTGGATTCAACTGGATTCGCGGTTGCTTGTTTTGGCGTGCCTCTCTTGCCCGCTGCTTTTGTAGAGCCTGATGAGAAGAGCTTAGGCAGAAAGAAGAAGTCAAAGCAGATTGAGATGTTTGCTGCTGGACCTTTTGCAAATGTAGTTTTGTTCTTGCTTTTCTTAGGGCTGTTCTTGGGAGCCCAGAGCTTCTTCTTGGGAGATTCAGATGCTTATTATAATCCTTTAGAGAACCAAATCGTTAAGCATGATGGCATCAAATTTATCGATTATTATATGAAGAATTCTTCTCCTGTTTTTATCAATGACGTGCCTTTGAATACTACCTTTACTCATATTAACGGCAAACCTATTCTTACCGATAATAAGGACAATTTCGTTTCTTTCTTGGCTAGTGCAAAACCTGGCGATGTTATCTCTTTGAGGGCGAAGAATGGTTCTGAGTATGCTTTTCCTTTAGCGGTTCATCCAGAGAGCGATGAGGAAGATCCCAAGCCCCTTTTAGGAGCTCAGATTATGTATTCTACAGAGCCCTTTACCTATCAAGGTCGATTTTCAGCAGTGAAGTTGTTTGGTTTGAAGATGTTGTTGGGACTTCTGGCTTGGCTTTATATACTCAATTTAGGGGTAGGATTATTCAATTTGTTGCCCATGGGGCCTTTAGATGGCGGGAGAATGGTTAAGGCCTTGTTTGAGAAAGTGTTTAAAAAGAAGAAAGATGCAATCTTTTATTGGAAGTTGGTTTCATATATCTTCCTTTTTATTCTTCTAACAGTTATTGTTTACCCTTTCTTTGTGTAACTGTATGATTTTGTATTTTTTCTTTTTTAATTATTTTTAAATATCATTGCTACTATTCATATTTATGCTAACTGTTGTTTTTGTGGAGCCTGAAACACCTGGAAACCTGGGGGCTTGTGCGAGGGTCATGGCGAATTTTGGGTTTTCTGATTTGATGGTGCTGAATCCCTCTTTTTCATTGTCGCATCCTCAGGTTAAGGCTTTATCAAAGCACGCATATGGTGTTATAGGGGCCTCTCGTTCTGTTGAGCTGCCTAAAGAAAAGCTTCTTCCTTTTATTAGAGAGAGTTTTGATTATGTAATTGGAACTACCTCTCAATTAGGCAATGATTTCAATCTTATTAGGTCGCCTATCTCTTTGGAGGATTTTGCTAGCCTGCTGGCTGAAAAGTTTAAGGATTTCAAAAGAGATGCACATTTAAGAATTGCTTTGCTTTTGGGAAGAGAGGGAGAAGGGTTGAGCAATAAGGAATTGGAGCAGTGCGATTTGGTTGTAACTATACCGGCAAATCCATCTTACCCAACTTTAAATGTAAGTCATGCATTAGCTCTTTTACTTTATGAGCTTTTCAAGGCTGAGTCATCTAAGACATCTCTTTCTCATATTACCCTTGCGACCAAGGAAGAGAAGGATTTCCTGCTTAAGCGGTACCATGAATTGTTGGATTCTCTTGATTTTGATGATGAGCAAAAGAGGAGAACTCAGGAGAGGGTTTTTAGAAGGATTATTGGGCGGTCTTTCTTTAAGAAGAGGGAGATTTTTGTTTTGCATGGGTTGTTCTCTAAGATTCTTGATAAAATCAAGAAATGATATTTTCCTCTCTCCGGATTGCCCATGGACTACTACATAGAGATGACAAACTTATATAAATTCCCAGAATGGTTTTTTAGAGAGGAAATCTTTTAGTTGAATGGTGGTTTGCAATGAATAAAAAGGAAAGTTGGATTCTGTGGTTTGACCAAATTGGCATTGATGATGTTGATATCGTTGGAGGAAAGAATGCTTCATTGGGGGAGATGTACTCTCAGCTTGTTAAGAAAGGGGTGAAAGTGCCTAATGGTTTTGTTGTTACTGCTAAGGCCTATTGGGATTTCATACATTCAAACAATCTTGCTAAGAAAATAGAGGATATTGTTCATTCTATCAATCTTGATGATATGAAGGACCTTTCTGAAAAAGGTCATAAGATAAGGGAGCTGGTAAGGCATGCTTCTCTTCCTGACTATTTGAGGGATGCAATACTTGAAGGGTATAGGAATCTGTGTCTTCAATATGGAGAAAATACTGATGTAGCAGTGAGGTCTAGTGCTACCGCTGAGGATTTGCCCGATGCTTCTTTTGCTGGACAGCAGGAAACCTATCTTAATGTGAGGGGCCCAAATATGCTTCTTAATGCTGTTCGGAATTGCTTTGCATCGCTTTTTACAAATAGGGCCATATCTTATAGGGCCAATAAGGGCTTTGCCCATCTGGATGTTGCCCTTTCTGTTGGTATTCAGAAGATGGTTAGGGCTGATAAAGGTGCTTCAGGTGTTATGTTTACCTTAGATACTGAATCGGGATTTGAGGATGTTGTTTTTGTCACTTCGATATATGGGCTTGGAGAGAATATAGTTCAGGGAAGGGTAAATCCTGATGAATATTATGTCTTTAAGCCTACCCTTAAGCAAGGATATAACGCAATAATATCAAAGAAGCTTGGAGCAAAGAGTGAGAGGATGGTTTATGCTGTTGATGGTATCCATCGAACTAAAAACATCTCTGTCCCAGAAGAAGACCGGAGGAGGTTTGCTCTTACAGATGAAGAGGTTTTGACTTTGGCAAAGTGGGGGGTAATTATTGAAGACCATTATTCTGAAAAAAGAGGCAAGAAGATGTTCATGGATATGGAATGGGCTAAGGATGGAGAGACCAATGAACTGTTTATTGTTCAGGCTCGGCCTGAAACAGTGCATTCCACAAGGAATAAGAATGTTTTGGAAAGATATATTCTCAAAGAGAAATCAACTGTTTTGTGTGAGGGGATGAGTGTCGGAGCCAAGATTGGCAGCGGGAAGGTTTCTGTTATAAAGGATCCTTCTCAGATTGATTCTTTTGTGCCTGGCAATGTTTTGGTGACAGAGATGACGGATCCTGATTGGAATCCTATTATGAAGAAGGCCTCTGCAATAGTAACTAATAAAGGCGGCAGAACCTGTCATGCTGCGATTGTTTCAAGGGAACTGGGTATTCCTTGTGTCGTAGGCACGGGCAATGCTACAAAAGAATTAAAGAATGACATGCTTGTTACAGTTGATTGCTCTTCTGGAGACAAGGGATATGTTTATTCAGGAAAGCTGGATTATATTGTTGAATCCCACGAGATTGATAAGATTCCTAAAACGAGAACAAAGATTATGATAAATATAGGTAATCCAGACATTGCTTTCTCCTATTCTTCGATGCCTCTGGATGGGGTTGGTTTAGTAAGGGAGGAATTTATAGTCAACTCTTATATCAAGGTTCATCCTTTAGCACTTTTGAACTTTGATGAGGTCAAGGATGAAAAAGCAAGACGGAAGATTGAAGAGATTACATATGGGTATGATTCCAAGCCAGAGTTCTTCAAGGATTTTCTTTCTTATGGGCTGGCGACTATCGCGGCCGCATTCTATCCAAAAAAAGTAATTGTACGTCTTTCGGACTTTAAATCTAATGAATACTCTAATCTTATTGGTGGAGAGTTCTTTGAGCCAAAGGAAGAAAATCCTATGATTGGCTGGCGGGGTGCTTCCAGATATTATCACGAGAAATACAAGCAAGCCTTTGCTTTGGAATGTGCAGCTCTGAAAAGAATAAGAAATGAGATGGGACTTACTAATCTTCAGATTATGGTTCCTTTTTGCAGAACAATAGAGGAAGGGCAAAGAGTAATCGGAGAGATGGCTAAGAATGGTCTTAAACAGGGTGAAAATGGTTTGGAAGTGTATGCTATGTGCGAGGTTCCTTCCAATGCAATCTTGGCGGATGAATTCCTTGATGTGTTCGATGGATTTAGTATAGGTACCAATGACTTGACTCAGTTGATTCTTGGTTTAGATAGGGATTCGGGGATTTTATCTGACCTGTATGATGAGGAGAATCCTGCTGTTGTTAGGATGGTTGAGAAGGTAATAACGGTGGCAAAGGAAAAAGGCAAATATATTGGAATATGCGGGCAGGCTCCCTCAGATAAACCTGATTTTGTTAAACTTTTGGTTAAGGCGGGTATTGATTCTATTTCGCTTAATCCCGATGCAATTATAAAAACCAAGATGCTTGTTTCAAAGCTTGAGAATGAGCTTGATAATTGAGGAATTCCAAGATGTTTCAAGATAAACTTTTAGGGCGGAAGGGAAGAATCCTGATTTTGGCGTATGACCATGGTTTGGAGCATGGACCAACTGATTTTAATCTGTGTTCTGTTGATCCCGACTTTGTCTTTGATTTAGCGGTAAAAGCCAAGGTTAGTGGTGTTGCAGTTCTTCCGGGTGTGGCAGAGGAATACGGTAAGAAATACAATTTTTATGTCCCTTTGATAGTTAAGCTAAATGCCAAATCTTCTTTGCCTCAGGGAGAGCCATATTCTTCTCAGTTCTGCTCTGTCAAGAGGGCCATTCTGCTGGGAGCATCTGCGGTGGGCTATACTATTTATCTGGGAAGCCAGAATGAAGCGAGTATGTTTAAAGAATTCGGCAATATTGTTGAAGAAGCGCATTCAAGGCATATCCCTGTGATTGCTTGGGTATATCCGAGAGGGAAGAATGTGAAAGATGAGCTTTCTACTGATGTTCTTGCATATGCTGCAAGGACTGCTTTAGAATTGGGGGCTGATATTGTCAAATTGAAGTATAATGGGGATGTTGAAGGTTTTAAATGGGTTGTTAAGAATGCAGGGATGACTGATGTGGTTGTTGCAGGTGGGGAAAAACAACAGGATAATCTATCCTTCCTTAAAATGGTAAAGGATACTTTGGATGCGGGTGCAAAGGGTATTGCAGTAGGCCGAAATGTATGGCAGAGTGAGAATCCTTTAGGTATGTTGCAAGCTCTGAATAAGCTGATATTTCATGATGTCCCTCCAGAAAAGGCGTTGTCCTATATCCACTCTGTTTAGCTTTTCCATTCTTTTTAATTCCTTTTGTCTTTCTTGCAAATCAATTCTTTATGCTTTTATTCTGTTTTTTATTAGATAATCTTTATTAATCATTTTGTTTATCTATTTCATATGTTGTCCATATCCTCATTGCTTAGATTCTACAAGCATCCTGTAGTTCAGAAATTGATTGCTTGGCATTCTAAAGGAAAGGAAGTCGGAGTTAAGATGCTCCAAGGTCATTTTGCTAAAAGGCCTAATGCTATTGAGTATCCTTCAGATGTTCTTGAGTTTGCTAAGAATAGGGCTTCCTCTTTCCATATCTCTGAGGAGCATTGGAGAAATACATGGGCGTTGTCCTCTTCTTTGAAAAGAAAGGAATTGGATGAGTTGAGGGAAGGATGGGACCTGGTTCTTGATTTGGATTTTCCGGTTTGGGAGCCAACCAAGCTGATTACTCATGCGGTAATAAGGGCTTTGAGAGCTCACGATATAAGAAGTGTTTCTTGTAAATTCTCAGGAAATAAAGGGTTTCATGTGGGTGTGCCTTTTGTGGCCTTTCCTTCAGAGGTTTACAACAGGAAGATAACAGAGCTTTTCCCAGAAGGCCCTAAGAAAATTATGAATTATATTGTGGATTATATAGATAATCGTGAAAAAGGTTATCCTCTTTCTAAGCAAATCTTGAAATCAAAGGAATTTCAGGAGTTCCTGGAGAAGAATCCTGAAGAGGGCAGAAAACTAATTCAAGATGTGTGTGCTAATTGTGGAAATGTTTTAAATTATAAGCCTCGAAAGAAGATAATCTACAAGTGTCAGGGCTGCGGTAAAGAGATTTACGGTGGTGAAGAACCTTACAAAATCTGTCCTAGTTGTTCAAGAGTTATGAAGAGATTGGAATTTGAGGTTAACAATAAGTGCGATCATTGCGGTTCTGTGGGGAGAGAACAGAAGGTTAATTTGGCGATTGACGAGATACTTATTGCTTCCCGCCATCTTTATAGGGCTCCTTATTCTTTGCATGAGAAATCGGGGTTGGTCTCTTTGCCAATAAACCCCGATTCCGTTCTTGATTTTGAAAAGGATAGATGCACTCCCGCTAAAGTTCTTCAGATTTTGGATGGCTTAAAGGATAAGAGCGAAGAGGATGTGTTTGGCTTCTTGAGGTCAAGGGGTTTATTGTTCCTGGATTCTCATTTTGTGAAATCTGGTGAAGCTTCATCTCTTATCATAGAGGCTTTTGATTTTGAGAATCAAAAGCAGAAGGCGGGAAGCTCAAGGGTAGAGCAAGAGAATAAGGGTTACACGATGTATGAGGATTCTGAAAAGAGGTTTGATGAACAGACTTTTCCTCCCTGTATCAAATTAGCTTTAAAGGGGGTTTCAGATGGGCGGAAGAGGTTGCTTTTCATCTTGTTTAATTTTTTAAGGGCTTGTGGTTGGAACATTGATGAGATTCAAAAGAAGATTGAGGAATGGAATGAGAGAAATGAGGAGCCGCTTAGACCTGGTGTAATAAAAGGCCATTTTGAGTATCATCGCAAGAGGAAGCAGATTCTTCCGCCAAATTGTGCTTCTTCCGGATATTACAAAGATATGGGGATTTGTCATCCTGATAATCTTTGTGAGAGAATAAAAAATCCGGTATCTTATCCCAAGGTTTATTCAAGGGTTTATTTGCAAAAAGAGTCTGGGCGCAAAGGGAAAAAGAAAAAGAGGGATAAGAAAGCTATTGAGAATCAAGGAGGGAGTAAGACCAGCTCTAAGAAAAAGGAGGCTGAGTGAGGAGAGTTTAGATTAGGATAGTCTGAAATATAAGAGTGAAAAAAGAGAGTTTATGGGGCTGAATTAATAGGACTGTATTGATGCTTGGCTTGATACCTTGGCGTTAAGGCCTATATGACTCACCAAAACTTTTATAAAGCGGATGGATATCCCCTTTAATTATTGGTGCTTAAATGCTTTTGAGCACAGGTAAGCATAGGGTGGTAAGCAAGACCTGCAAAAAGGCCCGTGCTTTTGCACATGTGTGGTTTTAAGGAAAGGTCTTTATTCCCAGGTATTGTTTGCTACTTCTATCTCAAGTTGATGTTTAACATGTTGAGCTTTTATTCGCAGGGCTCGTATGATGTAAATTTTTGTTGGTTGATGAAATATGCCAAAAAGAAGAAATCCTAGACATGGAAGCATGCAGTTTTGGCCAAGAAAAAGGGCTTCACGAGTTATACCTCGGGTAAGGTCTTGGAAGCTGAATTCTGAGCCTAATCTGAGCGGATTTGTTGGATTTAAGGTAGGGATGTGCCATGTGATGGCTAAAGATACTTTGAAGTCCTCTCTTACAAAAGGAGATACAATATCTGTTCCTGCCACTATCTTGGAATGTCCGCCAATGCGTATCGCTGCTGCAAGGGTATATCAAGAGGATGAGTTTGGGAATAATAAAGTGGCAAATTGCATCGTTCTCTCATCAGATAAGATTATTAAGCGCAAGGGTTTTAAACCCATAAATAAAGATTCTATTTCTTCTAATCTCAAAAAACTTCAACAAATCGCTTCTGATTCTTTATTACATGTTAAGGAAATTAGACTCATTGTTTTCTCTAATTTTGGCAAAGGGTTCTTATCTCGAAAGGCTCCTGTGTTTATAGAGGTGCCGGTGGCAAAGGATGTTGAGTCCGCGATTTCTTTTATTTCAGATAATCTTGATAAGGATCTCAGGGTTTCAGATGTCTTTTCGGAAGGCAGTTATGTGGATGTTCATGGGGTTACAAAAGGCAAGGGCGTTACTGGACCCGTCAAGAGGTTTGGTATATCAATAAGAGCCAAGAAATCGGAGAAGACCAAGAGGGGTCCTGGTTCATTGGGTCCTTGGACAGGAGAGGGCCCAGTTATGTATAGGGTGGCTCATGCTGGTCAAATGGGATTCTTTCAGAGGGTTGATTATAACAAATATATCTTAAAAATAGATTCTGATGTTAATAAGATTAACAAGAAGAGCGGTTTTCATAGATATGGTGTAATCAAGCACGATTATCTTTTGGTAAAGGGTTCGGTGCAAGGTCCTGCAAAAAGGCCTGTTGTTATTAGCTTGCCTATAAGGTTGCATCCGACTAAGGAGACATTTAAGGTAGAGGTAAAGGAAATAATTGTTTGAGGTTGATTTTTGATGAAATTAAGGGTTTTGGGCACTGATGGCAAGGAGACAAAAAGCATTGAGTTGCCTGCTCAGTTTGAAGAGGATTTTCGAGCTGACCTTATTAAGAGGGCTTTCAGGGCTTTTTGTGCCAATAATCGTCAAAGGTATGGAGCCTATCCAAGAGCTGGAATGAGACATAGTGCTGAGATATCCAGGAGGAGAAGGGAATATAGAGGTTCTTATGGTTATGGTATTTCAAGGGTGCAAAGAAAGATCCTTAGCAGAAGAGGAAGAAGATTGTTTTGGGTAGGTGCTGTTGTTCCAGGAACTGTTGGAGGAAGAAAAGCTCATCCGCCAAAATCATCTAAAAAATGGGAAATAAAGTTAAACAAGAAAGAGAGAAGGAAAGCCATCCGTTCAGCACTTGCAGCTACCTTATTAAAAGAGATTGTTGCTGAAAGAGGGCATAAGATTGGCAAGAATTATCCTTTTGTGTTGGCTGAAGACTTTGAGAAGGTTAAAAAGACGAAAGAGTTACTGAAATTTTTCAATCAGGTTGGTTTGGATGAGGAACTTAAAAGGGTTTCGCGCAAGAAGGTTAGGGCTGGAAAAGGCAAGCGCAGGGGTCGGGTTTATAGGAAGAAAAAAGGTCCTTTAATTGTAGTTGGAGGCAATTGTGCTTTAGTGAAAGCGGCTCTAA
Organism: uncultured Methanosarcinales archaeon; assembly: GCA_964580745.1. Taxonomy (GTDB): domain Archaea; phylum Nanobdellota; class Nanobdellia; order Woesearchaeales; family UBA119; genus UBA119. Next base: position 266 of record CAZOKS010000036.1, on the reverse strand, counting down.
ATATCCCCGGCTGTGATGTTACTGATATCAAACACATAAATGTGAATTTGTTGGCTCCTGGGGGGCATCCCGGAAGATTGACATTTTTCACTGAAAATGCAATAAAGATTATGAAAGAGGAGAAACTGTTTGAGTGATTCAAATGAAAGGACAGATAATTCAGTATCCTGTGGCAACAGAGAAGGCGATTCGGTTGATGCAGACTGAGAACAAGCTCGTTTTTGTAGTTGATGGAAAGGCCACAAAGAATGATATCAAGAAAGATT
>CAZOKS010000035.1:0-11579 GCA_964580745.1 uncultured Methanosarcinales archaeon | reverse complement strand
AAGCAAAGGAATGTTATCAGTTTATTGTAGAACACCTTGGAAAAATTAAAGCAATTTCAGAGATTGGGTTAGATGGAAAGTACCCCTATATGGAAAGGCAGAAGAGGTATTTTACTAAGCTGGTAGAGATTGGAATGAAAAAAAAGCTTCCAATGATAATACATACAAGAAAAGCAGAAAAAGAGGTTATTGAGATATTAGAAAAATATAAAGACAATAAACACATAATATTGCATTGTTTCTCAGGAAAGAAATCCCTTATCCAGAGGGGAATTAAAAATGGATGGTATTTCTCTATTCCTCCTAATATAGTGAGAAGCCAACATTTCCAGATGCTTGTAGATATATGCCCTTTAAGGCAATTGCTAACTGAGACAGATTCTCCTTTTCTTTCTCCTCAGCCCAATGAAGTAAATTACCCCTGGAATGTTGTTCATTCAGTAAGAAAGATAGCTGAAATAAAAGAATTGAATGAAAAGGAATGTGAAAATATCATTCAGATGAATTTTCAGAGGATTTTTTAGATTTGCTTCTTTTGAAGATGCTTTTGTAATAGCTAACATGCCAAAAGATGTGAAATATTGAAATAGTTATCATAACTATTCCTAATTCAATATGTAGTCTGTTAATATTCATGCCAAAGGTCCAAAACAACCCGTACTCTAATACAAGAAGATATTGGATTGATGTTATTGCCACAACAACAAATGACGCTGTAAGGGCAATATTCCATATCTTCTTATGACCCGTTAAAGTAATTACCTTCTTTTTTACCAGAAAAAGTGAGAAAAGATACAGGATTGCCAAAACAAATGTTATCTGAAGGGGATAATAAGATGTTGTTCTTGTGGAAACAGTGCTGCTCAATTGTGAAAGGGAAAGCTGTGGGAGGGGGACTAAGGATACAAACAAAACCAGTAATACAAATCTCTTATTCATAGCTTTTTCTCATCAAAAGCAATTAATAAATATTACGTTTGTTTGGGCGAATAACAAAACATATAAAAACACTTAACGCTTTACTACCCCTATGAATCATGATTTAAAGAAAGCAATCGTTAAGGCTGCTATAGGCTTGTGGAAAACCTTTCCCATTATGATTGGAACTATTTTATTGATTAGCCTAATCTCAGTCTCAATCCCAAAGTCTTTCTATTCTTCGGTCTTCAGTAACAATTTGATTATTGATCCTATAATAGCAAGCTTAGTTGGAAGTATCTCTGCAGGCAATTCTGTTTCAAGCTATATCATCGGCGGAGAGTTGTTAAATCAGGGAATCAGTCTTTTAGCTGTGACTGCGTTCTTGGTGGCTTGGGTTACTGTTGGGGTTATCCAGCTGCCTGCTGAATCTTCTATATTGGGCAAGAGGTTTGCAATATTAAGAAATATATCTGCTTTTATTTTAGCAATCTTGGTATCCATAGTAACAATTTTGGTTTATAATGTGATTTAAAATGGCAAAAGGAACTAACAAGAGGCTTTCAAAATCATGGTATTTCCTTTTCGGAGTCTTAATAGCTTATCTTATTTTGTTCTTTTTGAGCTCAAAAATTTTTTTTGAGAGCTTAAACGCATTTACAAGCATCCTTGTTAAGATAATCCCTGTTTTCATGGTGGTTTTTGTATTAATGGCCCTGGTAAATTACTTTATTTCACCAAAGTTTGTTATGAAACATCTGAAAGAAAAAGGAGCTAAGAAATGGTTTTTTATTATAATCGGCGGTATCCTTTCTTCCGGCCCTATCTATATGTGGTATCCATTGTTAGCGGAATTGAAGAAAAAAGGATTAAGTAATGGTTTGGTGGCCTGCTTCTTATACAATAGAGCGATTAAATTGCCTCTTTTGCCTATTGCAATCTTTTATTTTGGAATGAAATATGTTTTGTTGCTTACTATCGTAATGATTGTTGCTTCTATCTCCCAGGGACTAATTATAGATAGAATAATGACTCGCAAACGTTCTTCTTCCTAAAGCTTAAAGCTTTATTAAGTGATTCAATACTTTTAATCTAAAATGACAAAAAGAAATCAGATATACAGATGTGAAATCTGCGGGAATGTTGTAGAGGTTGTTAATGCAGGAGAAGGAGAACTTGTATGTTGCGGCCAGCCTATGAAATTACTTGAGGCGAAATCAAAGGAGGAAGGAACAGAGAAGCACAAACCGGTAATTGAAAGAGATGGCAATAAAGTGAAAGTAATTGTGGGCAGTATAGAGCATCCTATGGAGGAGAAGCATTTCATTGAATTAATCGAATTGGTTAAGGATGGCAAAGTTCTTAGAAGCAGACATTTATCTCCTGAAGAAAGACCAATAGCCCAATTTATCTGCGAGCAGGAAGAAGTAGAGGCACGAGCCTACTGCAATGTTCATGGATTGTGGAAGAACTAATTTATTTTTAGGCTTTTTTTACAGATTTAAACAAAATATTTAAAAAGTAGAGCCAAGACCTCTTTTCCACGCCCGGTTGGTGTAGTCCGGCCAATCATATCGCCCTCTCGAGGCGATGACTCGGGTTCAAATCCCGAACCGGGCATTGATTTCTCAGAAACCTTTTTAAAACAATTCTGCGTTTCTTCTATTGATTAAAATGAAAGACAAGATAATACTTTCAACGAACAAGAGAGAGGAATTGGTAGATATTACTCAACAGGTGGAATCTAAGATTGAAAAATCAGGCATTAAAGAAGGTATCTGTCATATCTTTGTGAAGCATGCGAGCGCCGCTATAACCATTAATGAAAACTATGACCCAAATATCAGTGATGATCTTCTTAATCTTCTAAGAAAAACAATCCCACAGGGCAAATGGAAACATGACATAGTCGATGGAAATGGGGATGCTCATTTGAAATCAGCTATAATTGGTCCGTCTATCTGCGTTCCGATAACCAACGGCCAGATGGAATTGGGAAGATGGCAGAGCATTATGTTCTGCGAATTTGATGGACCAAGAAGCAACAGAGAAATTGTGCTTAGGATTATCTCTGATTAAATAACCTTCTTAACAAGATGCCAAATCTCCTCATGAATGTCTTCCGGGCTTCTTAACTTACCATTAGGACTGCAATCCACGATATCCCAGCCATATTTCTCAGCAACATACAAATAAGTCTCTTGGGCTGCTCTTAGATGTTCTACATCTCTTTCTAAAATGTCTTTTTCATCTCCTTCAACATAATCTTTCTTTCCTCTTCCCTGAACAAGCTTTTGGGCTATTTCAGGCATCATCCTTAGTAGAATAATCTTGTTCGGACGGGGAAGCCCGTATACATCATATTCAAGATTTTCAAGCCACTTCAGGAATTCATCCCTCTTTTCCTTATCTTTTATTTGAGCTGCTTGATGTCCCATATTGGATGATGTATAGCGATTAGCGACCACAATCCGGCCTTCATTAAGAGCCTCCTTTATCTCATCACAAGCGCAAAATCTATCAAAAGCGAAGAATATGGAAGATATTTTGGGATTAATCTCTCTCAGAGAACCAAGCTTGCTGTTGAGATATTGTTCAACGGCCCAAGCACTTGGCTTTCCATAACGAGGAAAATCAACATACTTTATATTATTAAAGCCTTCTTTTTTCAGATGCGCAATTAGCATTTTAGTCTGAGTTTCCTTGCCTGTTCCATCCATCCCTTCAAGAACGATAAGTTTCCCAGCCATTTGAACTCAAAAACCCTTTTGGCATTTTGTGTATTTAAATATGTCTATTTTCGTATTAAAAAAAAGGGAAAGTTATAAAAAGATGCTGTTTGGAACCAAAAGCCTACGAGGTGAATATAATGCCATTTGACCCAAGTTTAGATAAAGAATTAGAAAAAAGAGAAAAGGATTTCGAGAGCACAAAACTGATTGTCTCTATAAAAAGCTATAATGACGGCCAGCCTAAAGTTCAGATATCACGGCAGAATAGAAATGATGACGGCTGGATGTTTGCAAAGGTAGGAAGACTTACTAAAGAAGAAGCCGAAGCAGTCTACCAGATGTTGGGCGAGATACTGCAAAATATGTGAGCTGCTCGAAACCTTTAAAAAGAAACAATTTTTATCTTAGGTTTATGGGGGCGTAGTATAACCTGGCTAGAATAAACGGCTCCAGTCATATGGAGCGCTGAGCAGATTACCTGCAATGACGAACTCAAACGGTATGCAAGTTGGGAGATACCGTTGGATCGGGGTTCAAATCCCCGCGTCCCCACTTTTTTCTATATCTTCTATAAAAGAAAAATTTATTAAGGTAAACTTACCATAACGTTATGGTGAAATGACCATGACTAGTGAGGAAACAAGAGTTTTAAGAACAGTAATAGAATCTAAAGAAAGCCTAAATATCTCAAGGGTTGCTAAGAGATCGGGCATGAACTACAAAAACACCTATCTTGTTATTCAAAAGCTAGTTTCTAAAGGGTTAGTAGATTTAAGCCCGATTGGAAAGAGTAAAGAATGTATATTATTAAGAAAAGTACATCCACTCTTATTTAATGCAGAATCCGAGAGAAGAACAGATTTTCTTAAAAGACATAGTGATATTAAGGTTATCCATAATAAGCTAAGAGAGTTAAACTTTCCTTTTATCGCACTGGTTTTTGGTTCATACGTTAAAGGCAATTATAGTAAGAATTCAGACATTGATATTTTAAGTATCTCAGAAGAAAACAGAAAACAACAGATTGCCGAGATATTGGATATTTTTCCACTAAACATCCACTTAACCCAGATTTCTTACGAAAATTTCATAACAATGCTTAAGAGTAGAGAATTCAGTGTGGTAAGCGAAGTAATAGACAATTATATTGCCCTGATTGGGATTGAAGATTTTTATAGGCTATTGGAAAATGCTTACCAAGGAACAAATCAAAGAAGCAGAAAGAAACGTTAAAAGATATCTTGAAGAAGGACTGATCAAAAAGTGTGATTTCAACCGAAGCATATTCTCAATCCTCAAAAGAAATGCAGATGAAAGTCTTCTGATAGCAAACTTCATCTACGAGAACAACAAGTCCTCTTTGTGGGTAATTACAACAGCTTATTATTCAATGTATTACATTGCAAATGCTTTACTTTATTACTTAGGCTACAAGATTGGCAACAGAATAAGTCATAAGGTTACTATTGATGCTTTGATTGCATTAGCTAGACAGAAGATTTCTAATTACTTGATAGAGGACTTTGATGATGCTAGAGTTGAGGCACTTGCCCGAATGAAGTCAGATGAACTTATTGAATCTCTTGATTATGAAAGGAAAAAGAGAAGTTATATTCAATACAATACTCCCGAAGAGATAAAGATTTCCAAAGTAAAAACATCTTTGATTCGAGCCAAGAAGTTCATGCTTGAAGTATCCAAACTCATAAAATCCTAATACTATCAGAAAGCTTTAAAAAGGGAATATAGTATTTCTTTTGAGAAGAGAATGATACTGTTAATCCTGAGTATTCTGCTTGTCTACCTTACAATTGCATCCTGTTGCGATTTAAAGTATTTGGAGGTCCCTGATTGGCTATCTTTCTCATTAATATTGCTAGGGATATCATTTGGATTTGGACTTTCTATTATGGAAGACAATTGGTTTTATCTTTTAGAAAGCTTAGCGGGTTTTGGCTTTGCTTATCTCTTGGCTGCTTTCTTTTATTATACAGGGCAATGGGGTGGAGGCGATGCCAAGGTTCTTATGGGATTGGGAGCTTTTATGGGGCTAAGTCTTGATTCAAGCATTCCTTTCATCAGCTTGCTTAAGAATTCCTTAATGGGTTTTAATTTTCTATCTTTTATCTTCTTTTGCATGGTTGGGGGAGCTTTATTTGGCATGGGAATCATGATATACTATGCAATTAAACACAGGAAAGAGTTTATGAAAGAGTATTCCAAAAGAAGAAAACAAACAACCCCTATATTCAGAATAGTTTTAATCTCTACACTCAGCTTGTTTGGAATAGCATTCTTCTTAGATGATTTTCTTATTAGGGTACTTTGTTTAATGCTTGGATTCATAATCTTCTTTGGGTATTTCCTATTTGTCTTTGTTCGTGCTGTGGAGAAGAGCGCTATGATTAAAGAGCTTCCTATAAGCAAGATAAGCCCAGGGGATTGGCTAATGGAGAATGTTGTTGTTGATGGCAAAACGATCTGCCTCAAGAAGAAAACTGGCATTGATGAAAAAGATATTAAAAAGTTGAAAAAACTCGCTAGAGAAAACAAGATAAAGAGAGTAAAGGTTCGGTACGGTTATCCTTTCGTGCCCGGTTTCTTAATAGGCTTAATCCTCTATATGTTCCTTGGGAATCTGCTGGTAAAAGTATTCTTACTACTGTTTGGCTGAATTACAGAACTGGCAGAACTAAAAGAAAAATATATAAAGTGCCTATAAATCTCAATAAGTAAAAATGGTAGATACAGAATCCGATAAAAACAATGATAAGGACACCCAGAAACTTGGTGGAAATATTGAATTGAGCGGCTTTTCTGAGTTTGATAGAGCTGAAATGATTGTTATCAAAAAGATTGTTGGCAATTATGTAAGAAAGTTTATCGATATGGAAAAAGGGGTATTGAATGTAAAGGTCACTGCAAAATCAGTTCATGAAAGAGAAAAATCCACCAAATTTGAGATTCATGTTCTAATCAACCTTAAAGAAGGCAAACCGATTGCAGCGCAAGGCACTGGAAGAAACCTTTTCATGGTTATAGATGAGGCCTTCAAGAACGCTGAACATATGCTCTCCTCAGAGTAAGTTGTTTTATTTTAAAAATTTCCTTGTTCTTTTTAATTATCACCACAACATCACAATAAAGTTTAAAAACAGAATTTTGCTCTTAAGAAAGAATATGGAAAGCAGGGGGGCAAAGCAAAGGTTTGAAAGGTTAAACAAGTTATTAGCTCAATGCAATAGGGACACAGCCGAAATATATTCTAGGTTTGATGAATTTAAGAATTTTCGTGAGAAGAAACATAGCAAAATTTTAGAGAATAACATTAATTATCTAAGCTCTAAATTTAACGGATTAAAAAATATAGAAGACAAGAATTCTAAAAAAAGAATGTTAAATTTCTTTCTGAGGCAGGGCGAGGATATTTATACCGAAGAGTTGTTAAAAAGAAAGGATGGAAACTATACCTTATCTCATCATCTGTTTATTCATAATTATCTTGATGAGAAAGGCAGCTTCAAAGACCTTGAAACAAGGATTACTGTGTTGGCTCATGATTTCTTAGAGGATATCATCAAGAAATCAGAGAAAATAAAAAAGTATGGGATTGCTGATCAAGATAAGATAAAGGTAAGGAACTTGGGCTTGGGTTTCCTTGAGGATTACCTTAAAGAATTGCACTTTAATCCAAAGAAGATTAAAATGATTAAGGGCGAGGTTCAAGCATTAAGTCGCGTAAGAAAGCAGCACTACTTTGATTATCTTGACTCTATGCTCGCGTTTTCCTTAATTCAGAGCAGCTATGAGGTTTCGAGTAAAGAAAAAGTTGATGAGTACATTAGAAATCAACTTGATAGCCAGAAGTACTTACAAGAGGGTATTGAAGGACTCATAAGCAAGCACTTTAAGGATAACCTTCCTGACAATAAAACTTATAAATTACTAGAAATCAAAATAGCTGATAGAATTCACAACACACTTACTTTACCAGAGAAAGCATTTTCCTATAAATCTCGTTTATTTGAAGTGGCAAAAAGCATGTACTTGGTGAATTTAGGCAAGATGATGGTTCAAGCAGGGCTCCAGAGGTTATGTGTTGAATACCCAGATAATTTCAAGGAGATTAAAGGCATCTCAGACTCTGATAAAACAACAAATAAGTTCTGTGGGCCAATAAGAAACCATTTCAATTCCTTTTATCATCTTGCAAGATATCTGAGAGATAAAAAAGATACTTCCAACAAAGAGGAATTAAGTTTACCCCTTACACTTCTTTCCCGGGTAAGCGAAGAGGTAATTGATTTAGCCTCAGTATGTATAAATCAGGGTTTTAAACTTAAAAAAGTCCTTGGAGATAAAATAGAGAAGAGCAAGAAAGATATTATTGATACGGAAATCAGGTGTACCAAAGATTATGACTTCCTCGATGAAATTTATGAACAAGCTGCAGCTATTGAGCAGAATAACTCTGATCGATCTTGCCTCGCCAAAGCCCTGGACACCCTTTTCAGCTGGTATGTGCCTCCAAAAGACGAAACTAATTATGATACCAAAAAAGATGTAAAGCCATCGGAGGGGTATGCAATTGCTAAATTCTTAAATGGTCTGATTAAGAATTATGTTCAAGACAATTCGTATTACTTGGAGAAGTTGGACCAACTTGAAGGACGAGAACTTTGGTATGATAAGCAGGGAAAATCCCTTCTTAAAAAGGAACTAACTAAAAGACGTTAGAAACAAAAAAATTTGATGTGGTTTATATGGGGTTATGCAAAGTCAACAAGATAAAATTCCCTCGCTATAACTTAAGTGAGGACGAGAAAGAGTTCCAGGTTCGCATGAAGGGCCGCACCATAAGTGAGATAGCCATATATCTTTATGAAAAGTACTCAATGAATGGACCTTTGGAAAGGAGCAAGGATTTTGAGAAGGAATTGGGTTATGCTAAGAATATTGTTTTATATGATAGGCTGCCAAAATTGAAGGAAGACATTAAACAAACTCTTTACTGGTTAAGAGATAAAACTCAAAAGAGAATAAAACCAAAAGGGAAAGAGTTTGCTAAAAACAACCTTGAGAAATTAAAACTAATCGAGGAATATTATAATGATTATATTGAAAAAGAACCTGAATGTCCAAAAAAAACAAATCTTGATTGTGAAAGGCTCGAAGAAATAATCACAAATGATAAGGATCCAAGAGTAGATTCTTTCAGGAAGAAAGAACTTTTAATAACCCATATTGAGTTACCATGCAAGAAACATATTCCAAGCGGTATTTTTATCAAGGAAATAAAGAATCCTAAAAGATTCGGAGAGAAATTGGCCCGGAAGTATATTGAACACAAGAGAGCTCAATCGGGCAAGTATAAAAATAAGGTCCCTAATTCCCATTCTCTGAATGAGATTTTAAGAGAAGACTATTTTAAAATTAATGATTTGATGGGCATCCAACTGGTATATTGCTCTTGTGAGGAAGGAGAATGCACAAGAATAAAAGACAAGATTGCTTGCTCAAAAGACTTTAAGAAATGGGAGATAAAGGACTTCTTTGAGAATCCCAAAGGCAAATTTGATGGAGCTATTAAAATCGTTGTTCAACCAAATCCCAAAGTTGAAGGATTCTTTAATGGAGAAGAAAGAAATGAATACTTTGAAATTCAGGTTACTGATTGTAAGAATCTTATTAAAGGAGAAGTTGGGGAGCATTGTCATGCAACAATATATGAAACCCGCCAGAACCAGTTTGAGAGGGATTTAACAAAGAAAGAGAAAGGAATATACAATGAGATTCGTAAGATTGGAGAAGAACTAATTACTCCCTACTGGAATTATATTATGAAGGAAAAGGGCTGAAAAGGTAAATTTATTAATGATTAACCCCTTTCTTATACCAAAATGGTGCTTCGCTTTTACAATACCCTAACAAGGAAAAAGGAAGAGTTCGAGCCGCTAAATCCTCCAAAAGTTACTCTTTACTGCTGTGGTCCTACGGTTTATAATGTGCCTCATATAGGCAATTACAGGTCTTTTATATTTGGGGATTTGCTTTCCAGACTTCTGAAGTACTTTGGTTACAAAGTAGAGAATGTTATGAATCTCACTGATGTTGAGGATAAAACTATTAAGTATTCTCAAGCTGCTGGCATTCCTCTTAAAGAGTACACTAAGAAATACATTAAACTGTTCTTCGATGCTCTTAAAGAACTTAATGTAGAGGAGTTTAAGCACTATCCTAGAGCTACAGAGCATATCCCATATATACTTAGGCTAATAGAGAAGCTAGAAGAAAAAGGGCATATCTACCAAAGGAACGGCTCTGTTTACTATAAGATTTCTTCATTTAAAGATTATGGAAAGTTAGCAAGACTTGACTTTGATAAACTGAAGCAGAATGCTCAAGGCCGATTAGATGAAGATGAATATGATAAAGAGAATGCGAGAGATTTTGCGCTCTGGAAGGGTTATTCCAAGGCAGATGGAGATGTTTTCTGGGAGAGCAAATATGGTAAAGGACGACCTGGTTGGCATATTGAGTGTTCAGCAATGAGCATGAAATATCTTGGAGAAACGATTGATATCCACACGGGAGGAGAAGACCTCATATTTCCTCATCATTCCAACGAGATTGCCCAGAGCGAAAGCGCTACCGGAAAGCAATTTGTAAGGTATTGGATGCATGTAGCCTTTCTAAAAGTAAACAACGATAAAATGGCCAAATCCTTGGGAAATTTCTTCAGTTTAGATGATATAAAGAAAAAGGGAATCAGTCCTATTGCTTTAAGATACTTCTATGTATCTAGCTATTATAGAAAACAGCTCAATTTCACCGAAGACGCATTGAAAGCCTCTTAGAATGCTGTCAAGAAACTCAATGAGTTTGTTTTCTACCTTAAAAATATCAATAGAGAGGAAGGAGAGGATGCGCAAGAGATAATAAAAGAAACCAAGGAGGAATTTGAAAAGGCTGCGAGTGATGACCTAAACATGCCCAACGCTGTTGCTTCTATCTTCAATATGCTTAACAGGGTTTATAAGGTTAAGCTTTCTAAAAAGGGAGCAGAGAACTGCCTTAATTTCCTTAAAAGTATCGATAGTGTTTTAGGGGTTATGGATTTCAGTGATAAACAGGAAGTGCTTAGTGAAAAAGAGAAAGAGCTCATCAAAGAGCGAGAAGAAGCAAGAGCCAAAAAGGATTGGAAGAAAGCTGATGAGATTAGAGACAAGTTAAAAGAACAGGGCATTGAGCTCATTGACACCAAAGAAGGAACTAAATGGCGGAAGAAAGGCTAGGCATTCTTTGAATGATACATTTTCTTTTCCGCTTCTTTTATATTCTTTTCAATCCTGCAAAATATCTCATCTTTATTCTTATAATCATCAAGGCAAAGCTGGTTAAGCCCGTAACTCACATCTAAGCCAATGTCTGAAAGAGGCTGTTCTTCTCCTGTAAAGAGGTTTGGATAAGATTGATTCTGGGTATATTGCCTGTAAGACTTCTTAATACGCTCCATTATCTCATAACAACTATTCATATCAACCTCAGGGAAAAGAACTACGAATTCATCCCCGCCTTTACGAATTATGTAGTCCTCTCTGCGGGTATTAGACTTTAGCAAACCAGCAAACCTTTTAATCTCCTTATCGCCTACATCATGCCCAAATGTATCGTTTACTTGCTTAAAATTATCCAAGTCCATATACGCTACTGTCAATGAGCTAGGCTTTTTCTTATGCAAATCATCAAAAACCAACTTCTCAAAGCCATGCCTGTTCAAAACACCTGACAAAGCATCATTGTGAGCCAAATCAACCTGATCCTGGTATAGGGATTTCATTTTTCTAGCAAGAGAAATAAGTTCGGCTAAAGTATCTATATACTTCCTATCAGATTTAGAATATGCATTCTTTCTTCTTGAAAAGAGGC
>CAZOKS010000034.1:0-12333 GCA_964580745.1 uncultured Methanosarcinales archaeon | reverse complement strand
GTGAATACGAGATTGATTTGGTAAGGCTGTTTAAAGGAGAGCCAGTAGTGTATAAAGTGGAAGAGGGCAAATACTTCATAGATCTCTCAAGAAGCTTCAAAAATATCCTTGACAAGAGGAAACAAGAGTAAGATTTTCAAATGAATACTGCTATCATGACTTTCTTTCTGAAGTTTTTTTCTTTTTTAACAGGATTTTTTTTCCTTGTAATGGTTGCCTATTCTCTTTATTTATTATATGTTAATATTCATAGGGTCAAAAACTTCTTCACCCCAAGAAGGACTTTTTTGATTATCTGTGTTATTATTATATCTCTTGCAGTTTCTTATTTTTTATTTTATAACAAAGTCTTCTTTTTTCCAATAGAAGAAAATTCTCATTACTTGTTTTGGGGCTTGAACTTTCCTAATACCACTTTAGAATATACTGGACCTGCCAGAATCTATAATGCCGTAGGTTATATGTATCTTTTCCCCTTATCAATATCACTTTTTGGAATTCCTGATGCTCTAAGGCTGCTACCCTTAACGGCTATTTTGTCTTATTTAATTTATGTAGGTCTCCTTTTTTTGATTTTTTTAATTTTTCAGAATAAAAAACTGAAAAAAAGATACTTGCTTCTGATTCTTCTATTCTTTGCATTAAATCGCTGGTTGCTTATTTTCCTTTACGAGTTTAAGTTCTCCCACCTATTTGCTTTATTCTCTTCTGTTTTCGGGATTTTCATCCTCCAAAGTCTGAAAGATAATAAGCATTCTGTTTTTCCACATATCTTATTCCTATTTAATTTCGCATTAGGTACTTTAACCAGAAAAGATTACTTTATTATAAACCTCATTTTCCTACTATCCTATTTATCACTTTTAAAGCATCTTGTTTTTTCAAAGAATTTGTCAAACTTCAGAAAAGGAATGGTACTTTCTGCTTTAACTCTTACCCTTATAGTTGTTTTGGTGTATGGAACTCATCTGATGCTTCAATCTAATCAATATACAAATACTTTTTCTTTAACCTCTTTTAGACAATCATTTTCTCGCACTTTTTTCTTCTGGCAAGAAGGTTATGGGCACTTTTTGTTCCCGCTTACTTATTGTGCGCTCTTCATTGGTCTATTTTTTAATAACTTAAGAAAGCATTCAATATGGTTCCTTTTTATTTTCACATTATTTATGTCCTCAGTTAGGATATGGGACCCTCGGTCATTCGAGTTATATTCTCTTTTATACTTTGTTTTATTCTTTTTGCATCTATCACGGTTTAAGAAGGGCTTTTTATGGAAGTTCTTTGTTGTCTCTTTAGTCTTTTTATTATTGGTTGAGTTATTATTAATTCCTTTACTATTCAAATTTATCTCGGAAAGACAGCTCAAGGAAAATTGTCTTAGAGAGTTCTATAAAAATCTCTTAGGCAAACCTGCTTTAGTTTTTTCCCCCTACTACAAGGGTTATTTTTCTCTTATTTTTTACAATACCTCTGTTTCTGTTATACATTTCCCCTCTGAGAAATATGAGAGTCTTCCATTTGAGAATTCATATGGTGAGTATAAGCCTAAGATTCTTTTTATGCTTGATTATCAATTAGAAAAACTGCCACCCTCTTTATCAGATTCTAAGATAATGCCTTTCTGTAATCTTAACAACATGTTTTTTATGTATCTTGGTTAGGCTGTTTTATTGTCATCATAAATAAAAAACTATATATTCTTGTTCTTTTTTCAGTAATATTACTTTGGGGCCGTAGTGTAGCTTGGACTATCATACCAGCCCGGGGCGCTGGCAACCCGAGTTCAAATCTCGGCGGCCCCATTTTAAATATCTAACCTTTATTTCTTCATTGACCTTAATTTATATCCAAGAAATAGATTGGGTACTAAACCCATAAACCTGCTGCAAACATAAGGGATTCCTGCCTTTATTGCCTCTTTTTCGATTCTACAGTCCAAGTAATAATTATCTGTTTCATCTGTTTCGGAATCTTTGCTTCTTGTATACCCATCGCTTACTATCAGGTTAGGTGTTTTTTTCTTAATCTCCTCAAAGAAATCATCTTCATTATAAACCTCTCTTATTGCCGCTTCTGGAAAGTATCTTCTGATACTCTCTTTGGTCTTATCTACTCTCTTCGGTAATCCAATTGATAAAATAACATCCTCAATATTCCCTTGATTTGTTTCTTCTGCCATAATCTTTTGAGTCAGACGATGTCATATTAAAAGCTTTCTGGCCTGGTTTTTGGTTGGGTTTTAACATTCAAGGGGTTTTTAGCAATTTCAACAATCTTTTTATATCCTTTCCACATACTAATAATATGATTATAAAGGAAATAACCCTGAGAAATATACGAAGTTATACCAAATCTACTTTAGAGTTGCCAGAGGGCAAAGTGCTTCTTTCAGGGGATATTGGGGCAGGCAAATCAACTATCCTTCTGGCAATAGAATTCGCATTGTTCGGTCTTATAAGAGGAGCATTATCTGGAGCTTCATTGCTCAGAACTGGCTCCACTGCCGGTTCAGTTATCCTTAAATTTGAATGTCAAGGCAAGGATTATATTGTAAAGAGGGGGCTTAAAAAGAATGGAGGCAACATAACCCAGACAAATGGCTATCTTATTGTGGATGACACAAAATATGAACTTTCTCCTCTTGAGCTGAAGGCCAAGATTCTCAGCATCTTAGGCTATTCATCATCCTTGGTAAGCAAGTACAAAACCCTCTTCTTCCGTTATACCGTTTATACGCCCCAGGAAGAGATGAGACAGATTATATATATGAACCCTGAGGAAAGGAAAGACATCTTGAGAAAACTCTTCCAGCTAGACAAATACAAACAGATTGCTTCAAATTCTGATTTGGTTAAGAGGAGCATCAGGGATAAGAGGAAAGAGCTGCAAGGCTTTGTCTCTGATTTAGATGAAAAGAAGAACAAAAAGAAAGAAATCGAAGCCAAAATATTCAAAATGAGCAAAGAAAAAGCGCAAAAGGAGGAACGTCTGGAAAAGATAAAGCCTTATCTGGAAAAATTAGAAGCCTTAGAAAAGGAACTCAGCAACCTCAATTCTAAACAGGCCGCTCTTAAATCCAAGCGAGAGTATCTTTCTAAAAGCATAGAAGAGAATACCAAACAAAAGGACAAGTTATCAAAATCAAGGGAAGCACTCAACAAAGAGATTGAACTTATAAAGAAGGAGTTGGAGCTGTTAGGAGAGAAAAAAGATGCAGAGAAACTCAGCAAACTGATGAAGGAATTAGAGCAAGAATATAACCAGATGAAGGAGAACAAGCTAAAGCTTAATCATCTTATGGAATCGAGGGATAACATAAGAAAAGAGATAGAGCAAAACAAGGAATCTATTTCCAGGCTGAATCAAAAGATTGAGAAACTAAATTCTCACATCCAAAAGGAGAAGCCCGAATGTGAAGATTCTAAGGCATTGGAGAAGAAGCTGGCAAGTTATAAAGAAAAAAGAGACAATGTATTGAATAAAATATCCCAGCAGAGCCAAATAATAAAACAATCTCAGGAATTCCTAGATTCTCTTAAAGATAAGAGTGTTTGTCCTACCTGCAAACAGCCTATCACAGAAGACCATCTGAAAGAGCTGGCTTCTAAGGAAGAGCAAAAACAAAGGACAGCTCAAAACGAGATTGATGGATTGAAACAGGTTCTTGAAGGGCTTGATGGAAATATTCAAGACATAGAGCTTAAGATGAAGGATGCTGCCAAGAAAGAATCCTTTCTTGCTTCTTGGAAGGAGCAGCTCTCGCTACTTCAGAATCAAAAAGAAGAGAATCAACAGAAGAGTAATTACCAAAAAGAACGACTGCAAGAGATAAACCACAAACTTGAAGAGCTGAAGGCGGTAGAACAATATGATTTTGAAGAAAAAAAGAAGCAACTTGAGAGGTTGAAACAGGACTTAGAAAAAGAGAATAAAAAACAGTCCTTATCAGAGAAACTCTCTTTAAGACAGAATGAGTTCGAGAGGAGTAGAGAAGAGATTAAACGTTTGGAAGAGACATTATCCAGCGATAAATCCAAGTTGCGAGAGATAATGCAAGAAAATCAAGATATGACTGAAAAAAGAGAACAACTCGCAAAAAAGAAACAAGAACTTCAAAGATATAAGGAGGAAGCTGATGCTCTTAAAGAAAAGATTGCTGAATTCAATTCATTTATCAATTTTAACAGAGAGAATATCTCAGAGCTTGAGCAGGAAATCAAGAACAAGACAGATGCAAAGAAAAAAATGAAAGAGTTTCAGTGGTATGAATCCTTCTTCTCAGATACCCTGCCTGCTATCGCCCAGTCCATAGAAACCTCATTATTCTCAAGGATACTCTCCCAGTTTGTTGAGGTGTTTGAGGACTGGTTCAATCAGCTCCTTGAAAGTGAGAACATATTCTGCACTATTGATGAAGATTTCTCTCCAGTTATAAGAATCAATGATTATGATACCGACGCAACGAATCTTTCGGGAGGGGAAAAAACATGTCTGGCATTGGCATATAGGCTTGCGCTTAATAAAGTAATAAATGATGTAGTTAGCAACATAAACACAAAAGACTTCATAATACTTGATGAACCCACAGAAGGATTCTCTACTGAACAATTGGATAGGGTTAGGGATGTAATAGACTCCTTAAACATGAAACAGATTATTATAGTAAGTCATGAAACAAAGGTAGAGAGCTTTGTTGATAAGATAATAAGAATCTCAAAAAGTGAGGGTACAAGCAGGATTTTCTCTAATTAATATCAGGAGTGATTTATTTCCTGAGGTTTTTTCACAACAAGGATAAATATATAAACGAGGTGTGATTTCTATTTTCACTAGTGCAACTAGGTGATACAATGAAACAGATGAACAAAGAAGAGTTTGAAGAGCTTTTGAATAACACAGACAAGCCAGTTTTGGTGGATTTTTGGGCAGAGTGGTGCGCTCCCTGTCAAATGATTAAGCCAACCCTTAATAACCTCTCCACCGATGAGGAACTAAAGAATAAGATTGAATTTGTTGGTATTGATGTGGAGCATAACAATGAGTTGGCTGCCAAATACGCCATAACATCGATTCCCAGCGTTTTGCTCATTCATCCAGAAAAAGGCAAGATAATGGAGTCCATAGGCTTGGTTCAAGAGGAAACTTTAAAGACAAAAATCAAGGATGCGCTTGAAAACGCTTAAACAACATGAGGTGATTGAAATGACAAGAGTTAAGGTTTTTTCCACGCCATCTTGCCCTTACTGCAATATGGCCAAAGACTTTTTTGATGAGAATAATATTGAATATGAAGATATAGATGTCTCTGCGGACAGAGAAGGAGCGAGAGAGATGATTCAGAAATCAGGTCAGACAGGTGTGCCTGTAATTGAGATTGACGGCAATATCGTTATTGGCTTTGACCTGCCAAGAATCAAGAAATATCTTGATCTGGAGTGATGAAAAGGTGATTGTTATGGTTGAGCAAGAAGATAAGAAGGGACATGTAATCCACCCTCCCAAAGCAGATGAATTGCTAGATATCGCAATAATCGGGGGAGGGATGGCTGGAGCTACAGCAGGCATATATTCGGGCAGGTATCTTCTTAAGACTGCTCTCTTTACCAAGACAAAAGGAGGTGCAATTGTAGACAGTCCTGATGTGGAGAATTATCCTGGTTTCAAAACCATATCTGGCTATGAACTGATGAGCCGGGTATTGAATCAGGCTCAGCATTATGGTACTTTGATAGTGGACGAGATTATCGAAAGTATTGAGAAGCAAGGAGATGTTTTCGTTTTAGAAGGTTCTTCTGGGAAAGAGTATAAAGCAAAACAAGTTATCCTTGCTACCGGCTTGATGAGGAGGAAGCTTGGGCTGCAAAGAGAGGATGAACTGGCAGGAAAAGGCGTTTCTTATTGTGCTACCTGCGATGGTTTCTTCTATAAGGATAAAGTGGTGGGAGTTGTGGGAGGCTCGGATGCAGCGGCCCTTTCAGCCATCCTTCTTTCCAAATATGCTTCTAAGGTTTACATAATCTACCGAAGGGGAAAGATGAGATGCGAGCCCTATTGGTTGAAAATCTTAGAGGATGATCCTAAAGTGGAATTCATCTATAACGCTAATGTATCCGAATTGAAAGGTAAGGATAGGCTTGAAGGAGTCACGCTTGATACTGGTAAGGAGTTGGATTTGGATGGTCTTTTCATCGAGATTGGAGCTGAACCCTCTACTGATTTGTTTGCTCCTTTGGGCGTCGAAACAGACGAAAGGGGATATGTTAAAGTAAACGAAGAGATGAAAACCAATGTTCCCCGAATCTATGCTGCTGGAGATTTAACAACCGGTTCCGCAGGTTTCAAGCAGTTGGTTGTAGCTGCAGCAGAAGGCGCTATCGCTGCCACTTCCGCCTATCACTATGCCAAGAAGGAACTTAATAATGCGAGGTAAACAAAATGACAAATCTATTTGAGAGTGCTTTAGGGGTTGTAAAACATACTGCTGAAAAAGCAGGAATGTCGGATAAGATAGGATTCCTTTTGAATCCCAAACGAGCAATTAGCGTCAGCTTTCCAGTAAAAATGGATGATGGAAGCATTAGATATTTTCAGGGTTTTAGAGTAAACTATAACGACTCAAGAGGCCCAGCCAAGGGGGGGGTACGATTCCATCCAAATGTTTCAATAGAAGAGGTAAAAGCACTTGCTCTCTGGATGACGCTTAAAACAGCAGTAGTTGATGTTCCATATGGCGGAGGCAAAGGCGGAGTTATAGTAAATCCAAAGCAGCTTTCCCAAGATGAGCTCGAAAGGTTGGCAAGAGGCTATGTAAGAGCCTTATCCTTTGAGTTTGACCCAGATCTAGATGTGCCAGCGCCAGATGTTTATACTTCTCCTCAAATAATGGCCTGGATGCTGGATGAGATTGAAACCATAAAAGGAAAGCATATTCCCGCTGTGATAACAGGCAAGCCCCTTTCCCTTGGAGGAAGCCAGGGACGAACATACTCTACCTCCCAGGGCGGTTTCTATGTTATGGAGGAGTACTTGAGGAGTAAAGGCAAGACGCCGGAAGAGACAACAATAGCGATTCAGGGAGCAGGCAATGTAGGCGGCTTCTTCGCAAGGATTGCCTCAAAAGCCGGTTATAAGGTAGTAGCAATAAGCGATTCCTCAGGAGCAGTATATGATGCTTCAGGCTTGGATGTTGAGGAGGTCTTGGAACGCAAGAAGCAAACCCGCTCTGTTTTAAAGGGCAAGGCCGATTTGAGCAATTCAGAACTCCTTGAACTAGATGTGGATGTTCTTGTTCCAGCAGCCTTGGAGAATCAGATTACATCTGAGAATGCTGAGAGCATAAAAGCCAATGTCATCTTAGAAATGGCTAATGGTCCTGTAACACCTGAAGCAGATGAGATATTAGCCAAGAGAGGAATTGATGTAATTCCCGATATATTGGCAAATGCAGGCGGGGTATTGGTAAGCTATTTTGAATGGGCTCAGAATAGAAATGGCTTCTACTGGAAAGAGGATGAGGTGTTGGAACGCTTGAAAGAGCATATGGTTAAGGCTTTTAATGATGTTTTGGAAAAGAAGAAGCAGGTCAGCTTCAGAACCGCTGCTTATTTATTAGCCATAGAGCGTATAATGGAAGCAGAACAATTAAGAGGCAATGTTAAATGAGGTGGATTTATGATTTACTTTGCATGCAAGCAGATAAACCTTGACGAGATTATAAAATGCAGCTTTGGGATATCAAGGACTGAATACAATATCCTGATGGAATTAGCCAAGTCAGCTAAACCTTTGTCTGTTGAGGAGCTTGTCAGGATATTCAGGAAAGACCGAACCACCATACAAAAGGCATTGCAGAATCTCTTTAAGAAGAAGCTTGTCAAGAGAAGGCAAATGAATCTGGAGAATGGCGGTTATGCCTACTACTATTTTGTGCAGGATAAGGACGAAATCAAGCAAAAGGTCAAGAAGATAGTGACTGATTGGTACAGAGCAGTGATTACCGAAGTAGATGAACTTTAATGCTTTCTTTCATATATATTGAAAGGAAGAAAACCTTTTATCTTTTGAATTCTTTAAAGCTTATATGGAAATCAGGCTTGTGAAGACCTTCCCAAAAGACCAGGAGGAGCGTTATCTTATTCAGTTTTTAAGGGATTTGTATAATTACGTAGGTCCAAATCAGACACTAGAGGTTTTTTTGCTTTATTCCTTTGAAAAACCCATTTCCAAGATAGCATTCTTTGACAAAGATAGGGTATATGATTCTCAGGAATATACTCTTAAAGAGATGAAAGAAAGATTGGAAAATCTGGAAAAAAAACCTTTCCAGGTATATAATCCACAAGCTAAAACATTAGATACTTTGGCTGGTTTTAAGGTTGAGGATGAAGGAGTAACAATAGAAGCACTATTGAAACCCTTTACTCATTTAATGCGTTATAGCGGCCTAAGCCAGCTCGAGATAAGGCTGAAAAGCGAATCTCCTGAGCATAAAAACAAGATTGAAGAGTATTGCTCATTGTTTGAAAGAGTTGGTTATAAAAGTAATGATGAGTAATAGGGTTTGTCTGCTATTCAAAAGATAACAACCCTGAACTCATAAAAACGATTGTTTTTGCTAAATACAGTATCTGTTTTTAAATTTCTAATTGTTTTACTGGCGAAAGGATTATAAATGCCTTTTGCCTACTCTGTCTTTGGGTGATAAAATGGGTAATAGGATAATTGAGAATCTTGTAAATAGGCTCAGTTCCGATCCTAAAATTCATAAGATTTACAAGGGTGTTTTTTTAGCATCTGATGTGAACAAGGATTTTATTGCTAAGGAATACCTTGAAGATAATTTCCCTGAAGTATATGAAGCACTAACAGAATTGGCGCAAAAAAACAGCTCTTCTGTATATTCTGAATTACCTTTTTATACCTATTTGGGTCAAGTGTTTAAATCAGTAACTAGGGGAACAGAACTTATGGATGTGTACAAAGAGTACGAACCCTTAGTGGAATTCAAGAGAAGGGTAACAGGAGCTTATAGAAGGAAAGGCTGAACTTGCCTTTATTTTTGTATTTTTGGGCTTAACATTCCTTTATTATCTTTCTTAAAGCATTAATTTACATTGCTTTGTATCTCCTCTCATCTGCGGGGTGTGTCAGATAGTAGGCTAAACGCAAAATTAACAGTAGACATGATAATATATGGTTGACTTTTCTAAATCGGGATGTTGAGTTCCATTTATTTTAGAAACTTTCCATACACATCCATAAAATAGAAAAATTTAAATAGTTTTAAATAGTGAATTAAACTCATATGGAATACGAAATTAAATATCTAAAAGATATGGAAGAAACGTATCTGAAAAGCACTTTTTTAGAAAAGGACTATTTGGACGAATTTAAGAATAGCCTTGATTCGTTACTTCCTACTGCACCATATTGATAACTTGGTAAGTTATTGGATATGCTAGAATGGAAGAATCTAATCTTTTGCCCTATCCAGTTCATATTATCTGGCATATTACGAACAAATGTAATATGAATTGTCTTTATTGTTTCTCTGGTTCTACTTTTAAAAATAGAAAGTTTAGAGTTAATGCAGAAAAAATAATTGAGCGAATAAATGATTCTCCCCATGTTAAGAGAATTTCTATAATAGGTGGGGAACCCTTGCTGGTTTCCAATCTCGATGAGATAATAGGTGCAATTAAGAGTGATATTTATATTCAGATAGATTCAAACCTTACTTATACTCCTTTCTCATTGGTTAAATATGATTACGTGAATTTCTCTACGACTTTAGATGGACATACTAAACAACTCCATGAAAAAACCCGGGGGAATTTTCAAAAAACTGTAGATAACATAAGATTTTGTCAATCTAAGAAAAAAGATGTGAAAGTGAATGTAGTCGTTAATCGGTTTAATGTTAATTATCTTTATGAAATTGCTTCTTTTATACGTAGCTTAGGTGTTACTAGATTTTCTTTTAGCAAATGTAAAGATTTTGGTTCTCGTACTAAACTCGCTCCAAATATAAGTGATGAAAAAGTGGTTGAAAAGATTGACAACATAATTTCGGATTTTAGAGATTGCAATATTAGCTTGAATGGTTTTTACACCTCCAATTATTTCAAAAAGCATGAAGATTTACCCTCTTGTTTTTGCGGATTATATAAAGTAACAATTGACCCTAAAGGAAACCTATATCCCTGTGAATTAATCCCTTTTTTTAAAACAAAATTTCGCACTTCACCTCCGAATGTTAATTCGTATTCATTAGAAAAAGCTATGCAGACTAAATTATTTAGCACTTTTCGTAAGGCAACTGTAGAATACTTGCCCCTAGGTTGTAACAATTGTGAATTCAGAATGAAATGTTCTCATGGATGTAGATTCATTTCATATTTGAATACAGGCAGTTTACATGGGAAAAATATTTCCTGCAATCTGATAAAAAAGGATATCTATGATGTTTTTGGATTCGAATTTTTTTTACCCTTCTCCTCCTATACAAAAAAGAGGATATCAAGGCTAGAGCCTTTTTTTAAAAAACACGAATACATATTTAAGGACAAAAATGTTCTTGATATTGGTTGTGCTGGAGGCCAGTTTACTTTTCATCTTGAGAAGATTGCAAGAAAAATCGTTGGGATTGACATAAAAGAGGATTATATTACCTATGCCAATATGTTAAAAAGAGAAATAAACTCAAAAGCTGAATTTTCTCATACAGATTTTGAAGAAATTGATTTTAAGAAATTCGATACAGTAATTTTAATTGGAAATACACTACCACATTTTCAAGTTAAAAAGTTTATTAAGCTAATTGAAAAGCTTAGAAATGTCAACTATTTTCTTATAGAATTTACTGATACCAGTATTAATAATAGTTTTGAAGGTGAATACAAAATTGGTAATCATCTCATAAAAGAAAAATCATACAGAAAGGGGAATTATCTAATCAGAGAGATCATTAACAAGTCTACTGATCTCTCAACAAAAGTAAAACAATATGCTTGGAGTAAGGAAAAAGTAAAGAAGTTGATTCCGTTTGAACTTTTGGATGAGAAAGAAGAGAAAAATAATGTCCTTTTGCTTTATCGCACCTAGGTTACAAAGATCCTGACGCGGCATTCCAAAGATTAAGAGACTGGATGAAAATTGAGAATAAAAATGTTCGCTGGAATGTTGCTATGTGTCTTGGGGTTTGCTTCGGCCAAAATTATCCTAAAAAATCCTTGAAATTGTTAAAGATTTTGGCAAAAGACGAAGAAAAATTTGTCAGGAGGGCAGCGGCTTCTTCTCTTGTTAAACTAATCCGTAAACATCCTGGATTGAAGCAAGAGGTTTTTTCTTGGAAAAGTCGTAACGAATGTCTGAATATTGTTAAAAAATATGTTGAATGATGCTCGCCGTCCCAACGCTTTCGCCACTTTGTGACTCGGGGCATTGTACTCGCTCTCTCAAATTCTTGCTAACGCATAAACTTCTCTTAAGCTCGATGTTATATTCAATAATTCATTGGCCTTAACAAAAAAGTTTATATTGATTCTTTTCCCAGGAAATAGTATGGATTACAATTCAAGATACTCAGAAAAAGAATTTTACTGGGGTTTAAAACCCCGCAGTCTTGTTGTTGATTCAATTCAACATCTGCCTGAAAATGCAAAAGTCTTAGATTTAGGCTGTGGAGAGGGCAGGACTTCTTTCTTTTTGGCGAGAAATAATTTTGATGTTACCGCAATTGATTTTTCAAAGGAAGGAATTAGAAAACTCAACGAATTTGCCAAAAAAGAAAAATTAAAGATTAAAGCCCATGTTTCAGATTTAAAATCATATCTGGAAGATTGTGATAAGTTCGATGCAATATTTGCAATTAATATCCTTCAATTTATAGACCAAGAAAGTCTTTCTAAAATATGTAAATAAATTCAAAAAATCTCCAAACTCTTAGTTCTTTGAGTATTTTGTCGCCTTCGGCGGAATATTGTCAGAACCAGTCCTCCTCTATTTTATTTAAATTTTATTATTTAAAAATGCTTTTTAGAACTTTAATTAGAGCATTTACCACTTTCTTTTCAGAAAAATGAAACAGAACAGCACGCGTCTCTATAATACACTGCCACCAAAAAATTATTTCTGAATTAATTAAAACGCTTCATTCCACTTCACTCCCCTACCTTATTAGCTTAGGCGATCTTGATTTAGTTTCCAAAAACTATTTCTTTGCTTTCAATTACTCTTATCAGAAATTAGGAAAAAGGTGTTCAACCACAACCTCGAACAGCACAACAGGCATCTCGAGCTCGTAATCCTTGATTAAGGAGGGATGAAGCT
>CAZOKS010000033.1:9531-12339 GCA_964580745.1 uncultured Methanosarcinales archaeon | reverse complement strand
AATTCTCTGATTCATCAAAATAAGCATCGTTGTTTTTTCCATCCAAGCAACCATCATCATAATGGCTTTCATTGTCTGGCCTTTCTACGCATTGAGTAACATCTACCTCGCAATGCTCATTGCATACCAACAAACCAGACTCAAATCTGTCAGGCTCATATTCAGAGCATAGCCTTGAAGAAGGGTAAGGCTCTGCGAAAAAATTGCCATCGCAGCTTTCATAACCTTCATCTAATACCCCATTACCACACAAGTCGTCTTCTGATTTGCATTCAGAAGTGTCTATCATGCAGGTATCTGAACAGGAAAGATTACCTCTAACATATTTTGAATCTAAAGCGTTACAAGAAGGACCTTCTCCCTCAACATAAGGTCCATACGCGTATCCACCAATAACAAAAGTCCATCCCCCAGAATCCAATTCCTCGCATTGTTCTATGGATTCTAAATTGTAATTGCCACAAGTCAAAGCAGATAAATTTACGCATTTTCCTTCTTTACACACAAAGCCCTTCCCGCAAGGTGTTCCGTCCTGAATAGAATACCAATCAACTTTTTGTTTGCCCTTTACCCCTGCATCACAAGAATCAAAACTATTATCCCTCCGAGCAACTACACATCTTGGGCTATGTTCTCCAAGACCAAACTTCATATTCTCTTCGCTAAATCCTAACGCTGTATAAGCGCTTAATTTATAACGGCCTCCATTTTCATCAATTAAAGTAGGAAGGATTGAAAAAAAATCTCCTCCTTCATCGCAACTTCCATCAAAAAGGCCTTTTGAATCGCAATGAGCGAATATTATATCATCATAGAGTTCCCAAGGATAAAATCCAAAGGAATTGTAAAATTCCAGGCCATCTTTTCCTGTTTCATCCAAAATGTACTCTCTAAAATCATCTATAAAATCCTCAGAGATATACCTTTTCTTATAAGCGACAGAAGAATATGCACCCTGTCCAGAGAAAGTAAAAAAAACACCTGGACTTCCTTCATTTCTATTTTCTTTATAAGATTTGCTATCAGGGGAATCCACAGAAGTAAAATAAAACAATTTATCGGCTGTTTTAAAATCTAAACTCCCGCAATCATCAATGTCATTACAATCTCCTCCATATCCCATTCCAGTAGTTTTTCCTTCAGAACAGAGCTCAGATAATTCTGGAAGTGCAAGAGAAAGTTCTAACTTTTCTTGTAAATTAGGACAAATCAATTGACATTTCTCGGGATCGCAATACTTTAATCCACAACTGCCACATGTCAAAACATCCATTCTTTCTCGAGTCAACAATTTCCCGGAAACCTTATCATAATCACATTCTTCAGAATCATCTAATTTTCCATTACCGCAAGTCATCATTACACAACGATAAGAGCTCATATCACAATCATAAGGCGAATCGCAAGGATGCTTTTCATCACATTCTAATAATGAACTGGTTTTACATTTATTTGTGGTTATATCACATACCGCAATCTCCGTTTCAGTATTTTCTAAATAAGAACAATCGCTATCATCGCAACAGTCTCCATTTATTTCACATCCTCCCTTTTTATCACAATTTAAACTCCCTCGTGGGCAAGGTTTGGATTTGCATATATTGTATTTTCTGGAAGTTCCGCAATTATCAGTATAGCTCTCTTCCACGCAGGAGTATGCCTTGTCCTGAGATCCCGTACAATCATTATCATTAGAGCACTCATCATCTTTTATGTTTGGGATACAAGAAGGTGGTTTCCCGCACCTTCCCCCAATACAAACTTCCCCAGATCCGCAAGGAGTCACCTCTGAATCAATATAGGTCTCATGAGTAGCACAATTAGTACAGGTTCGCGTGGCAGTTTCATAACCTCCCGAACAAGTGTAGTGCCATGCGTTACAGGTATCTACACAAGGTGTTACGCTATAAGAAACACTCATTAAAAAAATTAGGAAAAAAGCAAAAAAGAAGACTATCATGAGTCTACTCAAAATTCTGATGTGTCTCTTTACAACCAATTCATTCACCTTGAGGGTGGCTATTTTATTTAACGTTTTTCTTTAACCTTTCTTTAACCTTCCTTTAACAACACTTCGGTTACATTAGGTATATAAATTTTGTTATTGAATAGAGAGAGCCAAAAGAATAGTAACCGGAAGAAAAAAGATAAAATAAAACCATTCAAAACCCAAGCAAGCCAAAAAGAGCTGAAACACTCTGCTTTGCAAAGCCTTGATTAGGTAAAATCGTTTCCATAAACGACTTAATCTCCCTCTCTCCAGCCAAATCATAAGGGGAAGACGCAAGTGTAAACACTACGCATCTCACACCATATTTATTGCAAAGGTAAAGATTCTGAATAACCCTACCTAATATCACATCTGGATGTTTGGAAGAAAGAATATAGCTTAAGCATAATCCATAACGATTTTCCCTCTTGCTCATCTCCCTGCAAATTATCCTATTCATCCCCGCGCTTCTCTGCACCACAGAATCCTTTCTAGGTAAATTCTCAAACCCAAATACAATCTTACGACTGAAGGAATTTATATACTTCCTAATATCCTTAAAATCCTTAATCTCAACCAAACCAAGGTCAGAACCCTTGTAGGTATAAGGTATATGGATTACCTCAACTCCATCTTTATTCTCTTTAAGAGGATTCTTAATCTCTGGATTTGCAATGCAAACCCTTGGCTGGCCCAATTCCTTAAGCAGCTTAAGAAATTCCTTCTCCTCATCTATGCTCCATTTTGCAACAATATCCACAAACATAACATAAGAAAACCAAGCCAGTTTAAAAAAGTTGTTCTCCTTTATCCCAACT
>CAZOKS010000033.1:0-9431 GCA_964580745.1 uncultured Methanosarcinales archaeon | reverse complement strand
CTGCCCAAACCCTTCTTCTTCATATACTTTGCAAGGACATCCAAGACAGAAATAGAATCCTTGCCCCCAGAAACCGCAACTGCCACTTTAGAAGAAGGAACAAGACCTTTCTCATCAATAAAATCAAACACAAAGTTCTCAAAAGCTTCCTTGAAATGCTTGCTACAATAATTATCTCCCTGAAAAACACCTATAGCCTTCTCAGAACATTTAGAGCATCTCATGTTATCCCCTTTAAAATAAGGCATCAGCGGGTGTTCACATCATCATCTCATCAGCAGTTACATCCGTTCATCATCTGCCTCTTTTAGGGATATGATTGAGCTTTATTAAACTTTTGAGCAATTCTTGAGCGAACCTTCTTGAGCGAACCAAATCAGAAAGTTTTATAAATATCAATAAGAAATAAATAGTATCAGTAAAAAGGTGGCTGCCAAATGAACAAAAGATTTTCAACACTCTTATTCGCGCTTTTATTATCTATAATGTTAAGTTCTGCTTCTTATGCCCAGGATTGTGATGGCTGGGGAGGTATCGATGTAGGCGGAGAAATTGTATGCTGTTCTTGCGAGCTCTCAGATGGCATCTGCCCCGATGATTTAGCAGGCAGTACAGTATGCACATATGGAGATTATGACTGCGGAAATTGTGATACAACGGCACCCAATGTGAATTGGGTGGACCCAACTGCCTCAACAAGTTGGGTTGATGGCAACTATGTTTTTGAAACAACCGGCACAGACCCTACTGTTTCTGGGGAAGTAACCAGAGGGATGTATAACATTGGAGAATTCTTTGTAAATGGAATCAAAGTGGGCAACACCACTGGTTCAGACGGCAGCAGTGGCGATACTAGTTTAAATGTCTGGATAACCTATGATACAACTACCTTAACAAGCGGAATTGACCACAGCTTCAAAATGAGAATGAGCGACTTGGCAGGAAACACAAAAGACAGCTCCACATTATCAATAACGGTCTGTAATGATAAGGACCCTCTCTCTTGTAAAGATGCCTGTGAAAGCGAGTATAACTGGACCATTAATGACTCCACTGGCGGTAATGAATTCTGTTGCGGCGATGATACTCAAGAATATCTCATAGAGGACTACGACTCTGACTATGGGGATGGTTACGCCTGTTGCCCAAATGAAGATGATTGCGCTTATCAGGAGCATTGTTTTGGGAGAGACACAGAATATTCACCAGATGGCAAGGTTTACTATTATTGTGGTGAAGAGAATACAATTGAAAGATTATGTGAAGAACCTGCTCATGTAGGATACGTAGACCCTGTCACAAATCAATGCTGCACTATTGAAGGGACATCTTCTTCAGGGAGCTTCCAAGTATACTACCACCAAATTAACAATGATTCAATAACCTCTGAGTCATATTATGATTCCGGCTGTTTTGACGGCCTTGATACAGATTGTAGTGGAGCTGTAGAAGATTGCGATGATAGTCAATGTGGTTTCGAGGGTATGGGACTAACATGGGATAAAAACAGCTATCAGATTAAAGTAGACAACACAAGAATCGATTACAATGAATGGTGGAATTATTACAATGGATTCTATGATGGTTATGATAAAAGCGTAGTTGATGATAAATGCTGTACAGATGATAGTGACAATGATGGAAACGGCTGCCGAGATGATAACCTTGAAGATGATGGCTATGCTGACTGGAAATGTAATGATGAAATAAACAATGTGGCATACGATGGAAAAACTACAATGTTCGACTTGATTGATAATGATTGCGATGGATATTTTGATTTTGGAAATGTTCCTTACTCTCAAGATGGCAACTGGAGCAACTATGATCAAAAAGAGGAAATATTTGAAGAGAGGAGTGGAGACCGTAGTGCTAAAATACTACTTCATGGTACTGTAAAAGATATGGAAGAAAATCCAATTCCAAACGCCAAGGTAACTGCATGGCTCAGAGATGGATGGTATCAGGGGCTAGAAAGAACTGAGAAAGATTTAGAATCAATGAATGAAAATCATCGGGATTATTTCACCACATTTGCTGACGAGAATGGAAAGTATGAGATATACATCAATGCGCATATGCCTTATACCTTTGTAGCAAGCCAGCCAGAAGCCACTGAAGCAAGAACAACCTATGACTCAGCAATAAGATCGGTTCAAGCAGATGACGGCATTGTTAGCTTTAACACGAGAAATTATCAATGGGATCCTAAACTTTGGCGTTCTGACATGGTAAAATGCGATGGCTGCAACCTTGTAGGAAGCAACAGATGTTATGCTGGATGCGTAGGAGAAGAAAAAGGTTGCAATTTCCCTGACTGGGCTGATACTGCTCAAGAACAGCAACAACTAATCTTTGCCTGCGCTGATATGCTCTCTTCCACAAGCGTATATTATAATAGCACGCATGATGTCCTCTGCTGCAACGGCTCTCTCATAAAAAGACCTTCAAGATTGGAAGCACAACCAAAGATAGATGAACAAATAAAGAATGCAGTAACCCATACCGAAACAGTCTCATTAGAAGGGATACCGGTAAAGATGAAGATTGTGCTGTTTGAAAAGAAGTAAAAATTAGCCAAACATGTTGATATATTCGGTATCCAGGAAATCCTCTTTCTTTACCTTTTTAATTGCATTATTAAAATCCTTCATAGAAACAGACTTCTTATCCTTCCTTATTGCAAAATAGCCCGCTTCAGTACATACCGCTTTAATCTCAGCACCAGACATGCCTTCAGTCTTCTTAGCTAAACTCTTATAATTTACGCCGACAGCCTTCATATGCTTCGTATGAATCCTGAAAATCTCTTCTCTGCCCTTTTCATCAGGAGGTTTAATATACACAAGCCTGTCAAGCCTTCCAGGCCTTAAAATAGCCTCATCAAGTATATCTTTTCTATTAGTACATCCAATAATCTTTACATTATCAAGATTATCAAAGCCATCTATCTCCGCAAGCAACTGCATAAAGGTTCTTTGCACCTCTCTTTCCCCGGAAGTGCCCAACTCAACCCTTTTAGCAGCGATAGCATCAAGCTCATCTATGAAAACAACGCTTGGTGCCTTAGCCCTTGCCAAAGAGAAAACCTCCTTAACCAACTTTGCTCCTTCTCCAATAAACTTCTGAACAAGCTCAGAACCTACAATCTCAATAAAGGTTGAATTAGTAGAAGCGGCGACAGCCTTAGCCACTAAGGTTTTTCCCGTTCCTGGAGGGCCATACAAAAGCAGGCCTTTAGGAGGCTCAATCCCAATCTGCCTAAACTTTTCAGGTTTAAGCAAAGGCAACTCTATAACCTCCTTAATCTCTTCAATCTCATCATTCAAACCTCCAACATTCTCCCAAGAAACCTTAGGCTTTTCAATAATCACAAACCTATTCGCCTCTACATCAAAATCATGATTTATCTTGGCAACAATATTGAGGTTCTTCTGGTCAGTCAAAACATAATCCCCTGGCCTAAGCTTAATATTCGAAGCAACCCTTACCATAAACTTGCTGCCGTTAGGCACTTTTATTATAGCCTTCTCCTTCCCTAAACTCTCGGAGACCTCGCACACCATCAAAGGAGGGGACCTCATCTTCTCAAGTTCCCTTTTAACATGCCTTAAAGTTACCCTCAAATACCGGTTTTCCTCCTCAAGCTTTTGGGCATAGCTCAGACTATCTCTGTTAGCAGAATCATTCTTTTCCGCATTAAAATCCTCGCCGGACTCATAACTGCTTGTTTTCATTGTAAAACGCCTTATATGCTCTATACGTCTGGAAAAGGTCAAGCTTGCTTACCACTTCGTAAGGGGAATGCATTCCAAGTATGGGAGGACCCATATCGATTACATCCATCCCAAACTTGGCCAGTATATAGGCAATCGTGCCTCCGCCACCTTCATCAATCTTGCCCAATTCTCCTGTCTGCCAGATAACCTTGGCTGAGCTTAACATAGTTCTTATCTTATGGAAATATTCAGAGCTGGAATCATTAGTAAAGTATTTCCCGCCGCTCCCGCCATATCTTTCAACAGAAACGCCCCTCCCGAGGAAGCTCGCATTCTCAGGGTCATGCACTTCCTTGAAAAGAGGATTTATAGCACCTGTAACATCAGCTGATATCGCTTCTGAATCAAACAACAAGTCAAAACCAGTTTCCTTGCACTTAAACAACCTCGAGAAAAGATTAGCAAAGTGAAGCAGGAAAGATGAATTCGCGCTCGTATTACCCACTGAACCAATCTCTTCCTTATCAACGAACAAAGCAACACTTGTCTCCTTGCCAACCTTAGAATCAAGCAAAGCACTCAAAGAGGCATAAGCGCAAATCCTATCATCTTGGCCATAACCCCCAATCATAGAAGCATCTATTCCAATATCCTTGGGCTTTTCCGCAGGCACAAACTCCAACTCTCCAATAGCCAAATCCTCCTCATCTATGCCGTACCTCTCATTTAAAATCTTAAGCACATTAGACTTTACAGACTGCTTGTCATCCTCGCTAAGAGGGATGTTTCCCATCAAAATCTGCAAGGTTTCACCCTGAATAACATCCCCCATCTTCTTATCCATTTGCTTATAAGAAAGATGAGGCAGCAAATCAGAGATAACAAAAGAAGGGTCGCCTTCCTTTTCCCCAATCGACACCCTTACTGTTTTATTTTTCTTGGTAATCAAAATACCATGAAGCGCGAGCGGTCTATTAACCCATTGATACTTTTTAATACCGCCGTAGTAATGAGACTTAAGAAATGCTAAATCAGAATCCTCTGTAAGTGGAAAAGGCTTTAAATCCAACCTAGGACTATCCACATGAGACGCTATCATCCTGAAGAAAGGCGCAGAGCCAACCTTGGCAAGAATCAACGCCTTGCGCTTATACAAATAAAACACCTTGTCTCCTTTCTTAAGGGATTTTTGTTTAGAAATATCTTTAAACCCCTTCTTCTTAGCCATAGAAAGAGCTGTCTCCACAAATTCCCTCTCAGTCTTATTCGTAGCAAGGAAATCCTTATATTCCTCTGAAAAATCAAAAACAGCCTTCCTTTCTGACTCCTTAATCCTGAGCCAGCCAGACTTTCGTTCCCAGTCCCACTTCTTCAATAGTTTTTTCTTAGCCATAGCTTACTGAAGAAATCACTTACTTTTAAAGTTATTGGATTTGTGGTTGAAACGCCAATCCAAAATCATCTCTCAATCACAACCAAATCGTCAGAGGATTTAGTAAGCCTCTCAACCCCCTCCTTTATGAGAACGGTATCTTCGAGCCTAATTCCATACTTCCCATCAAGATAAATGCCCGGCTCAATCGCAAGAACATTCCCCTTTCTGTTTAATGAAGATGGCAAAAAGAATAAAGGCTCATGCACAAAAGCCCCGATCCCGTGCGCAATACCATGCTTCAAATCATACCCCTTCTCCTCAAACAAAGACATAGCATATCCCTGAAAGTCCTTAGCAGAAGATTGCTTATCCGCCCGGCTAATGCATTTTCTCTTTACTGCCCTCACAAACTCAAAATCATCCCTTTCCTTAGCAGAGGGCTTGCCAAAATACAACATCCTTGTCATATCAGAGCAAAAACCTTCGCATCTTAAACCAAAATCAAGCAAAAGAAAACCTTTTTTAAAGAGTTTTTTAGAATAAAAAGGGTAATGTATGAAAGAAGAATTCTGTCCATTTGCAATGATAGGATTAAAAGCCAATTGACAGGATTTCTTATTAGCTTCATGCTTAATAAAATCAAACACAGCCTTCTCTGAATCCAGCTCAAACCCCTTTATTTTCTGACAAACCTGCTCAAATATTCTATCAGTAAAAGCGCATGCCTTTCTAACAGCCCTAATCTCCTCTTCAGTTTTAAGAGAAAAATAAGCATCCAGAACACTTGAAACATCTATAAAGCTTAATTTTTTGGCCAATATATCCTCTAAAGAAGAAACAGTAGACATCTTTGTCCTTGAGAAATCCAAAGCAATCTCTAAAGAATCCCTACATATATTCCTCAGAAAAGAGCTGAACTCAGCAAACTCATGGAAAGTGAAATTCCCATCATTATTATTGGGAGGAAGAAAAGGCAAAAAGATATGAATAGTCTTTTCTTTACTCTTGCCTCTGTTGATGAAAAGAGCAAAATCATCTGTCAAGCCAAGCCTTTCGTTCAAATAAGGGCTTTTAAGCGTCTCTGAAGAGTATAAAAGCAAATCAACATCCCTTGAAAGCCCTATTAAAAACTCTCCCAATGTCAAATCATACAAATCCATAAAATCCCCTGCTTTCAAAACCCTGCTAACCAGCATCCCAAAACAAAGAAACCCAAAGTTTAAAACTCTATTGGTCTTAATAAAGAAAGATACCAAAATTTATACCGAAATTTTTAATAAACCTAAACCACCCACTAAGAAAATGATTGAAATAATATTCTTAGGAACATCAGCAATGGCTCCTACAAAAGACAGGAATCATTCAGCCATCTTTCTTAGACGATTCAAGGAATATATGCTGTTTGATTGCGGGGAAGGAACCCAAAGACAACTCAAAATAGAAGGGATCAGCTCACAGAAAATATCTAAGGTATTCATCAGTCATTGGCACGGAGACCATGTTCTGGGATTGCCAGGTTTAATTCAAACAATGGCCGCCCAGAAGTATGACAAAACCCTTCAGATATACGGGCCAGATGACCCAAAACACAAGATAAACACTCTACTCAAAACCTTCCCTTTTGAAGCAGAGCTCGATTTTGAAGCACATGAAGTCAAGGAAGGAAAAGTCGTGGAAAACGAGGACTTCACAATAAAAGCCCTCCCTTTAAAACATTCTGCACCCTGCGTGGGATATCGATTTGAAGAAAAAGACAAACTAAGAATCGTGAAAAAGAAACTCAAAGAACTAGGGATTGAAGAAGGACCTCATCTAAACAAGCTCCTAAGAGATAAGGAAATAACCTATAAAGGAAAGAGAATCAAAGCAGAAGATATATGCAAAATAAAACAGGGAAAGGTTATAGGATATATTGCAGACACAGGTTTATGTGATAATGCTTATAAGGTAGCCCAAAACTGCGATATTCTTATATGTGAATCGACCTATTCTGAAGAGCATAAGGAAAAGGCAGAAGAATATCTTCATCTCACAGCAAAACAAGCAGCAGAGATTGCCATGGCAAGCAATGTGAAAACCCTAATACTAACACATTTCTCACAAAGATACCTCAATACAAAAGACATGCTTAAAGAAGCAAGGGAGATATTCCCGAACACAAAGGCAGCGTACGATTTTATGAAAGTCAAAGTAAAATAATTAATCAGCAGATATGAACTCTGAGAACAACAAACCAAAAGCAACAGCCCTTTCAACATTAACCGAATAACCCTTCTCAGTTTCCTTCAAATCCTCTGGATTAATAAAAAGCCAGTCCTGTTTAGGAAATTTCACAGCAATCCAGGGCTCAGCACCAAACGCATGAGCAAACTTTCTCAATCCAGCAATCTCCATTTTAGAGAAATACTTGGAGTTGGAACTAGTAATTTTAGCTTCAATAGCCACCTTCCTAATACCATTTCCCGCAACCACATCGGGAGACGGAAAAGATATTGCTCCCGAGCCAGCCACTCTTACAGCAGCCCAACCGGCATCCCAAAGTATATGGATAAGATCTCTCTCAGCATTAATACCCTTCGCCTTCCTATTAAAGGACTTTCTAACCATACCCTTTCAAAACAAAGAGCCTATATAAACTTAACCCAAGCAAAACCAGAAACAATCCAAAATAATTTAAACATCCTTTAATTACTAAAAAACATGGTATATGGCATATTACCTCTAAATGCCCTCTATAAAATAATCAAAGAGGAAGGAGCGGACAGGATATCTGAGAATGCAGTAGCAGAGCTAAAATTCATCCTTGAAAAGAGGATTAAAGAGATCGCAAGGATATCAATATTAATCGCATCTAACGCAGGAAGAAGAACCATAATGGAAGATGATGTTAAATACGCTATAGAACAGGTAGAAGGTGAGTATAATGGACTATGAAAAAATGCTGGAAAATGCAATAGAAAACCTTCCCGAAAAGGAAGAAGGCAAGCAAAGATTTGACGTGCCAAAAGCAAAAGGCCATATTCAAGGAAATAGAACCATATTAAGCAATTTTCACATCATTGCGAAAGCAATCAATAGAGATCCCGAGCATCTGCTCAAGTTTATTTTAAGAGAATTAGCAAGTCCTGGAGAACTTAGCGAAAGCGCAGCCATAATCAAGTCAAAGGTCTCTTCAGAGAAAGTAAACAACAAGATAAACAAATATGTACAAGAATTTGTTATCTGCCCAGATTGCGGCAAACCCGATACCATTTTAAAGAAAGAAAAAGGATTAACAATAAAAGTATGCCAAGCATGCGGAAGCAAGCACCCTGTAAGGACAATAAAATGAGCCTGATGATTTCTATTCATAGCCTTGAAGGGCGCATCTCTGTAACCATAGCAGACAAAGAACTCACTAACAAAGTTATAAAAGACAAGAATAGCAAGAAGAAAATCAATCTAACATCAAAATTCTACAACTGGAAAAACAGAAAAGAAGAAGATATCAAACCAACAATCAAAGACGCCAAACTAATTCTTTTCATAGGGGAAAAAGCAATATCTTTTGGAATAGACAATAGATTAATCGAACAAAAAGACATTCAAAAGATAGAAGACATACCTTTCTGCCATTTCTTAAAGATTTGAATCCTTATCAGATAACTTATTCTACTCCAAAAAGGGAAATTATTAAAATTACTTAGAAGTAGTAATATTTGAAAAGCAAAAAATAGTCTGAAAACCATCTTATTTTAGAATAATACAAAATAACAAAAAAGATAAAAGGTAAAACTAAAACTAAAGAAATAAAAGAAAGAGGGCATTCCAGGTGTCAGAAGAATCTCCAAACCAAAGAATAAGACTTGAAGAAATTAATAGAGAAATCCAGCGTATCAAGAAAGAAAGCAGAACCATCTCTGAAAGATACCTTCATGAAGAGATTGGGTTTGAAGAATACCAGAGACTTCTCAAAGAGAAGACAGGCACTACAAAACCAGACAAACGGCTTCTTGAGCTCTATGAACAGAAAAAAAGGATAACTCAGGGAGAGAAGAAAGCAGCAGATAAAGAAGATAAAGCAATAACAAAAGCAAGAAAGAACGTCCCTGTCAGAAGAACAAAACAAAACAAGCAAAAGGTCTTTGTTATAATTATTGCCAGCGCACTCATCTTACTAACAATAATCGGCTGGACTTTTTTAAGGGGAAAGGAGGGTATTACAGGTTATACTGCATTGGAAGAGAATGAAACCAATGAAACAACAGAACAAACGCCTGCCCCTGTTGAAAATCAAACAGCTGAAATTGAAATAGACAATGAGTCAGCAACAACAGACATAAGTGGAGAGCAAGAAA
>CAZOKS010000032.1:9951-12359 GCA_964580745.1 uncultured Methanosarcinales archaeon | reverse complement strand
CTTGAACCCAGCCTTCAATTAAAACATTCTCCATCGGCTTTGAAATGTCTTTTATTTCCATTCTCAGCACCATTATCATTGATTCTCTGAGAGATTTATTATCAACATAATTGGCATCTCATTTTTATAATTATTGCTTTTAAACAGTATTTTTAGTTAATTTCTTATTCTAAAAATCTCAGGCAAATTTTATATACATGCATCTCT
Organism: uncultured Methanosarcinales archaeon; assembly: GCA_964580745.1. Classification (GTDB taxonomy): domain Archaea; phylum Nanobdellota; class Nanobdellia; order Woesearchaeales; family UBA119; genus UBA119. The sequence continues at coordinate 12,152 of CAZOKS010000032.1, read as the reverse complement.
TCTCTCTTCTGATGAACCAAAAAGACAAAAACCCTGATTACAAACATATATATCAGTTTGTTTGTGATGAATATAATAAAACCAAGCACTTTGCCCATGGCCCATTTGACGAGACTTATTTCACTTTAAGGGTTTATGAGACTGCTAAAGACCTAATGAAAAAACTTAAGCAAAAGGTAAAGAGGCAGCAGGTTCTTGTGGCATCACTTCTCCATGATATTGGAAAAACCAAGTTGGATGATGCTAGATTGTTTGGTAAAGGAGGTGCCTTAGAAACTGCGTGGGAGGAATGGCATCGACATGCCAAACTAGGAGTTCCTATTGCAAGGGATTTTCTTTCCAAATTAGGGCATTCAAAGGAATTTATTGATGAGGTTTGTTGTTTGATAGAGCATCATGACCTTCGAGGAGATAAGATGAAAGATAAGCCTCTGGAGTTGCAGGTTCTTCAGGATGCTGACTTGCTTGCAGATATAGGATTTGCAGGTTTTATCCGTTCCTTTCTTTATTCAGGCAAATTCGCCCGTTCTGTATTGAGTTCTATTCAATTTCTTAAGAAAGAGGATAGAACAAGGGAAGGACAGAAGTTAAATCTTGAGATATCCAAGAAAATAGCCGAAAAAGAGATCAAGCTTCAGAAAGAGCTGACCGATGAGCTATCAAAGGATTTTGAAAGCGATTTACTTTAAGCTTTTAAAAAAGAAAGTTTTTTATATTAGCATTGATAAAATAAAAGCATGAGAAAAGGAAAATTAGTCATTTTATTGGTTTCTTTAGTAGCTATCTGCTTTTGGCTGGTTGATTATGTTGCTCAAACGGTTGGTGGAAGCGTAGGAGATGCTCTACAGTATCTTACTTCACCCCCTCCAGAATGGACCAACTTTTTTATTGTAGAACAGGCCTCTTTGTTCGCGCTGATTGCATGGGTTTTTCTCTTCATCTATACTCCAATTGATGCCAAGAAACATGGACACAGTATGCCATTGTGGGGAGCATTATCCTTCTTTTTTGGACCTGTTTCTTGCTTAATCTATGCAGTTTCTGTTAAGGATGAGAAAAAAGAGGAAAAGAAAAAAAAGTAATCTTTTTTACCCTTAATTACTTATTCTAAAGAAGAAATCTTTTTAATAACATTATCATTCTTTATCTTAAATGGAAGCTTATATTGATGCCAATATTGGCATAGATTCTGAGTATATTGAAGGTCAGCCCTCAATGATAGTCAATTTTGCAGGCTGCAACTTCAACTGTCCAATCTGCTTTGTCCCTAATTATGTTAAATTTAGCAAAGATTTTGCTGTTAACCTCAAAGCTATAAAATCCGAGATAGAGCGAATCTCCCCTAATGTGGACAATATTGTGTTTACCGGAGGAGAACCAGCACTTCAAAGGCTTGCATTAGGCAGTCTATGCCGCTTTGCCCGCAACTACGAGCTTTCCATATGGGTTCATACCAACGCCTCAAAACCAAGCGTTATAAAATATTTGCTTATGAATGAACTATGCGATAATTTCATAATTGACATTAAGTCTCCGCTTGATGAGGAAATCTTTCAAAGAACAACCCAATCAGGAAATTTCTTTATGCCTCCCTCAGAAATCATCAAAGATATTAAGAAATCTATAGAACTTTTATATGAGCATCTACCTAATATAACAGTAGAGTTCAGGACTACTGTTTTTCCAGGTGTGATGTATCAAGAGAAGCATTTTGATAGCATCTGCAGGTCAATTGCTCGGCTCCACCCTAATCTAATTATCCAAAACTTCAGATATGACCAAGAGGAAGGAATACTGAATAAATCACTTCTCAAGAATAGAGCCCCCTCGTATAAGCATCTAGAGCACATAAAAGAGAATCTTGAAAAAAGTTTTCCTCAGATACATATTGAGATAAAGTAATTCTTAGAACTCTTCCAAATCCTCAAGCTTCTTTAGGTAGCCCTTTCTCTTGAGCCAGCTTGCCTGATTCCTCGAGTATTTATAAACTACATCTCCTTTCTCATCACCACCAAACTCCCAGGGCTCCACAATCACGAAATCTCCAGGCCTTACCCAAAGACTTCTCTTTAACCTGCCAGGAATCCGGCATATCCTTGTCTTGCCATCGAGACATCTGACTTTATTACGAGAACCTCCGAGCCTCTCTTGAAGAAGCCCTATCACTTCCCTACCTCGTGGAAGACGGACTCTAAAAACAC
>CAZOKS010000032.1:0-9941 GCA_964580745.1 uncultured Methanosarcinales archaeon | reverse complement strand
TTCTGGTTGTGATTATTATCCTTTTTTTTGTTATATGCCATCTTCTATTCAAAGACAATGCTTAATTTATAAAACTTTCTCTCATTTTTTTCTATTTTTTTTCTTTTTCTCTTGAAAATAGAGCTTGCCAATCCTCTTTTTCAGCTCTATCAATTGGTTAATAGCCTCCTGCTCTCCGGCCTTAAATAAATCTATTCTCTCTTTCAGATTTTTTATCTGTTTATCTTTCTCTATAACCTGAGTCCTTAAAGTAATGAGCTTCTTGGCAATATAATGCCTGGATTTTAGGGCTTTTCTTGCTTTCATCATTATCTATATTATTAAAGGAATATAAAAAATCATCCCTTTTTGCATCTCTCGTTTACAGAAAACTTTTTATAAAACAGTGAAAAAGCGATTTGTAACTTTATGGGGGGAAAGAAAATGTCAAAAAGATTAATAACGTCAGAAAGTGTTACCGAAGGTCATCCTGATAAGGTTTGTGATATGATATCAGATGGCATCCTAGATGCATTGTTGAGAAAGGATAAAGATAGCCATGTGGCTGTGGAGACAATCGCAACCAGAGGAATGGTCCTTGTTGCTGGTGAAGTTACGAGCAAGGCCTATGTAGATGTTCAGGCAGTAATTCGCAATACAATCAAGAAAATAGGTTACGACAGCACTGAGAAGGGTTTTGATTACGATAGTGTCGCAGTCCTAACCGCAATCCATCCTCAGTCCCCTGATATTGCTCAGGGTGTAAACAAGAAAGTAGAGAAAGAGCAAGGAGCAGGCGACCAGGGCATGATGTTTGGTTATGCTACAGATGAGACTCCTGAGTTGATGCCACTTCCTATAATGCTGGCTCATAAGCTAACCAAAAAGCTTTCAGAGGTAAGGAAAAAGAAGATTCTTCCTTATCTTGGCCCGGATGGGAAGAGTGAGGTAACGGTAGAATACAACGATGATAAGCCATTGAGGATACAATCTGTTGTTATTGCCTGCCAGCATAGCAGGAAGATAAGCATGAATAAGTTGAGAAGAGATATAGAAAAAACGGTTATTAGACCAGTTCTAGGAAAATGGCTAGACAGAAAAACTCAATTGCACATTAATGCGACTGGAAGGTTTGTTATTGGAGGTCCTGCAGCCGATACAGGTGTTACAGGAAGAAAGATTATAGTTGATACCTATGGTGGCTTGGGAAGACATGGAGGAGGTGCTTTCTCAGGGAAAGACCCAAGCAAGGTAGATAGAAGCGGGGCTTATATGGCTCGTTATATTGCAAAGAACATTGTGGCAGCAGGGCTTGCCAAGAAATGCGAGGTTCAGATAGCCTATGCAATTGGCGTGCCTGAGCCAGTAGGAGTTTTTGTTGATACCTTTGGCACCTCAGTTATAGATGAGGATGAGATAGCAAGAATCATCGAAGAATTATTTCCATTGTCTCCCTCAGAGATAATCAAGAAACTGAACCTCAAAAGACCGATTTTCCAGAAAACAGCAGCCTATGGCCATTTTGGAAGGAAAGATCCTGATTTTACTTGGGAGAAAACAGATATGGTTCAGGCTATTAGAAGAAGAGCTGGATTAGATTAATTAGAAAACAAACTTTCTATTTCTTCAATTTTTTTATTTGCTATTTCCTTAGATTCATTATATAACTTTCTCTCGCTTCTTATGGATAAATCTATAAGAGTCTCGTTGTATAACAAAACTCTTTGAGAAACAATAAATTCTTTCCCGACAGATTGATAGGTATAGTCATTTGCTATTACTCTTCCATCTTTCCATCTTGAGATTGGCTTAAACGATTTGTAACTCTTAAGATTTCTCTTAAGGAAGTCGTTGAGGTATTTATCTATTTCTTCATACGACCCAGAAAGTGTGATGACTGTGGGGGATGCATTCTCTTCTACTCTTGTGAAAGCAAAGCCATTACTTATTTCGTTCCTGCTGAATCCCTCAAAGTTTATTTCAGCCAGCTTAGAAACATTAATACGGGTTTCTTCTTCCACTGATGTAGGTAAATATAAAAGAACAAGCGAGAGAGTAAGCAGGCCCATTACCACAAATAAAGAGATTAGAAATTTATAGTTGATGCCAATCCTGGAAACAATCTTTTCAGCATCCTTCTCTTCAATGCCCTTTCTCCTAAGAGCAAATTTCAGCTGATTGATGGTAAATCCTTCCTTTACCTTCTTCTTGGCCCACTCCCTTAAGCGCTGGAGTTCTTTTTTATCCATCTTTTTCTATTTTACCAAAAGAAGTTTAAATACTTTTTGCTAGAAAAAAACAAGATACAGCAATCCTTTGTATCTTTTTTCTATGATGGGAAAGCGTGTTCTTTAGAGGGAAAAGAAAGCGCATCTCTTCTTCCAGCTCAAACCCAGCTTCCAAGCATTTCTTTAATATGTATTCTCTCGTAGAACTTTTATGAAAGCTAATAACCTTTGGAGCAGTCTCCATAGCCTTTTTGAGAAATATCATATCAATGGACTTATTTCTCGTACCAAAAGGTGGGTTTTGTATTACTATATCAGCATTTATCCCCTTTATCTCATGAATGTCGGACCTAATTATCTTACTTTTATTCATCAAATCCTTTTCTTTGATATTTTTTCTGAGTGTTCCAATTATCTCCTTATCATTCTCAACAAAAACAACTTCCTTTGCATCCAAAAGCAATGCCCCTATACCTAATATGCCAGAGCCAGCCCCAAAATCTATAACTTTCTTATCTTTTATCCATCCTTTCATGTAAGCATTCCATAATACAGTAGCCCCTATCTCGCTGTCAGTGGGATACTGTTCTAAGTCTTCTTTGGGCTTTGAAAACACCTCCAGCTTAGAAAGTTCAATAGCTAGCTCTGATTTTGATACTACCATATGAACGAAGAATAAGAATATATATTAAAAAGTTATTAAAAATAAAAAGAAAGAATTAAACCAAGTCAATTCCTAATTCTGATGAAAGGCGAGACTTTTTCTCTGATTCAAACTCTGAAGAAGAATCCTTTCCAAGTATCCATGGAGAATTCACTCCGGTTATAATAGTCATTACCACAAGCTTTCCTTTCATGTCATCGCTGATTCTTGCTCCCCAGATAACATTGGCATCAGGATCCATTTCTTTCGTAACCAATTCACCAACCATCTTTGTCTCTTCCAAAGTTAAGTCAGGTCCACCATGGATCTGAATAATTGCTCCTGTTGCTCCCGCGTAATCAATATCCAGCAAAGGATTAGATAGTGCTCCTCTTACTGCCTCATCAACCCTATTCTTGGTATCGGAAGCTCCTACTCCTATAGCAGCAACACCACCACCAGTCATAATTGCCTTCACATCTGCGAAATCCAAGTTTACCAAAGAGGGAACAGCAATCGTTTCAACAATACCTCTTATCATTGTTGAAATCAGCTCATTTGCTACTGCAAACGCTTGTTGCACTGGCAGGTTCCCAGCAATCTTAACAAGTCTGTTATTGTCGATTACAATCACAGTATTGCACGTTTTTCTCAACTCTGCCAATCCATATTCAGCCTTATCTATTCTTGCTCTCTCAATATTGAAAGGCATAGTCACAGTGCCAATAACTATGGCCCCCATCTCTTTAGCTAATTTGCCTACAACTGGAGCAGAACCGGTGCCTGTTCCGCCGCCCATTCCAGCACAGATGAAAACCATATCAGAGCCTTTCAATAATTGCTTGATATCGTTTGCAGATTCTACAGCAGACTCAGCCCCAACCTTGGGATAACCACCGCAACCAAGACCTTTTGTGGTATTCTTGCCAATAAGGAGTTTACGGTCAGCAGTACTTATATCAAGGTGTTGCATATCTGTATTAAGAGCAATAACTTCAGCTCCCTTTACACCTTTCTTATACAACCAAGAAATCATGTTATTGCCAGCGCCACCACATCCAAAAACTTTTATATTGGCCTGGGCAGGGACATTAATGTTCTCGTTTTCTTCCGCTGAATCCAAAGCATTTTTTACAATAAACTCCATTTTTTTACCTCCTTTTACTTTTGGCAAGGCACCGTTTTTGAACCTAGCTAGTATGCTTTATAGTATACTGAATTACTTAAAACACTACTGATATATAAAGCTTTCTGTTATGCGCTTTTCTAAAACTGAGCAAAAAGAGTTTTGGCTAACTTAATAAGATATTTTTAAACCCCACAAAATTTTTAAAACCCTCATTGGCTACTCTGTTATGGCCTACTTAAAAAATATGATAAAAGGTTTAGGTGCCAAGCTTGTTTCTATCTTAAACCCAAATGATTCTGATTCTGAAAAAACAGAAAAGGTTTTGTCATTAGAAGAAAAAATATCTAATTCTCTTCCACAATCATCTGGCGACAGGAAAATATTTGTGCTTGATACGAATATTATCATTGATGATGCTACTGCTCCCTATAACTTTGGTAACAATCCTAAAATTATAGCTTTCAGTACAATTGAAAAAGAATTAAATAATGTTGCTAAGAAAACCAAAAAGGCTTCCACCAGGCATGGAGCAATCGAAGCAAAGAAGATGCTCTATGAGCTCGTTGATAAAGGGGTTGAACAAGGTGTAGATTTTTCTTACGAACCACTTCGACTAGGTAAAGGCGGCTTTGATATGGTGTATTTAATAGGAGACTCAAATCTTAAAAATCAAAAACTTAAAATTGATTGTGATTTGGGTCAAGGAGACTTGAACATATTAAACACAGCAAAATTCTTCGATAAGATAGGAAAGAGAAGGGGATACGAAACAGTCTTAGTAACAAACGACCTTGCGTTGAGCACCGTGGCAAAGATAAATGGCATAAAGGCTGAAGGTTTGAAGAGAGGGAGTGTTAATCTAGATGAGATATCTGATGGTTATTTCTTTTGTAAGGATGATAATGCCTTGGCGGAATTAATGAATTATGCAGATAAGAAGCACAGGGTTATTCCTTTGGAGCATTTTAGCAATATTTTTGCTGAGGATGTTAAAATTCCCAGTCTGCCACATAATTCCTATGTGATCTTTGTAGGTTCGGATGAGGAAGTCTTCAAAAAAGTTAATTCAAATGGTGGTGAATTCAGAAAACAGCTGAACTCGCTGCCCTATATGATTTATAGAGTAAACCGTAAAGAGGGGATTCTTTCTGAGTTAAGATACAATAATCCTATTAGTCCAATAGGTGGGTTGACTCCTAGAAATCTCGAGCAGTATCTTTTTATGAATGATTGCATCGATGATAATATTAAGCTTGTAATTGGTCATGGGGTAGAAGGCACAGGAAAAACAATTCTGGCTTTGGCGACTGCGATGTATCTGGCCGGCAGACATGTAAAAGATGGAAATCAATCCATAAGAAAGTCGATTAAATCAACTGACAATGCCCGAAAGAGTTATAAGGAGGATATCCAAAGGTCCCTTGAATCCTTGATTAAATTATCCAAACCTCTTGTTCATTCTGAGGATGTAGGTTATTTGCCTGGTGGGATGGATGAGAAACTAGCTCATGATTACTATTCTTTTAGAAGCGCGATTCACAAATTGTGGAATATGATTGAGAAAAACAAATTTCCTGATTTTGGCTATCAAAGCAAGTATAGTATTATTTCCAAATACGATTCTGTTGATGACGCAATCAAGGGCAAGAATTCTCTGTTTATGAATGTTCCTATGGGTTATGTGAGAGGCGTAGATTGGGGTGGCGGAGTATGGATTATTGATGAGTTTCAAAATATGTCTCCTTGGGAAGCTAGACCTTTAATAACTCGAGCTGAGGATTCTGTAAAGATAATTATATGCGGATGTCCTAATCAGGTAGATAATAAATTCTTGAGGGATAATTATAATGCCCTGGCTTTTGTGCTGAATCGCATTCAGGAAACAAACTCTTCTAAAGAAGAATATCTAAAAGCTCCTTTTGTGAATTCTATTAAGTTATCCAAAACAGAAAGAGGGAAATTATCTGAATGGGGAGCAGGTTTAAATCCTGAAGAATATAAAAATAGATAAAAAATTTAATTCACTTTAATCTTCTTAGCTTTTTTCTTCTTGCTCTCCTTCTTAGGGATGTGTATCTCTAAGATGCCGTTCTTATAACTTGCATCAATCTTCTCAATGTCTGCGCCCTCTGGCAGACCAATATATCTATAGAATCCTGTGTATCTCCTTTCAATCCTGTGCCATCCTTTTTTCTTATCTCCTTTCTCAAGCTTTTCTGAAGTCTCTCCCTTTATCTCAATTCCTTCATCAGTTGCATTAATCTCAATGTCCTCTTTGTTGATTCCGGGCATCTCTACCTTGGCAATAATCTCTTTATCTTTCTCAATGATATCAGTTAATGGATTCCTCAAAGAAGGTTCTTCCAACGCTCTTTGTGAATAATCAGGCAGCATTTCTCTACCTATCCCTCTAGGGGAGAAAAATCTTGACATCAATCTGTCAAAGTCTTCTTGTAGTCTGCTTATTTCATCAAACCAGCTTGGTTCTCTCATTCTTATCACCTCCTTTTAATAGTGTAGATATCCTTATCATGGTGTAGATATAAAAAATATAAAAATTTTTTGGTTTTTGTTCATTTCTTTGAGTCTAAGTAAATATCATTTTTATTAAAACCAAAACATTAATATACTTCTTTCTCCTTCATACATATAATGGATAGAATAATAGTTAGAAGAAGGACTACTGAACCTCCTAAAAATCTAGATGATAGAATATCGTGGTTGTCTGATCAACTATGCCTGAGCAGCGGCAGGGATGTTAAAAATCTTGCTACCAAGATATTAAAGATAGTGTTGGAGAATTCTTCAAAGCAGAAACCCTTAACCTCTTTAGAGATTAGCGAACAGTTGGGAGTTGCTCCACCTAGGGTGAATCACCATCTTAGAAACCTTATAAATTCAGGGATTTTAGTCAGAAGGAGCAATAGGATATATCTACGGAGAAAGACATTATATGGCCTTATCAATGAACTCAGAAAGGATATAGATAGAGTGCTTACCGATGTAGAAGAGATTGCGAAAGATATAGATAAAGAGCTTGGGCTGGATAAAGAAGGGTGGTAGGCGGGAGTTGAACCCGCGCCTGGAGCTCCACAGGCTCCTATGCTACCGTTACACTACTACCACCAGCAGAATTCCGAATCCTTAAGTTTTTTATAAAGTTTTTTTTTAGGGCATGTCCTTTCCCGATTACCTTTATTCTATGCCCAGAAAACCCGAAAACATACAACCCGCAATTCTTAGGCAGGGCAATCAAGTCCAATCCTTTTTCCTTACTAAATCTCTTTAAATCATCTAAGTCTTGCTCTTTAAAGTGGCAAAACAAGGAATACTTGCCAACCAGTCCAAACCCTCTGAAATCCTTTAGCCCAACGAAATTCTCATCATGAAAAAAAGATGGCTCAATAGATTTTCCGCAGATTATAGCACCAGCACTTCCTCCATAATACGGAATTCCCTTCTTAATTGCCTTAATCAACCTGCCAAGAAAACCACTCTCTCTTAACTCCTTCAATAAATAAAAGGTATTGCCCCCTCCAACATAGATTCCACCAAAATCACTGAGTTTTGAAGGAGGATTCTCAATCTCTTTTTCAGTCCACATAACAATTTTATTGATGCCTCTCGGATTGAAAACCCTTCGGATAAAACTAAAACACTCTTTATATGGTCTCTTTCTACTATCCTTTGCAATAGGAATATACAATAAGGCTTTGCTCTTGTCCACAGCATTAGCAAATAAATCATCTAATTCTCTTGAATCCTCTCCAATCCCTCCTCCCGACAAGAACAATTGCATAACTCAGTTTAATTGGCATATATTTAAATAATTTCTTATCTTCTTCATTCTAATGGATATTGAAAACTATACTAAGAATGTCTATAACAAGCACGGAAAGCAATATCAAGAAACGAGAGAACAGAAACACAAGGATAGGGTCTTTAACGAATTCTTAGAGCTTCCTTGCATGCTTGATGCAGTGGGCAACATAAAAGGCAAGAGGCTGCTTGATGTTGGTTGTGGGGCAGCCGTGCATATCAAAAAATACCTCTCAAAAGGAGCTGTTTGCTATGGTATGGATATAAGCGAAGCAATGATTGAAATGGCCAAAAAAAACTGCCCTGATGTGGAATTCAAGGTAGGATCAATGAAAACTCTCCCTTATAAGAATTCTTTCTTTGATATTGTAACCGCAAGCCTTTCCATTGATTATATCAAGAATCAGATTCCTGTATTCAAGGAGATAGCTCGCGTTCTTAAGAAAGGGGGTCTTTTTTATTATTCTAATGAAAGCGAGTTCCAGATGGCTAAAGAGAAATACGAAGATGATGAGTTTAAAATAGAGGGGGTAGGAAGTTTCTTGGATAAAAAGCAAGCCAAGGAAATCTTTTTAGGGAACGCCTGGAAAGAAGGTCTTATTGAATGGGATATGCTTCCTGAAATGAAAATTAAATCATACCGCTATACATATAGGACCCAGTTAAGAAACCTGTGCAAAGCCGGTTTTGAACTAGTGGATTTCATAAACTGCCGGCCAACCAAGGAATTCAAGAAAATTGCTCCCCATTCGTATGAGAAATATTCCCGGTTTCCTATTTTTAGCATATTCGTAGGCAAGAAAAAGTAAGAACCTATTCCTTCAACATCTTCTTCAGCTCTTCTATGCTCATCTCCTTCTGGCTTCTTTTCGCCAAATCCTTTACAGAAATCACACCTTTCTTAAGCTCTTCTTCTCCTATAATTCCAACATACGGGATGCCTAAGGCTTCAGCATAGCTCAATGATTTTTTGAGGTTCCTGTTCTTCAAATCCAAATCTACATTTATCCCCGCTTTTCTTAGCTTTTGGGCTATACCAAAGCTCTCTTTTATAGTATCCAACGGCACGAGAAAAATCTGGGCAGGACTTAATTTCTTCTCAATCTTTCCCTCAGCCTGCAACAAAGTAATAATCCTTTCCAAGCCGAATGAAAATCCAACAGCATAAACCTTGTTCTTTGAGCCTATAAAGTCTCCTATCATGTTATCATACCTGCCTCCTCCTAATACAGAAGATTTAACATTTCCGGAAGTGGCAAAAACCTCCATAATCGGCCCTGTATAATAATCAAGTCCTCTTGCCAAATAAGGTGCAATCTTAACAATACCCTTCTCCAAAGAAGAGGTATAATCCAGAATCCTTTCAATCTCCTCTATACCCTCTTTTGCTTCTTCATCTTTAGCTAATTCTCTGAGAGCATCCAAAACCTCTTTGTTGCTCCCTTTCAGCTCAACAATCCTTTTTATCTCAAACACCTGCTCATTGCTCAGCTCTTTTATATCCTGAAGTTCTTCAATAACCTGCCTTTCCCCAACCTTATCAAGCTTGTCCAGCGCAATAAGCACGCTATTGAAAAGTTTCGACTTAATACCATACCCTCTCAATAGGCCATTCAATATTTTTCTGTTATTCAATCTAATTTCGATGCCCTTTAAACCAATAGCAGAGAAAGCATCATTAGCCAAGAACAATAATTCAGCCTCCGCGGATACATCCTTTACGCCTATCGTATCTACATCACATTGTATGAAGCTTCTATATCTGCCTTGCTCTGGTTGAGATGGTCCATCCCTAAAGACCTCTCCAATAGCATATCTCTTGTAGGGTAATTTCAAGTCCTTTTTCAGAGCAACAAACCTTGATAAAGGAACCGTATGATCAAATCTCAGACCCAAATCCCTGCCCGCTTGATCCTTAACCCGATATATCTCTTCCTGAATCTCCCCCCCTCCTTTCTTAGTGAGAACGCTCATGTTCTCAATAGAAGGAGTCTCTAAAGGAGCGAACCCATATCTCAAGAATATGCTTTTTAATGTGGAGATTATTCTCTGCCTGAGCAGAGCTTCCCCACCAAACCAATCCTTCATCCCTTTTACTACGGAAAGTTTATCATTACCCATTTTCCTAGAAGTTAGAATTCTT
>CAZOKS010000031.1:11225-12786 GCA_964580745.1 uncultured Methanosarcinales archaeon | reverse complement strand
ATTTTTACATGTGATTAATTCTTTACTTTCTAACAAGTTTGTGTGATTTTTTTTATCTCCTATTTCACACAACCGATAATTTTTAATAACGCGAAAAGTTCGGATTTTAGAATGAACATAAAGTATAAACTGTTGGTAATGAGCGGAAAGGGAGGAGTAGGCAAGACAACTGTTGCTGTAAATCTTGCTTATTCTTTATCAAAAAGAGGTTTTAAGACAGGTTTATTAGATATTGATGTTCATGGACCTAATGTTCCTAAGATGTTGAATCTGGAATCTGAAAAACTGAGAGGGAAAGGCGATAAAAGGATTGTTCCTGTTAAATATAACAAGCTATTGAAGGTGGTTTCAATGGCTTTTCTTTTAGAGAAGAAGGATGCGGTTGTGTGGAGAGGACCAATGAAACACAAGCTAATCAATCAGTTTGTTAATGATGTTGAATGGGAGGATTTGGATTTCTTGATAGTTGATTTCCCTCCCGGGACAGGAGACGAAGCCATAAGCATTTCGCAGCTGTTGAAGAATATTACTGGCTCTATAATCGTATCAACCCCTCAACAAGTTTCTATGATTGATGCTGAAAGGGCGATAAGTTTTTCAAGAGAGGTAGATGTGCCCGTTGTTGGAATTATAGAGAATATGACCGGAGACCTTTTTGGGAAAGGAACAATGGAATCCTTTGCAAAAGAAAACGATGTTGATTACCTTGGCAGTTTAGAGTTAAGTAAAGATGTTGTTGTTTCAAGTGATTCAGGCGTACCTTTTGTGGATGATGATTCAGGCGTTGCCAAGTCTTTTGAGGGCATTACCGACAAGATTATAGATTTCTGTAAGAAAAGAGATAAATGAAGCGAAGGAGATATTGATTTTCTAGTTTGTCCTAAAACATGGTAATTAACAAAACACCAATTATCATTATTATTACGCCAATCAATCTCTCTTTAATACCTTCTTCCTTGAAGATAAAACAACCCAGTATGACGTTAAATCTCTCATTTTAGAAGAGCTATTCAAAGATTACTGAATCGCCTTTCTTAGTTCTTCCTAATCTTTTCTCTCAAGAATAAAATGGGCCCGACCAGATTCGAACTGGTGACCTTCGCCGTGTAAAGGCGATGTCATAGCCACTAGACTACGGGCCCTCTGCAAACAGAACATCCGGTTTTCTTTAAATAGTTTTTGCTCTCTTTCCACAAAATTTCAGAAACTTTTATTAATAATGCCTTCAATTATGCCAATTAGGTGGTTAAAAATGCAAACATTAAACAAATTGGGAGTTTTATCGGTAGCTAAGCTGGAGGCAGTCATAGGAGCTATAGTGGGATTAATCCTTGGAGTTATAGTTGCTTTGTTTGGAACTACGGCTGCTGTTGTGGCTGGAGTTGGAGGAATGGGAGGAATGGGCTTTTTGGCTATAATTGTGTTCCCAATCCTTTACGCAATCTTCGGCTTCATTGGCGGAGCTATCGGCGCCTTCCTCTATAACCTTGTAGCTGGATGGGTTGGCGGAATTGAAGTAGAGTTGAAGTAAGAATATAATTTCTTTTTTATTTTATTATTC
>CAZOKS010000031.1:0-11125 GCA_964580745.1 uncultured Methanosarcinales archaeon | reverse complement strand
TAGAATTTCTCTTAAGGGCAAATTTTAAATACTTCTAGAGGATAGATTTCTAAAGGTGGTCTCTATGCTGGATTATATTGATGAGAAATACAAACCTAAAAAGAATGAGCTTATTTGCGAATACCTGGTTAAACCGGCTTCTCATGTAACAATTGATTTTGCAGCTTCCCAGATTGCTGCTGAAAGTTCTATAGGGACTTGGACAACTATTCAAACCATGAAGCCAAGGATTGCTAAAAGGCTCGCCCCCCATATTTTCAGTATAAAAAGAAAGAACAAGAATAGATTCCTTATTAAGATTGCTTATCCTCTGGACTTGTTTGAGATTGGCAATATGCCTCAGCTCCTTTCTGCGATTGCAGGAAATATCTTTGGTATGAAGATTCTTGATGAGTTAAGGTTAGAACAGGTTTCCTTTCCAATGAAGTATCTTAAGGGTTTTAAAGGTCCTGAACATGGTATTCAAGGTATAAGAGAGATTACAAGGGTTAAGGATAGGCCTTTATTGGGCACTATTGTTAAACCAAAGGTTGGACTGGATCCTGAAGAGCATGCTCAAGTTGCTAAAGAAGCATGGGCGGGCGGGCTTGATATTGTGAAGGATGACGAAAATCTTACAGATATGAACTTTAATAATTTCAAGAAAAGGGTAAAGAAGACACTGCAGAAAAGAGATATGATTGAATCTTTAACAGGAGAAAAGAAGATTTATATGCCTAATGTAACAGCAGAACCGCTTGAGATGCTAAGAAGAGTAGAGTTTGTCAGAGAGCAAGGTGGGGAATATGTTATGATTGATGTTCTTACTGCGGGCTTTGGTGCTGTTCAAACCCTAAGAGAAAATGCTAGGGGCTTGGTTATTCATGCGCATAGGGCGATGCATGCTGCTCTTACAAGGCATTCAGGGCATGGAATATCTATGCTGGCTTTGGCTCAATTCCTGAGGGTTATTGGTGTGGACCAGTTGCATATAGGTACTGCTGTTGGTAAGATGTCAGGGAATAAGAAAGAGGTAAAAACCATATTCAATGAGATTGAAACTCATGCCTTTATCAACAATGAAATGAAACAGGAGTGGGGTGATATAAAGCCTGTTATGGCTGTGTGTTCTGGCGGACTTCATCCTTTGTTGATGCCTGATTTAGTTAAGATATTTGGCAATGATGCTATCTTTCAATTTGGAGGAGGATGCCATGGCCATCCTAAAGGAACCAGAGCAGGTGCTAGGGCTTTAAGACAGGCGTTGGATGCCGTAATGCTTAAGATTCCTCTGAAAAAGGCGGCTGAGGAAAGGCCGGAGCTTAAACAGGCCTTTGAGAAATGGGGCGAATAAAAGCTAAATAGAACTAAGCCAATCCCAAGAAATAGCATACCACTGGAATGATTAGGCAACCCATTAGATTGTTCTTTGCTATCCCTAATAAAGAAGCACTTATTCCAATAGCAGTGGCAGTACATAAAAGGACAAGGCCTTTTGCGCTTGAACTTATCATTACTACTACAATAATCATACTTATAATGCTTATTGTGAGTCTTTTGTAGCTTATCTTTCTCAAAAGATTAGAGAATCTTTCAGAATATATCTTTGCAAGACAAACAGCGATGCCTCCTGCAACTAAGGCAACCCCTGCAATCTTTATTGCTAATAAGGGATTAAGGGATTCAATAAGCTCTGATATGGTAACCAATGCACCGTTTCTGGCTTTTCCTATTGCTAATAAGGTAACAATAGATATCGCCATATTTGCAGTATTGATTCCTCCTAAAAGCAAAAGGGTTCCTTCAGTGCTTAGTTTCCCAATAATGCTCTGGGCAAGGATGGCAGCCTGTGCATTTCCAAAACCAGGAAGGAAAGCAGCAATGCTGGAGGCAAATGTTGCTCCTATAACCCCTTTCTTAATCTCTTTTCTTTTAATAGGCAGTCTTTCTTCCTTTACTTGTTCGGGCAGGGCACTCTTGCCTCTTAAACTCAATAAAAGAATGCTAATACCAAAAAGTCCTGAAAGCATAGGCATTAGTGCCTCATCATCTAATGCTCTAAAAGCGCTAAGCCCTAATATGCCAGATAGTATGAAGAATGATAAGGACAGGAATCGTTTATTCCCTCTTATTATGATAAAGAGGGAGGCTCCTAAAAGGATGAAACCAATCCATTCCTTTACAACAGGATAGAGGAATTTGAACATGAAGAATAGCAGGGGAAGGATAGCAATAGAAAGTATGAGGGAGAAAAGGCTTCCCAAGGAGGTCAGCATTACAGCTGAATGCCCTTTTCCTTCTAAAAGCATCTTATGACCTGGAAGAACGATAAGAGCACCTGTCTCACCAGATGGAGCCCCTAAATAGATGCTGGGAATAGAATCAATAAAGGTATGGGTTACGGCCATGCTTATTATCAGAACTGCAATATCCAAAGGCGAGAAATGCTCTAATAGAAAACTGCTTGTTGATATTATGATAAAGCAAACTGTGTTTATATGCAGGCCTGGAATCAAGCCAGTAAGGCTTCCAGCTATCAATCCTAAAAGAATTGTGAATAGGAGTTTGATTAACATAAATCAAAAGAATAAGAATGGGTTTATATGTCTCATTGGAAGAATCCCGAGAGATTTCCGGATTGTTGATTCTTTTTAGATAATTCTAAGGATGGCTTTGTCTTTAAAGCATTCCCTTACCTCTATGCTTAATCCGTTAACCTCTCCTTGCTTAATCTCTTTTGTTTCTTCAGTTTGGTTAAATTCAACCTCAACATTAACACTTTCATCTCTAACCTCTAACAAGCGAAGGGTATGATTGTTAAATATCCTGGAATCTCCTTCTTCTAAGAGGTAATCGTTAGCCCCGAGTTTTGTTGTTTCTACCAATAGTCCAACCTCTTTGAGCTCATCAGAATAATCCCTGAGCCCTCTCTCTTTTTTTATAATAACATTATCCAACAATATTACATCGCTAAAATCATACTTTTGCCCATTATAAGACAAAGAATCCACACTCTCCAATAAAACATCCTTCCCTGCCAAATCTGTCTGTTGTCCAATCTTCAAAGCCCTTTGATTATCGCTTATCTGCTCAATCTTAACACAGCATTCCGGCCAGCCCCCTTCTGGGACTCCACATGTAGCAATGTTAAAAAGCAGTCCTTTACGAGAGAATATTCGTTGGGACTCATCCCCTGCGAACTCTCCATCAACTAATATTCCCTGCTTCCTTTTGTTATTGACAATTTTACTCCCTACGGTTACTTTGTGGCCATATATCTCTTTGATACTGTATTCTTTGGCATAACTGTAGTAAATAGTGCCTTCCTCATCTCCTACAATTCTATAGAAATTCTCTCCGCAGCATCTCATTGCAGAACTCAGAGTCCCATCCATTTCTAAGCCTCTGCAAGGGAGCTCTTCTTTATCATTTTGCTCTATTTTTTCTTTCTCTTGTAACTCTTTTTCTCCTTCTACTGTTTTTTCCAGGGATGATGATTCTTCAATCCCTTTTTCTTCTACATTTCTATTTTCAATATCTTCAAAATCCTTTTCATACTGCTGGCATCCTGCCAATAGAACTGCAATCGCTAAAACCACAAGTATTCTTCCTTTTCTCATTCTTATAACCTCTTCTGAATATACTCCTTCGTCTCCTCTGCTTTGCTATCCCTTATCTGAAAGCTTATTTTATCCAGAATAATCTCTAACACATTATCAAGCACCATAACTTTCTTTATTTCGCTGAAGGGTATTTCCCTTGTTTTAAAGAAATACTTCAATGTTATTTTGTTTTCTTCCAGAGAAAATCTTCCGAAAAGCCATGGTGCTTTAAAATGCAGCAGCCCTCTTACCAAGACCTCTGTTTTTCGAGAATATGGTATTTTCATTCTTTGGCTTCAAAAACTCTATTTTATAAAGGTTTCGCGGTAGTTCGGGGGAGAGGCATGTTAAGTTTATAAAAGAAATATTTTATTGCTATGCTATGAAATCAATTAAACACCTTGTTCTGGTTTTGTCATTATTGCTTATTTCAGGTTGTTCCCTGAATTAAGGTGAATATCGTAAAGAGGATGAGAGGTTATTGGAGCAAAGGCTCTTTGAGCAGGATTTCGATTTTGAGATTTTTTATACAGATAATACAGTTTTCCTGGGATCTGATGTTCTGCTGGAAGAATATGAAATAATAGATGTCTTTAAGATTTGTTATGAGGTCTTTCCCCGTGCTAAATTGTATAGGTTAGTGATTCAACCCAATGGCTCAGAAAAAGCATATTTTTATGAGCTCTCAGCAAATGATATGAGACGATATGCTGAAGGGAGAATATCCATGGAAGAAGTTATTCAAGCCATGAAAATTTATGTTAGATAGTCATGGGCTTAAAAGAGAAAACTATTTAAATTATCTTCCATAGGATAAGAATCATAAAACGTATTTGGTTTGGCTGGAAAGAGGTTTCAAAGATGAGAAATAAAACAAAAGTGCTGTCTTTAATGCTTGTTTCTGTGCTTATTTTCTTATTCTTTGCTCCCCTTGTTTTTTCTGTTTATATCATACCTGAAAGACGAAAATCTTACTCAGGCTCGGGCAATTACGGCGATTTCATAGCTGCCATATTAACATATGAGATTCCTTTTCCTTATATGGTTGCGGAAAAGGGTGATATTGGGGCAGTAACTGTAGATATCCCATGGATACTTGTAGCCATGGCTTTTGCATTAATGCTGCCGGTTGTAGTCTTTTCTAGTCGTTTGCTCCCTTTCTTTAAGGGAGACGAGTATAGACGTGCTCGAGGCGTTTTTTATGTTGCTCTCACTGCGATGATTTTCTTTGTCACTCCTTTTGTGAATTGGCTTGTAATCTTAGTTACAACCATAGGATGGTATTGGATAATCTTTGGCTGGGTGGCAAGCTTTGTTGGATTGTGTGTTGCTTTCTTTGTGTTCTTTAGGCATTCAGAGATTCAGTCTGCTGCAGGTGCTAGTGGTGCTGTGAGAGACTGGTTCTCTAATTTTGGTTCTGGTTTGAGGAAAACCGCTAGGAGGGAAGGGAGAGACTTTGCAGGTGAAAATAGGAATACAAATACCCTTGAGAATGTCTTTGAGTCTGATGCAGAAACGGATAAAGAAGAGATAAATCTAATCAGGCAATGCCTGTCTGCATTGGAAAAACTTCCAGAGATTCTACATAACACGGGGATGACTGGTAAGGAAAAACGGGAGCAGTTGTCCAATATTCTGAACGGGCTATTAGAAAGACTCGAACGTTTGGAAGCTCTATTTAAGCAAGAAGGAAGATTGGATAAAGAGGAAGAGCGGTTGCTACGTAGGCTTTATGAAGAGGAAAAAAGGGAGATTAGAGAGAATGACTATGCACAGAAAGGTTTAGAGAAATTTTCTTCTTTAAAGAATAGGATAGAAAGTAATTCTGAGCTTAGGAATAATGGAGAGATTCAGAGTTTGCTTAAGCAAATTGAGGCTAAAATAGCGCAACTTACTCAAGAAGAACGAAATGAGGATACAATTAATGAAGCAGAGTTTGAAATGATTAAGAAATTAGTACATGAAGAAAAAACCGATTCTGTAAATACGGAGCTGAATCTCGTGAAGAAACTATTGGCTAATATTAAGACGCTTAGAGGCAAGAAGCTTAAAGAAGCGGATTTGAATTATTTTGTCAGTAATTCCCGATATTTCCTGAAAGAGTTGCTCTCATTAGAAGAAAGAGATTATAGGATGACTGAAGAAGAGGTGCAGAGAATTAGAGAACTTATCAATCGCACTCTCAGAAAAGAGCGTGGAACTGATAGACAAATTGCAACAAATACACAGAGTTTACTAAGAATGATTAATGATTTAGAACAAAAAATTGCTAATGCTGAAGTGAAGAGGGAGAAGAAAGAGCTTTAAATATGGTTTTATTCTTGGCTTAATGGCTTTTATGAACTATATTTGGCAAGAAAGTTTGCTAACTTCCCTTTATCAGCAAAAGATGCATAGTCCATCAGATTTTCTCCGTTGAATTGTTCGCAAATCTTAAGAGCCTTCTCTCCAATTTCTTTTCTTTCGTCATCAAGCATAGAGTATTGCTTTTTTATGTATTCAATAATCTGGGGCTTTATTTGTATCTGTAATCCTAATTTAGGGTCGTCAGAAAGGAAAAGGTTGCCAGCTTCTCTTTCTATTCCTTTTATATCTGAATTGTTTGCTGCTTCCAGAAGAGATTTTAGAGATGCATAATGATTGGTCTCATTCTCGTTTATAGGGAATTCCTTGGGTTCTTTGAGCCATTTGAGTTCTGAAAGGTCGAAGGCTTCTTTAGGAGAGAGGTCTTTAATATCCTTTGTCTTGTCGTAAGAAATCAATGCATCCCAGGCCTTTTTGTATGCTTCTTTACTCTCTTGGGGACTGAAGATGGTTCTTGAGAATACATTAAACTCGAAAGCTGCCCTTTGTATCCTCTCGGAGATTGTTAATGGTTTGTTATCATCATCGGATTGGAAATATTTTGCATACTTCTCAGCTATGTCTGGATTTATCCCACTATCTATTTTCAGGTATCCTTTAAGCTCCATTATTTTGTTGATTTTGTTTCTTAATGCCTCTGTTTTGTTTTCACCTAATAGAGCAGTGGGATATTCCTCATCAAGTATTTTAATTTCATAGGGGTTCATTAGAGCTCCATTGTTGAGCTCTTTTAAGCTCTCTTCAAACTCTTCCATGTAGTCGAAAATGCTTTTTTCATTAAGGTTTATCCTATAGGGCTCCTGAGTTATTCTATTAACCTTTTTAGATTGCTGTGGCGTTCTTTCATCTAACACCTCTTTTCTCTCAGCTACCTCTGTTTTGAGATTGTCTAATTCTTCAATGTAATCTTCCACAATAGAGGTGTAATGATAATCCTCCTTTTCGCCTCTTATTGTTTGGTTAGAGAATATTGGCAACTCTTCCTGCAAGTTAGTGGCTTGATCCCTTAGCAGGTCTATTATCTTTTCTATATTGGAGATGTACTCTTTTGCATATCCTCCTCCAATTTCCTTTCTTTGAAGGTTTTTGCGTACCTTCTTAACTTGTTCTTTTGAGTAATATATCTTGTGGTATAGGTTTTCCAAGTGCTTTAAGGTCGTGAAATCCCACATCTGATCTATCAACTTTTTGTCCCTTTCGGTTATATTATCTCCCCGCCCACCGCATTCTTTTATTATCTGATCATAGGGTATTTCTTCTCCGGCTCTCTTTCTTCCTTTTAATTCATGGAGCTTTATTATTTTATATGCTTCAACGGGACTGTATTTACCATTCAGTCCAGTTTTGATAAGATCTCGGATAATTTTTATGTCGGAAGGGCTCCATTTATTTTTCCCTGATTTGCCATACAGTCTGAGAGGCTCATTAAAGTTATTCTCAAACAGGTGTCTCAGTTCATGGAAGGCAATCCTGTAACAATTCCCAGCAAAAGCATCTTCTTCAGGTTTGGCAGGGCCGTTAAACTCAGTCTCTTCTAAGATTATATAATCCAATCCCCTACCGTCGTTTCTTAAATACTTGTTCCCTTCTTGACCTGAACTATTCTTCATCTGAAGAAGTTGCAGGACTTTCTCAATCTCTTTTGTTTTTCCGAGTACTTTTTCAAGTTCTTGGGGCAACCTGTCTAAGAATTCATCCCCTCCAAGCTGGTTATAGATGTCTTTTATCTCCCCGAATTCCTGCCTGAGTTGTGCTATCTCTTGGGATGCTTTTTTGTTGCTTTGAGAATCAGCAGCTTTTTGCAATAAACCAAGCACCTTTTCTGCTTTTTCTGCCTGATTGTACATTGTTTTGAGCCATCTCTTGTCAAGTCTTATTGATTGTTCTATCTGTTTTCCATACCTCTTTTGGTTTGGCGTAGAGAACAGCTCTGGTATGATTTGGTTTATATTATCTTCCCGGACATTAATGCTTGATAAGATGGTGTCGAGGTTTTCTTGGGTGTCTCGAGCTCCAAAATAACTGCTAAGATAAGCAGAAAGGTTGAATCTTCTTCTGGGGTTCTGGCTAAGTTCTTCTAATTTCTCTTCTATTCTGCCATTATCATAAAGTGTCTTTTCTTTGCTCGTAGATGGGATTAGTACTTTAGCAGGGTCTAATTCTGCATAAATATTAAACCTTAAATCTTCAGGAGATAGGTTCAGGTTTTGCTCTATTAAAGCCCTTGAGTTCCTGATTAGAGAGTTGTACCTATAGATTACAGAGCTGTCTGGACTCCCATTCGCAAACTTATCCAGTAATACTTCAAGACCTTGCTTTACCTCTTCTTCTGGCATTTTGTCCCTTCCCCTATGGTTTGACGATAATGAGAAGGTTTAATATATATACTTTAATCCTTTTTGTTTTTGCGATATTCATATTTTAGTGGTGTGTTAATACAAATTAACAACTTCTCTTAATGTTGTATCTGATAAAAGTTTTGATTCTATCCGATAAATTTATAAACTCATGGCTTACCCCTCTTATCAATATTTTTGGGGTGTTTTTTATGGAACAACAACAATCAAGACCACTGGATGCGCTTAATGCTGCAAGACACAAGAGAGTTATAGTTGATTTGAAGAATGGCAGACAGTTCATTGGAGAACTCGAGGCCTTTGATATCCACATAAACCTTGTACTTGAGGATGCTGAACAGAGGTATGATGGTCAGACTGAGAAGAAGATTGGAAAGGTCTTCTTGAGAGGAGATACTATAATCTCAATCAATGTTTCTGAACAGTAGATTTCTTCTTTGGATTTGGGTGTTATGAATGACTAAGGGAACAGCGGCTCATGGTAAGATGAATAAGAAATCTACCCACATAAGATGCAGAAGGTGTGGGAAGTTTACTTATCATAGAACCAAAAAGGTATGCTCTTCTTGCGGTTATGGGAAGACCAAGAGGAGAAGAAGTTTTGCTTGGAAGAAGCCAAATAAGTAGTTATAACCCTAATTCTTCTATTATTGGATGAATCTCTCCAAGATGGGAGATTATTCTCAGGGGCTTGCCTCTCCTGAGTCTTTCTTTGTCATGGAAGCCGTATTCGACTGCCAATGTCTTGATTCCTACTTTCTTTGCTTCTAAAAGGTCTCCAAGTGTATCGGTTATAAAGAGGCATTCCTCTTTCTTGAGGCCATGTTCTCTCATTATTTTCTTGAATTTCTCTACTTTTGATGAATGGGTTTCATAACCTAGAACATCCTCAAAGGCATGAGTCATCTCGTTGTTTTGGAGGTATTTGTTGATTGTTTCCTCCATGTTTGAGGTAATGATGAACATAAGGTATCTTTCTTTAAGGGACAGAAGTTCCTTTCTTATGTCTTCCTCAATTTTTAAAGCGCGGAATGCCTTGTTTTGAAGCTCAAAGAAATCCTCAGCATTCTCCTTTGTAATTCGTTTATGTTCGTAGAGGTTGCCTTCGAACATTTGGAGATATTCTTCTTCAGTAATCTCAGGATAAAGCTTTTTATTCACTCCAAAAGCCAGATCAAAGGTGTCGTGGATAACCCCATCGAAATCAAAGAATAATGCCTTTACCATATTTAAGTAGGAATCGGGCAGATATAAAAGTATTTCTATGCCCCTATTGGAGAAAACAACGAAAACCTTTTTAAATAAGACCAACTATTTTTTAATCTATGAAAAAGAGGTATCTGTTGTGCTTGTTGGTTTTGTTTCTTCTTGTTCGTCCTGTTCTGAGTCAAGCCAATGATACCTTGACAGGTGTTTCTAATGTTTCTAATATGAGTGTTAATCTTTCAGAAGAAAATGTTTATGAGGAGGATGAGTTTGTTCCTCCCAAAAACTGCGATTATCTTATTGTATGTATGAATTGGTCTCTGTGTTCTGAGAATAACACTAAATATCGTTATTGTTATGATGTTAATGGATGCACTAAGAAGTATAAGGCAATAGAACGTAAAGAGTGTAATCATATCCAAGAGACCCATTGCCTCAACGGCAAGAAGGATTTGGATGAAACTGATGTGGATTGCGGTGGCTCTTGTCCTCCTTGTTCATTAGAAAAGGATTGCATGAGGGATGAGGATTGCGAGAGCAATGCCTGTGATATGCTGAACTATACCTGTGTTCTTAGGGCTGATAAAACTACTAAATTAGAAGCTTTTGCTAAACAAAGACCTTTTGACTTCTGGCTTTTTGTCATTCTCGTTTATCTGGGCTTGTTTTTAGGGGCTTTTTTTCTTATAAAGCGCTCATTTAAGTTCAGGGAGCACCAGTTTATAATGGAGATAGAGAAGAAGAAGATGCAGAATTCTATTGATTTGTTCTATCTCTTCTTAAGCAGAAAGGATTTCCATAGGGCAAAGCTTGCTTACAAGCTTGCTATTGCTATAGGAGAGAAGATTTCTGATTTCCTGCCTGCCCAGGATTTAAGGGATTTAGAGGAGTTGAGAGAAGATTATAAAAAATATGTGGTAAATGCCAAGAAGAAATCGGAATCTAAGAATAAAGAGAAAGATTAATCGACCCTGATGAATTTTGTTTCTCCTGTTTCAATATCTAAAAGGCATACAGTTCTATCCTCAGGAGATGTTCTCATTATAGCGTGTCCTCCTGGATTAATAACCTGTGTTTTCCCTATCTTTTCGTTTCTTCTCTCATGAGTATGCCCTGTAAAGATATAGTCATATTGCTGGCTTTTGATAAGCTCGTTTAGTTTATAAGGAAAATGGCCGTGGAACAAGGCGATTTTCTTGCTGTTTATTTGAATCTCCCCTTCTTCTCCCATATAGTTGAGCCCTAGTTGGTCTGCTTTAACTGCAAGCTCTTTGGGATGCTTGTCCATATTTCCCACAACGAAGTAGAATTCAAAATCTTTAAAGTAATCCAACACAAACGCTTCAGTGAAATCCCCGCAGTGGAAGACCTTCTTGATGTTTTGCTCTTTAAATACCTCAATAGCTTTTTCAATATCTTTTCTGTTGTTATGCGTATCTGAAATTATTCCAATCATTGCATTTTGTTGGAATGAGCAGGGTTTTAAAAAACTTTTGTTATCTTCTGCGAAAGATTTTATTTAGATAAATTTTTAAATGATTTAGTTCTCTTGAAGAACATCCGCGGGGGTGCCGGAGTGGTCAAACGGGACAGGCTTAGGACCTGTTGGCTTAGTGC
>CAZOKS010000030.1:0-12924 GCA_964580745.1 uncultured Methanosarcinales archaeon | reverse complement strand
CCAAGTTCTTTGTTTCTACAAACCACGAAGGCTACATTGTGAAAGATAAAGAGGGACAGAGCCTAGCCTTTAACTTAAAGCTTGAACCAGGTGAGGAGTATGTTTTGATTGTTACCCGCAATTACAGAAGTCTTTTCTATGTTCTGTTTGGTATTGGCATTATGGTTGTTCTCTATTTTGTTTTTAGAAGTCCTATTGTTGTTAATAAGAAAGCTCATATCTTGACTACAAAGGAGGGAGGAATAAAGGATATGAAGGTAATGGTAAGCGTAAAGAATCGTAGTCATAGAGAGATTAGGGATATTGAGATATCTGAGATTATACCAAAGATAGCGGAAGTCAATCTTGACCTTCCTGTTGGAACCTTAAACCCTACAAAGGTTGTTAAGAATGAAAGAAGAGGGACTTTAGTAAAGTGGGAAATTGAAAAGATGGATAAACTTGAGGAGAGGATTATTTCTTTTGTGGTAAAATCTAAACTGAGCATCTTAGGCAATTTAAGACTTAGGCCAACCTATGTTACCTTTACTGACCTTAATAAGAAGAGAAGGGTTAAGTCTAAGGAGTTGGTAGTGAGAATTTGATAAGGTTGGTGTTGGCTTGGGATATAATAATCAAAGGAAAGAAATTCTTTTAAGGGATAGGAGATTATACCCTTTAATGGTATCATTAGAACAAAGAGTCGCGATTGATGAATATCTTAATAAAACCCCTGAAAAGATAGATTTCGGCGATTTCTCCATTGTAAATTTTTATTCAAGTTACCAAAAAAAGTATTTTGATGATTTTTTAAAGACTCCTTTTTTTATTCCTGAATATTATACAAAGGATACAAAAAAACCCTTTCCTATTTATTCTATGGATAAGGAACTTCTTTCAAATACAGGAAAAAATAAGAATCCCTTCTTTGATGAGGCAATCATACAATATTCAATTGCTTATGATGATAAGAACAGACCGATAGGAAGGGCTGCTTCTTTTATTGATTTCAGCTACAATGAAGAGAATAAGGCAATTGGAGAAGGAGATGTTGGCTGGATTGGATTCTTTGAAAGTGTAAATAACAAAAGAGTTGGGGAAGAGCTCCTTACTATGCAAGAGGATTTTCTCAGAGACAATGGAGCAAAGCAAATATTAGGCCCAGCTCAGTTTAATGCTAATGGGGAGATTGGTCTTCTTGTGGAGGGCTTCGAGAACCACCCTTTCTTTATGGAGCCCTACCATGCTTCGCATTACAAAGATTTCTTTGAGAGTAGAGGTTATAAGGTAAGGGAATTAGATAAAGCCCTGTATCATGCTGGTATTACAGGCAGTATGGATAAGAAAAAGAAGGATAGATGGTTCAGTTTCTTAATTGATTCTGAGAACCTAAGTGAGAAGGATATGAGATATATAGAACTTGCAAAGAAGGGGTTTGAAAGAAGGAATGGAGATTCTTTCAATTCTAATAAGAATAATAGGGATGACCAAAAAATCAAGTATAGGATAAGAAAAATTGATATAGATGAGTTTGAGAATGATGCAAATGAAATTCTAAACCTCTATAATTCAGTTTGGGGTAAAGGTACACATCCAGAGCAGAGGAAGTTGAGAAAGGGAGAAATTGAGAAGCTTGTGGACGATGTAAGATTAGTTGCTCTGCCTTCATATGTTTTGGTTGCAGAGAGAGAATATCCCAATGGTAAAAGTGAGGTTGTTGGAACATTAGTTGCCTGCCTAGACATAAATGAGACTGTAAATCAATATGATTTAAGCTTTAGAAACAGGGTTGGCGAGATGCTTAGGCAGGGGCGTAATGAGGATGCTTATAAGATTATTGAGAAGGAAGTAAAAAGACCTTTTGTGAGGGATCTAGGGATAATTAAGACTCATATGAAAAAGATTGATAATACATATCAACGAGGTATGAGAAACATCACTTTCTCTGAAGAAGAATTAAACAAAGTATGGAGGTCTATTGAGTCAGAAAATAACTCTCATCTTGATCGGCTTACTATGCTTTTTGCTGAGAAGGCAGTTAATTTTGGGAAATATCATCCAAATGAAACTTCTTCGAAACTGATATTGGATACTTTCAAAGAGGGTTTAGAACATTTGTACAATACCTCTGGCAACGAAAGAAATAATGGTCAGCTTAAGGTTTTAGAGAACACAATCGATGATTTCTATGAGAAATACGGAAAAAGGATAAGCAGGACGCAGTTTGGCTCTATGGTAAAAAGCCTTGAAAAGGTAATATACGATACTGAACAGAGCATTGATGCTCATCCTGTAAAACTTGGATTATCTTATATGCGAGAATGGTTGAAAGTTAAAGAAAAGGAGCATTTGCTTAATAGTATCGAGAAAGAGAAGTTTTCTTTGTTTCCCAAAGCTGTAAAGATGCTTAAATGGCTACCTTCTCCCAAAAGGGCCAGAGAACTAAAGAATGAGGTTTACAACAATGCTCGTGTGCTTATAATGGGATTAAAGGAAAAAGATAGAAAAAAGCTGGTTGCAGAGAACATGATGGTCCGATTCATGGATAACCTGAAAGAGATTACCCCATCTGTTACAAAGATAAGCGGGTCTGAAGTTGCTGAATTAAACCAAGATATGTTCCTTATGCTCCAGAAAATAGGAGAAAAAAGCCTTCATTGGAATGTATATCATAAGGATATTGATAAAAAGCAAGATCCTTGAAAGCAAGTTTAAAAAAGAAGGATGAGTCTTTGATGCTCAGGTATGGAAAATGCCTCTAGCAGTGGAGTATATTTACAAGATTATTATTGATTTTAATGCTGCCAAGAAAATTAGTAAAGTTATTGAAGTCAGTTGAGAATAAATTAAATGAGGAAAAATGAAAGAGTCAGACTTATACAACAGGATTAATGAAGAGATAGAAAAAGAAAAGGTTCTTTCCAAAAGATATTTGATGGATATTCTATTCGACCATTATGGGGATACGAAAGAAACAGTGGAAGGATATGGAGTGCTAAAGGTTAATCTGGGTTTAAGAGAAATGAATGGAATCATAGCTGATTATGTGGTTAGTAAGCAAAAACAGGCATCATTAAAAGAAGAAGAGATTCAAGATGTTGAGGCTTATGACAGGATTTATTCTCAGTTGGTTAATATTATTGAAAGATATAATCATGAGATTAAGAATACACCTGAGAGAAATATATTAGAATGGATTGAGGATATTGTAGCACAAGAAGATAATTCTATTTCTAAAGAAAGAATTGAAGAAGCAAGTGCTAATCTTTTTCTTAAATTACAAGAGAATGGCTATCTTAAGGATAAGACTCTCTAAAGATTTCTGAGATGACTCTCTCTATCAACACTAACAGTTTTTTAACCTCTATGTTCATGTGTCATAAATAACTCCAGCTCAAAAAAAGATGGACAGGCCGGGATTCGAACCCGGGGCTTCTGCTGTGCGAGAGCAGCACTCTGCCAGGCTGAGCTACCTGCCCGCTTTGGCTTTAGTGATGCACCTAATATAAAAAATATTCTATTAGAATTGTGTTTAGCTTAATCAAGATATATGCTACCTAGACTTTTTGAGTATCCAAAGTTGTCTTCAGTGATAATCTTCTCCTTAAAATCTATCATCTGATAAAGTCGGGAATCCATTTCATCTGCAAGATATACGCACAAGGCCTCAGGGAACATAGGTTCTTTAGGAGAACCATATTCCTTCTTTCCATATTGGGCTAGCATCATATGGAGGATTTTGGTTTTAACATTGCCTTCTATACCTAGTTTCCTTATCTGGTTGGACAACATCTCAAACCCTTGAATTAAATGACCAAGAAGACGGCCTTCATCGGTAGCAAAGATATTGTTGGTATAATCAAGTTCCTTAATCTTGCCTATATCATGGAGGATCGCCCCAGCTAACACCAAATCTTTGTTCATTTTAGGGTATAAATCGCACATTAATTTACAAATCTTGGCAACGTGCAAGGTGTGCTCTAACAGTCCGCCAATGTAATTATGATGCTTGTACATTGCTCCTGGATGCGTCTTAAACTTGTGAGCAAAATCCTCATCACTGAAGAATGAGTCGAGTATCTTTTTGAGTTGAATATTCTTGATATTAGATATCGTTGATTGAAGCTCCTTGAACATTTCATCAATGTCTAAATCAGCTTTCTTGATAAAGGTGTGCTCATCATATTCATCTCTTTTAAGCACTTTTATGTTAGATGTGTTCAGCTCAAGCTTGCCTTTGTACTCTTTAATCATGCCATCCACGAGAATAACTGAGTCCGGTTGAATAGAATCATAAAGCTTCTCAACCTCTTCCTGATTATCAGACCCCCAGTATTTTAGGTTTATTTCTTTTGAGGAATCCCCCACGCGGAGTTCGAACATATAACCTGTTGCGTACTTGGCAATAGGCTTTTTGTACTTTACAACAAAGATATCATTTACTGGATCAAATTTCTTATATTCCGAGAGTGGCTTCTTTTTCTCAATCATAGGACATGTTAAGGCACAAAAGTATAAAAATGTTGTTGTATTTCAATCGTAATATGCTTGAATCTAGCTTTATTCATCTTGAAAGGTTCGGAAAAAGGAGGGAAAATGCTCTCTGGAGTTCTGGAATTCTTAAATGGAAGGATTTCCTCAATGCAGATAACATCAGAGGAATTTCACAAAGATATAAAAGCTATTATGATGAAGAAATAAAGCGCTCCTTTATTGCATTGAGAGAAAGGGATGCGAAATTCTTTTCCCGTGTTTTTCCCTCAGATGAGGCTTGGAGATTATTAAAGACATTTAAAAGTGATGCTGTTTATCTCGATATTGAAACCAGTGTTTATTATGGAGATATTACGATAATTGGACTATATGATGGAGAAAGCGTGGTTACATTCGTTAAGGGATATAATTTAAATAGACAAAACCTAATTCAAGCTCTTAAGGATTTTAAGTTGATTATAACATTCAATGGTTCTTGTTTTGATATTCCAATCATTAAAAGGAAATTTGGAAATGTTTTTCCAGAGGCTCCTCATCTTGACCTGCGTTTTGCCTGCAGCAGATTAGGCTTGAGAGGCGGATTAAAGAAGATTGAAAGGATTCTTGATATTGAGAGAGAGGAAGAGGTAAAAGGAATTGTTGGGGCCGATGCAGTTTACTTATGGGAGATGTATAATTCAACTCGTAAGAAAGAATATCTTAAGAATTTAATTGCTTACAACAAAGCAGACATTGTTAATTTAGAGCCAATTGCAGAATTCTGTTATCAAAGGTTAAAGCTACAGACCTTTGACTCTATAAAGAAAAGGTAAACGCCGAGGCTGGGATTTGAACCCAGAATCCCAATTAAGGGACAAGCTTTCCAGGCTTGCGCAATACCAAGTTATGCGACCTCGGCATTAAAGAGCAATATAAAGCGAGACGATGCTAATATTTATGGCTTCTGCTTATCAAGAGGTCGCGACAAGACGAGTGAGCTTTAGCGAGTAAGTCTTCGTATGCGACCTCGGCATTCTGGCAGTTGTATCCAATTTATTTAAGAACAGGTGTCTTCTTTAAATAATTTTTGAAAATCTTGCTTGTTATTTTTTTTAACCTTACCCGCTTACTGGCTTGGAAATATTACGGGAAAAGGCTGGATATTCTTTTTAAGAAATATATTTACTTTCTAAGAAATATGTCTGCTTTCAAAGAAATATATCTGTTTTAATGGTTTCAGATGCTAAAAAAGGGTAGCTGCCCAATATGGCTTTCAAAGAAATATATCTGCTTTAACGAGGTAAAAGATATGCTTAAAGATAAAAAATGGATTTTTATTGGGGTTTCAGTTGGATTGTTGGGTATGGTTGTTATTATAATTTGGGCAAACTTAAATATAAAGGATGTTTGCATAGAAGAAGAAATCTCTATCCAGGCTCTTTTCTGCCCTTCTGACAATTGTTCCCTGGTTGTATCAGAGTTGTTCTCTTCTGCTAAGGAGATAAGGTGTGCTTTTTATGATTTAGATGAGGAGATTTGGGAGCAGTTTATCATGGGAAGAGATGGCAATATGGATAAGGCAATGATAGTAATGGAAGATAGCAATTGTTTGAAGCACGAGGCAATTAGTTGCGAGTATTCTTGTAATCAAATGCACAATAAGTTCTGCGTTTTTGATAACGAAGTTGTCTTAACAGGCTCTTTAAATCCTACTCTGAATGGCTTTTTTAAAAATAATAACAACATAATCATCGTAAATTCAAGTTGTGTTGCCCGCGAATATCTGAAAGAATATCGGGAATTAGAAAAAGGGGTTTTTAGTGGAGGAAAAAAGGGCAATTATAATGTCGTAAGAATTGGAGATAAAGATATGGCCGAATTTTATTTCTGTCCCGAAGATGATTGCAGGATGAGAATTTTGGAGTTGTTGCAGAGAGCTGAAAAAGAAGTTTGTTTCTCATTATTTGCTTTGACTGATGATGAGGTTAGTGATGAGTTAGTTAACCTGAGAAAGAGAGGAATTTGGGTTTATGGAACTATTGAGGACAGGAATAGGAATCTTTTGGGTAGTGATTATGAAATGCTTTCTGAGATTATTGATATTAGGCGTGATGGTAATAATCACTCAATGCACCATAAGTTCTTTGTTGTGGATAACAAAACAGTTATTACTGGTTCTGCTAACCCTTCTGAGAATGGGTTTGAAAACAATGATGAGAATATTATAATTATTCATAATTCCCAACTGGCGGAATCCTATAATAAGGAATGCAGAATTATCTTCTCAAAGGGCATTTGAGGGACATTATGGTTGAATCTTGGGACCTCTTCTCATTTGAGGATGGTTAAATATTTAAAAGAAAGAAATTTATTGCACTACGATGAAAAATAAAAAACAACAAACTTTGTTCTCCATTGGAGTTGTTTCAGGCTTTTGTTTGATTTATATCCTATTTAGCTTTATGATTCTCATAGTTTTCTTTCCTTTTAGGGAGTTTTCTCTTTCCAACATAGTAAACGCCTTTTTAATCTCTGGCATTGTTTTTTCTATTGGCAAGATAATTGAGGGGAGGACCCTATGGCTGCGTTAGAAGACTTCAAGAAGGGTTTTAAGGCGGGAGTGGCTTATTTCTCGAGCTCTGTAAGAGCGGTTTTGAGAGCAATTTTCCTGCTTTTCATATTCTTAGGCGGTCTTATTCTTACCTTGTTTCTTTATCTTTTTCTTAGGAGGAAGTTCAAACAGTTTAATAGGAGAAGAAGGAAAGGAAAAGGGTCGAGGGAATCTAAATCCAAAGGAAAGGGCGGTGAAGAAGGCAAAACCTATGATGTGGATGCAAAGGTTGTTGAGGAGGACAGAGTTTAATTTTTTTTCTTAACGAATAGCAATGGAAATACTATATCACTTAAACAGCAAGGGACGAGCACAGAAAAGAACAGGAAAACAAGGATGAGCAGGGATAAGCCAATAGATATAATGCCGCCTAAAGCCATAATTACATGAAAAAGGGATGCCCAAGTACTGATGAGCACATGTCCTGTGTGAGGTATTTTGGTTGTGGGCCAAAGATATGCTATAACCGAGCCAGCTATAGCCAAGGGGGTTACCAGCCACCATTTCTCTATAAAACCAAGATGAATACCTGGATTAGGAAGGCTAAGCAGTATTTCCCCGAGATATGGTATTAACGAGTCGCTAAGTGAAGCAATGCCGATTGAACCAAAATAGCCGATAAGCAATACCTTTAAGAGATTGGCTTTCTTTGAATATATCTTAAACAAGGAGGCGGTTACTAAAGCACTCAAAAGCACATGGGTAGGGTGGAGTACATAGAATATCGTATGGGAAATATCATACGGGAGCCTATAAAAAAATGACATTAAAATTATTCCAGTAAGGGCTCCAAAGAAAGTAAAAGGAGCATGTTTCCCCAATTCCTTGATTATATTGTTTTTCATTTTAATGGTCGCAGCTTTGCGTTAAATCCTCTAGTTCATTAAGATTGTTTATTGCTTCTTTAATTGAAACGAAATTTCCTGTTTTTAGCTGAATATCCAGATTGGATATCTCGGATATTGCTCTTCTTCCCATCTCTCTTGCAAAGATTATTGCGGGGTTATACTTCTCCTTAATCTGCTTGATTGGGCTTTTTTGAGTATTGCCATGGTCCAGTTTGTTATCTACTACCTTCAATTCTTTTCTTTCAGTATTGTAAATGCCTAAGAACGGTGCATGCCCGAAATGCAGGCTTATCTTTGAGTCAAGCCCATTATTGTCTATTAATGGAAAAAGAATTACTTCTTTTTCTGGTTTGTTTTCCATAATCGAATCCCTCCTCTACTTTTTAATAAATATATCTGATGTCATAACACTTCCGCATTTTGGACATGCCTGCTGATTGCAGGGTTTCCCTCTTATATGAACTGTCCTGTACCCGCAATTAGGGCAAACGCATTCCTCACCTGACCTTAAAGGTCTTCTATTCCTGCCTTTTCCAGCGGGTCCTTGTCGGATTGGCCCTATTCCATCTCTTCGTGGCATATCATTCACCCCTCTCAATAAAGAGATATAATGTATTATAATCCACAACTTTATAAAAGTTATGTTTCTGTGAGGGGTTGCGTTGAATATATTCACAGAACCTCAACAACAGTAACATTTATAAATGAAATGGGTTCTCTCTTATCGGGTTTAGAGGTTCTAGCATAGGAATGAGTTAACTTAAGATATGTATTTTAATATATCAAAAATATGATTTAGTGAGGGATATAAATGGATATAGTATTTTCAGCGGATCCAACAAAGTTAATCAAGAAATGCTCTGAGAAGCTTAAGGAATTAAAGTCAATCAAAGCGCCTGATTGGGCTCTTTATGTAAAAACAGGTCCTGGAAAGGATAGGCCTCCTGTCAATCCTGAATGGTGGTATGAGAGATGTGCTTCTATTCTGAGGAAAATATATATGCTTGGGCCTATTGGTGTTTCAAAGCTTAGGACTCATTATGGAGCTAAAAAGAATAAGGGAGTAAAGCCGGAACACTTTTACAGGGCTAGTGGCAATCATATCCGAAAGATGCTTCAACAATTAGAATCAGAGGGTCTGGTTGAAACGGTTCAGAAAGGCGTTCATAAAGGCCGGAAGATTAGTGCTCAAGGTCAATCTTTTTTAAGGAAAATTGGTATAGAAGTCATAGATAGCGAAGAAAAGAACAAGAAAGAAGCTAAGAAAGAGGTTAAAAAAGAAGAGAGCAAAGGGGATAAAAAGACCAAGAAGGCAAAAGCAGATGCCTCAAAGAAGAAAGAAAAGGTAGAGAAGAGCAGCAAGTCCAAAAAGAAAACAACGAAAAAGGATTCAAGCTCTAAATCCTCTAAAAAGAGCAAAAAGGATAAAGAGGCGAAAACGTAGAATGCAGTCCAATCAATTGATAAAGAAGATTCTGGATATTAAGAACGCTTTGCTTCATTATGACTCTAAAAAAGCGTTCTCAAAGCTCAAAGAGGATTACGAGAATGAACAGAAGGTTCCTACGCTAAAAGCTTATTATGATGCTAATAAGTTGATTGAAGATAATACAAAGAGATTAATAGGAGAAAGAACACAAGAATCAAAAAATCAGAATAAATAAGGTGCTTTTTTATGGGAAGAAATAAACATTTGTCAAAGAAGAAGGCTCTCGCTAAGATAAATCGCAGAACAAAATGGGCTCCATTCTGGACTGTTTTAAAGATTTATGGAACGGGAAGAAGGGTACATCCAATTAGGCATACCAGGTTAAAAAGAAGCTGGAGAAGAACAAAATCAAAGATATAAGGTGAAGATAAATGGCAGAAATTGAAAGGGTTTATACTATTCCTTTGAGGAGAGAATTCCTTAAGGTTCCTAAATACAAGAGGGCCAAGAAGTCGGTAAAGGCAGTAAGGGAGTTCCTTATGAAGCATATGAAAAGTACTGATGTTGTTGTTGGTAATTCTATTAATCTTGAGATTTGGAAGCATGGGGCTGAGAATCCACCTCATCATATCAAGGTTGATGTTAAGAAAGAGAAGGATGGCAAGGTAAGGGCTGAGCTGTTTAGCTTTAAGCCTAAGAAAGAAGAAAAAGAGTCAACAAAGAAAGAGAAAAAAGCTGTAAAGGAAGAAAAAACAGAACAGGCAGAGAAGAAGAAAGAAGAGAAATCAGAGATGAAAAAGGAGAACAAAACCGAACAGAAAAAGGATAAGCCAGCAGAGAAAACAAGCAAAGCAGCCAGTAAAAAAGAGAGCAAGAAAGCTGAGTCTTCTGGTAAGAAAGCATCAAAGAAATAAGATACTACTTTATTTTTAGTGAGTATTTAAGGGATTCTTTTTACATCTGAGTATTTTTTACGATATTCTAATAATCTTTATTATTGACATTTAGCTTTTTCTGCAAACAAACAATACTCTCTTGGAATTCTTATCTAATACAGCCCTGTCAAAGTCCCTAACCTCAAGTAATTCAAAATAATTCTTTAACTCACGGGATATTATATCAACATCAAAAGCTTTCTCTTTAATTACGTCATTACGCAATTCGTGTCCTTTTTTACCACATTTGCTAAAAATCTGAATATACCAATATGCCTCATTATTCTTTCCCGCTTTTTTCTTGATTTTAAAACATTTATCCTTTAATTCAATTTTTTCAACTTTAGAATCCTTAAAAGTTTCAAACTTATGCGGTGTATTAATATCAAAAATAAATAATCCTTTATTAACGAGATTTTTTCTCACGCTATCAAAAACCTTTTTCCAGTCCTTTTTTTTAAGTAGATGATTCATTGAATCAAAGACGCAAAAAATGACATCAAATTTTTTTTTATAATTAAAGTCACGCATATCCTGGACGGAAAAATTAATTGAATTGAATTTTTGCTTTGCAATTTTTATCATCGCAGTAGAGATATCAAGACCATAACATTCATATCTGTCCTTCATCCTGCCTATTATATTTCCAGTACCGCAAGCAATTTCTAAGACTCTTCTCGCATTAGGTTTAAATCTTTCAATATTAGCACGAACGAAAGAATAAAATTTTTCAGAATTAAAATTGAGCTTATCATATATCTCAGCAATGTTATTGTAATTAGTACCCCTATTCTTCATGTTCGCACCTCTCAATCTAAAAAACAATAGGGATCAGGACTAAATGCTTTGCCCCTTAACCCTAAAGCCAATGCTTTGCAGCCTCCTGCACATCCTTTTATAAATTCACAGGAATTGCAGGATTCATATCCTTTCATAGAATATCTAAATCTATTCATAACTTCTGAGTCTTTCCAAATCTTCAATAGCTTCTCTTTTGTTGCATCGCCACAAACATACTTAGGATCTTTGAAATAGTTACATGGAACAACTTTACCATTTGAGCATATAACCATTTTAAGCCGACCAGCCATACAAAACGGAAAAAAAACTTTTTCACGAAAAGAAGAAAGGAAAAGTAAGGCATGATTGGGTTTTATTCTAATCCCTAACGATTTTATTCTGTTGAAAATTTTATAAAATTCAACCCACTCCTTTTTTGTTAATAAAATCGTTCGATCATTACCAAATGTCGGAATCATATCTAAAAGATGCAGTTCCATAAAATTGTTCTTTTTAACAAATGTTGCCAAACTCAAAAGGTCGTGAAGATTCTCTTTTGTGACAACTACGGCAATTGATAATTTCTGAGCTCCAATGCTTGACTTTAGTAACTCTAATTTTTTTCTTAAAATTCTATAAGACCCCTTCTTACCCCTCATTTTATCATACTTATTCGCATCAAGACTTTCCACATTTATGTTAATCTTATCTACATTTAACTTCTTAAAAAATTCACAGAGTTTATTATCAAAGAGTAAAGCATTTGTATTAATATGAACTTCAATGCGACCCTTTTTTAACATACTGATAGATTCCAATAATAACTCTTTTCTTAGAAGTGGTTCACCTCCTGAAAAAGAAACAAAAACAGGACGTAGGTCACTGATAATCTGGGATACGACGCCTTTAAATGTACAATCATCCATTTCTCTACCATAATAAAAAGAATTCGATGAATTGTAACAATAGATACAATTCAAATTACATTTGTTAGTTATGTCTAACTGTACTTGAGTAGGTCTCTGAAAAAAGAAAGAAAAACTTTGTAAAATATCAGTCCCCATTGAGCAAACATCCACCATCTAAAAGCTGCTCCATTGTTAATTTCCAATCATCAATTCCTTCTCCTTTTAACAGGTATTTGCTTTCATAGGGGGTGTTATAAAATTCATTTGTTATGTTTCCAGGGTCATATAGATAATCTTTTATACAAATCACATATTGTTTAGAGGATGGTAAAACATATAAACTTTTCGATTACCAGGGTTTGTTCAGAATAATTTGAAGGTGAGGTTTAGTGAACAGGTCAAGAAAGGTCTATTTGTTTCTTGCATGTATGCATTTTTATGAATGGTTTCTTATATCCTTTTCCGATAAATTAAAATAAGAAAAAATTAAATAACAGATGTTATGGAAGTCAGACCTCCTAAAACTGTTGGAGAATTTAAAGCATATTATGAGCTTAGATGGCGGCTGCTCAGGAAACCCTGGAATCAACCCAAGGGAAGCGAGAAAGACGAGAAAGAAGATGAAGCGTTTCATATAATTGCTAAAGAAAAAGGAAAGGTTATTGGCGTTGGCAGGCTTCATTTTAATTCTGAAGAGGAAGCGCAGGTTCGGTTTATGGCTGTTGAAAGAGAATATCAAGGAAAAGGCATAGGACGCAGGATCCTAAGAAGATTAGAGGAAAGGGCCAAAGAGAATGGCGCTAAGAGAATTACTCTTAATGCAAGGAAGAACGCGCTTGAGTTCTACAAAAAGAACGATTATAATATTGTTGAGAAAGGGCATACGCTTTTTGGCTCTATTGAGCATTATAAGATGGAAAAAACATTATAGGCAAGCTATAAATCCGAAATATTTAAATAG
>CAZOKS010000029.1:0-13065 GCA_964580745.1 uncultured Methanosarcinales archaeon | reverse complement strand
AAGAAGGGCATAATTCTTCCGGAGGGAAAATAAGATGATATCAAGAAACATGATTATTGCATTAGCAATTGGGCTTATATTATTATCAGGATGCACAAATGATAAGATTAACACAGCTGGAAACTCCAGCATAACAGGGGATGCAACATCAGACATACAAGATGACTCTGGTAAGGTAATAATCTATTTCTTCTGGGGAGATGGATGTCCTCATTGCGCTCATGAAAAGCCTTTCCTTGAAGAACTGGAAACTAAATATTCAGAATTAGAGGTTAAAAAATTCGAGACTTGGAAGAGTGAGGAAAATGCACAGCTTTTTCAAAAAATGGCAAATGCCTATGGATTCCAAGCAAGAGGAGTTCCTACAACCTTCATAGGAGATAAATATTGGGAGGGCTTTGCTGAGAGAATGGTTAAGGAGATGGAAGCTCAGGTTAAGAAATGCATTAGAGAGGGATGCGAGAATCCATGGTTCAGATTAGAGTAAAATGAAGTAAAAAATGAAAGAATTCATTGTAATATTGGGAATAGTTGTTCTGTCATTCTTGTTGGCGGGCTGCGGCTCAAATCCCTCCCATTCATCAGAAAATGAAGAAGAGTTTATTAACAATAGCCAAACAGAAGAAGATGAAAACAATGAAAAGATAGAAATCCTATCCTTTGAAACTGGCAAAGCAACCTATAGCTCATATGAAAACATAACATTCTTCATTAGCATAAAAAGTCCATCAAACAAGGAAGGAGTTACATTATCTATTAAGGGAATAAAGCCATACAATCGTGCTTATATAAACCTTAAGGAAGCAATTGAACTTAAGAAGGGTCTTAATAATCTAAGCTTTTCAGATAAAACACCTCACTGCACATCGGGTTGTGGCGGAGTTTATCCTGGCCCGTATGATATAAATCTTAATGTGATGGAAGGAAATAAAACAATTTCAAACGACACATTAACAATAAACCTAATTTCTTAAGCATATTGGGCTGATCAGGAATGGAGAAATAAATTTCTATATTTTACCTTATCCTCATCAACACTCAGAATACCAAAGTAGCCTTTTTCAAAATGACCTGAGTTCCAGAACAATTTCTTTACCCACTCGTCTTCATCAACATGATTGCCTTCTGAATCATTAGCTCTATGGCTGCTCTCATGGAAATGACCGCTAACTGCTTTATTTATTCCTAATTCTTCAAAAAGAGATTTTAAATCCTTGTTTCCCCTGTTCTCTCGTTTTATTTCGATGGGAAAATCTGCATCTGTCTGAAGAATTTGCTGTGCAACAGGTAGAGGAAATACAGAACCTTGTTCAACATCATTACCATATAGATTAAATTTTTGTGTTGCTTCTCCAAATTCAGCCATATCAACTGCATCTTCAAGATTGTCAAATTTTCTTGGAACATGGCAAACAACAATACTTTTGTCCGGATCATTTACTAATTTTCTTAAATCATTCATGTTGGCATATTGTACCGCACCTTGTGCAATTCCTTGCTGAACAGCACTAGCATATTGGCCAAATTCTTCAAATGACATCAATCCTATTTGAGTTTGAATATATCTTCCGCTTGGAATGCCCTCGTCATTTCCAATCAAATACCCTCCGCCACAAAGAAAATCAGAGCCCGGCAAGAAAACCAAAGTGTGCCCTTTATGCTCTATCTTCTGCTGCTTCGTTACATCAATAATATTCGAATATTTATCTGAAAAGTAATCCATGACAGAACTATAAGTAAACAAAGATTCATGGCTTCCTGGTTGAACATAGCTTTCAAGATTACTTTTACCAATAATCTCTAACACTGCCTCGTTATACCATATCGTATCTTGAGGCCTTTCTTTTTCATTACTTATGTCGCCATTTATCAAAAGCTTCTTAACACCAAGGTCCTTTAAAAGGTCTATGGCTTTTGGAAGCAAGTTTATGCCATTGTGGATGTCAGAAATAACGCCGTATTTTGTTTCCCCCATATCTACGAGAGTTCAAGAGATATTTAAAAAGCTTTTTATCACATTTTATTGAAAATCACGGATTTGTCTGGAAAAGAATAAAAAAAGAATAAAGATATATAAAAAGAACAAGCTGCACTCTGCCAGTCCGATTCCGAGAATATCATAACCCTATTAATGCAAAAGTGCTTGGAACCAAAAACCTGATATGAAGCGGGCTTGTGTTTGACATGAACAACCCTTATTAATTCTCTTGAATAGAAATAGAGAAAGTATTTAAATAAAATAAGAATAACCTATTAGAAATGCCTCTACCAGATTACAAGGGAAACAGCATAGTTAATCTCATGAGTTCTTTAGGGAACGCAATGGGATACAGCCATAGATATCCTGAATTATCTGCTCTGAAAAGCAAAGAACTTTCAGATTCAAGGAATATAATTCTTATCATTATAGATGGCTTGGGCTATCATTTCCTTAAAGAAAGAAAAAACACTTCTTTCCTGCAAAAAGGGTTGAGGGCAAGGATGACCTCAGTATTTCCTTCAACAACTGCCAGTGCAATTCCAGTCTTCCTCACAGGAGAAGCACCTCAGCAGCATGGTCTTACAGGCTGGTATATGCTTCTCAGAGAGCTTGGAGCTGTTGCAGCAACTCTTCCATTTAGCTTAAGAACAGGAAGAGCCTCTCTAGGCAAACTTGAGGATTTGAGATACAGTTTCTCAGAATCCTCCTTCCCTTCAAAGATAAACAGGAGGAGCAGTTATATCCTACCAATCGAAATCAAAGATACTGCTTTCACGCAAGCCACCTCAAAGAATTCAGAAAGAAACGGCTATACTACATTAAATGGCTTCATCAGACAGATAAAGAGTGCTGCAGAAGCGAGAAGGAAAAAAGGAAAAAAGAAGTATGTATACGCCTACTACCCGGGTTTAGATAACAAGGGACATCATTTCGGAATGAACAGCCCTGAAGCCAAAGAGGAATTCTGGAACATAGACAAAGCCATAAAAACCCTTATTGAAAGGATTGAGGGAAGCAACTCTACGGTAATAATTACCGGTGATCATGGCCAGAAGGATACAGACAAGAGCAGAACTATCTGGCTTGACAAACATCCAAAACTCAAGGAATGCCTTTCCATGCCTTTATGCGGGGAACCAAGAGTTCGTTATTGCTATGTTCATCCCTCAAAAACCAAGGACTTTAAGTATTATGTAAGAAACAAGATGAGCCATATCTGTTGGATGCATGAATCTGAAGACCTTATCAAAAAAGGGTATTTTGGGATGTATAAACCACATCCAGAACTTACCCATAGGGTTGGTGATTTCATTTTGATAATGAAAGAGAACTACATTTTAAGAGATAAAAAACCCGGCAAGAAATCTAAAATTCTAATAGGCAATCATGGCGGTATAAGCAAAGAAGAAATGTTCGTTCCCCTAATAACTTTTAGAGTATAAGAACTATCTAATAACCACTTTCCCAACATATTTTTCTAATTGAGACTTCAAGGCCTTCAGCTCCTCCTCAATATAAGCTGAGAATTTGTTCCAAGATGAATCAAGTATATTACCAGGTCTAAAGCTCTGGAGAGCAAGACAAGATGCTCCGGTGAGAGCTTTTCCAATCTCAATTATCTCTTCTTTGGAATGTCGGCCCTTTATCAAAGTTGTTCTAAACTCAACCTGCAGCCCTTCCTTGCCCTTTTCTTTCAAGAAATCAATGCTTCTATGAATATTTTTAAACATTGGGTTAGTCAAAATGTCGCCTGTAAACTCTCTATATCTTTCATATACTAAAAGAGCTTTTACATCCATTGCCACAAAATCCACCACATTCAAATCAACCAACTTCTTTAAAACCTCGGGAAGAGTCCCATTAGTATCCAGTTTAATAAAAAAACCAAGCTTTTTAACCTGGCTTAAGAACTTGGGCAGCTCTGATTGAAGGAGAGGTTCTCCACCAGTAACTGTTAAAGCATCCAGCAATCCTTTTCTTGCGCTAAGAAATTCTATTATCTCTTTTTCAGGATAAGAAGCATTTCTGTTGAATAGCTCAGGTAAAACCAAGGACGGATTCTGACAGAACGGACATCTTAAATTGCAACCTTGAGTGAATAAAACGGTTGTAATTTTCCCGGGGTAATCAACCAAGCTTTGTTTCTGCCAGCCAGCAAAATCCATTTTAATCTGTTTCTATTCTGGGCTTCTCCCCAATCTCCAGAATCTTTGTATCATAGAGTTTTCTCTGGGAAAACTCTGCCTTCTTGCCGTCATTCCATTGCTTTACAGGCCTTAAATAACCAACAATCCTTGAAAATACTTCGCATTCCGTATCCTTACTCTTTTCTGCGCATTTTGGACATTTATGATGTTCTCCATAGATATAGCCATGTTCAGGACATATGCTAAACGTAGGCGATAAAGTAAAGTAA
Organism: uncultured Methanosarcinales archaeon; assembly: GCA_964580745.1. Classification (GTDB taxonomy): domain Archaea; phylum Nanobdellota; class Nanobdellia; order Woesearchaeales; family UBA119; genus UBA119. The sequence continues at coordinate 8,668 of CAZOKS010000029.1, read as the reverse complement.
GGAAGATGATAATTGTGAGCAACCTTCCTTACTAGAGCTTTTACAGATTCTACCGGAATCTTCTGCTCTCCAGCAAAGATATGGAAAACCGTGCCTCCAGTATACTTGACCTGAAGAGGGTCCTGCAAATCTAGTGCCTCAAATAGATCATCAGTAAAATAAACAGGCAGCTGCGAGGAATTGGTATAGTATGGCTCTGCTCCCTTGCTTACTTCAGAATTATTCGCCACAATAATATCAGGGAATTTCCTTCTGTCTATCTTAGCAAGCCTATATGAAGTAGATTCAGCAGGAGTTGCCTCTAAATTATAAATATCACCTGTATTCTCCTGATACGCAGCAAGCTTATCGCGCATAAAGTCCAGAACTTTCAACGCAAAGGATTTACCCTCCTCTTCTCCGATTGAAGAACCAAGGAAATTCAGGCAACATTCATTCATTCCAATCAAGCCAATAGTAGAAAAATGGTTCTTCCAATACTGATTAAACCTTTTCTTTATATCCCTCAAATAGAACTTAGAATACGGAAAAAGACCTGATTCTGTTAAATTCTCCAGGGTTTTCCTTTTTATTACCAAACTCTGCTGAGCCAAATCCATCAGATGACTAAGCCTGTCAAAGAATTCTTCTTCAGATTTGGCAAGGTAGCCAAGTCTCGCGAGATTAATGGTTACAACACCTATTGAACCAGTCAAAGGATTAGAACCAAAAAGCCCTCCTCCTCTTGACCGAAGTTCTCTGTTATCCAAACGCAGCCTGCAACACATACTCCTCACATCATCAGGACTCATATCAGAATTAACAAAGTTAGAGAAATAAGGAATTCCATACTTGGAAGTCATTTCCCATAAAGACCTAAGGTTCTCATTATCCCAATCGAAATCCTCTGTGATATTATATGTTGGAATAGGGAAAGTAAAAACTCGGCCATTCGCATCACCCTCACTCATAACCTCTGCAAATGCCCTATTAAACATATCCATCTCCTTCTGGAACTCAGAATAGGTTTGTTCTTGAGTTTTCCCTCCAATGATTACAGGCTCATCTTTCATGAACTTCGGAACCTTTAAATCCATAGTAATGTTTGTAAATGGGGTATTTCCTGTAATAAACACCTTGCCATTTCTACGAGCAATAACCGTCTCATTTTCGGTATTTGGACACCAAATAACCCCCGAATAATCAACTTTTTTAATCTGCTGGATATATGTATCTTTGTGTTTTATTAGACGGATTACAAAAATAGGTTTTGTACCAATAGTTGGAGTTTTAGTAAGAACAGTAGAGCCATAGCCAGCATTTGAAGCAATTGCCTGCAACTTATCACAAATATCAATATCAGTAGTAGCAATCTTACATCCCTCAAATCCCTCTGCTTTAATATATGTTCTCAAGAAAAGTTCAGATTGCCTTTGACTCATGTCAGTTAATTTTGATGGAATAAATCCCACAGATTCTCTTGTATTAAACCATTTATGAATTACCTTCGATGATTTAGCATCAAGCCTTAACCTTTTAACAGGTTCCCCAAGAGCTTTTTGGGTATACTCCGAAAACTTCAGATTAAAGTGTTTAAGCAAAGCTTTAATCTCTTTATAATTCTCAGGTTTCTTATTCTCAGATTGATAAATACTTACCCTATAACAACTTCTATAATTCTTTCCTGGTCTCTCTATACTACCTTCCCCGATTATCCAAGCCATTAATTTTATTTGCTCATCACTAATGTCTATATCTTTCTTTGAATTATTTGCTGCAACTGGTACAATAAAAGGAGATTTTAATTTCAATATATCTTCAATAGGTTCCATTACATATTCATCTGTCTGGAATTTCTTTCTAATCACCCTGTGCTTTGGAGAAATTAACTGGTCTTGAATTCTATTCTTTAGATTATACATAGGACCATTGTATTTCTTTCTAAAAACATACCTTACTTTTTTGTTTTCTATTTCCTGCTTTTCAAGGTTAAATGTTTTTATAATATCCCCCTCCTCAATTTCCTCATAAGTTTTCCAACCAGAGGGAGTAAGGATCTCTGTATCTTCAGACATACATTGGAACCCCACCCTTGTTGGCACATTGATATTATAGACGAACTCCTGCAATGCCTGCTTAACCTGCTTGTAATTCAAATTATCATACCTGATGAAAGGAGCAAGCAAGGTATCAAAATTAGAGAAGGCCTGAGCCCCCGCGGATTCACCCTGCAAGGTATAGAAAAAATTTATTGCCTGCCCCAAAGCAGTCCTCAAATGCTTGGGCGGCCTTGATTCTATCTTTCCCTTAGCTCCCCTGAACCCAGTTCTCAAGAGGTCTTGCAAATCCCAACCCACACAATAAACACTCAAAGTGCCTAAATCATGGATATGGAAATCACCGTTAATATGAGCATTCTTAACTGCCTCAGGATAAATTCTATTGAGCCAGTATTGTGAGCTAATTATGGAGGAGATATGGAAATTCAAGCCCTGAAGGGAGTAATCCATATTCGCATTTTCCTTTACCCTCCAATCATTAACATCCAGATAATCATCCACCAAATCAATATTAGAAAAAAGATGCTGGGCGTTCCTCATATTTTCTCTCTTATACCGATATATGATGTAGGCCTTTGCCACGTCATAAAGATTATTCTTAATCAAAACCCTTTCAACGTAATCCTGAATTTCCTCAATAGAAGGAATAGGAGAAGCAGCATTCTCTTCAAGTAATTTAATAACCTCATCTCCAAGTTTCTGAGCTTTCTTACGATTGTTCTTGCCTACTGCTCTGGCAGCGCGATAAATAGCAAACACAATCTTATCCTTATCAAATGCAACTATTCGGCCATCCCTTTTCTTAACTTTCCTAATCTGCATTGATACCACCAACAATTTTCATTTAAAATCGTGTAAGATACTCCTCTTCGTTTAGTGAGATCTATTAAAACTAAAAACCTTTTAGAGGGGGCAAAAAAAGTAATAATCATTGAGTTTGATAATCTTAAAAAGATATGTCCTTGAAAAAATGTATAACAAAAAATATATTTTCAAAACATACCATGAGCAACACATTAAACATCTAAGCTGATAGGATCCTCAAATTAAACAGATATTATAAAAAACTTACTTATACTATATTTCAGTGAATCAAAGAATCTAAGAAACCTTTTTTTTTATCCTTTTAAGTTCATTCTCTTTGCCTTTCCACACCAATGCCTTCTCTAATACTTCAATTATACTCTTAACAGGAATAATCTTTATCTTGCTGAGCTTCTTTTCAGGCAGCACAATATCATTGACATTACTATGAGGCACAATTGCGTATTTCATACCCGCATCTATCGCAGCTTCCAGCTTAGCAGATACTCCTCCAACGGGCAGCACATCCCCTCTAACAGAAAGACTACCTGTCATCGCAAGGTTCTGCTTGATAGGGATTCTCTTCAGAGCAGAAATTACGGCTGTAGCGACTGCGACACTCGCAGAATCCCCTTCCACTCCCTCATAGGTTTGGAGGAATTGCACATAAACATCATACTTATCTTTCAGGTCCTCGCCAAAAAGCCTCTTAACAATAGCAGATACATTCTTAACCGCTTCTTTTGCTATCTCTCCTAGTTTTCCTGTAGCAATGAAATCACTTTTCTTTCCACCCGGAGTAATCTCTGCTTCAATAGGCAAAATAATTCCAGAGTACACAGAGGCAGAACCCATCACAGCAAGGCCATTTACTCTACCTATTCTTTCCCCTTTCGTCATTATTACCTCATATTGCTTCTTCTTGGTGATATAATCATCAGCAATCTGCTGTTCTAAGGGCCGGGCCAAAACCTTTGCCTTAAACACATGCTCTGCATCAACATACTTAGCATTCTTCTCAAGAGCAATATCACCTGCAGCTCTAACAAGCCCTCCCAAATCCCTTAAAAGCAATGTCAGATAACCCTTTCTATTTGACCTTCTTCTGGCCTCTCTTATTATCTGCTCTACAGCCTCCTTGGTAAAATGAGGTATCTTACCATCCCTCCTTACCTCTTGAGCTACAAACTGAGCAATCTTAAATCTGTTCTCAGGAGTATCCTTAAAAGAATCCTCCATAAATACTTCATAACCATAACCCCTTATACGAGACCGGAGAGCAGGATGCATATGCTTTACTGTATCAACATTTCCCGCAGCAACCAACACAAATTTACATGGAACCGGCTCTGTCCTTACCATTGCTCCTGCACTTCTTTCGCTTTGGCCAGTGATGGGAAACTTTCCTTCCTGGAGAGCTGACAATAATTCCTGTTGGGTCATCCTACTCAATGTAGCAATCTCATCTATAAACAAAACACCCATATGAGCTTTATGAATCATTCCAGCTACAACCCTCTTATGAGCAGGAGTCCCTAATCCTCCGCTCTGAAACGGATCATGCAGGACATCCCCTAAAAGAGCGCCAGCATGGGCTCCAGTAGCATCATAGAAAGGGCTTTGCTTTTTATCATAATTATCCACAATTAAATGGCTTGCAGAGTGTTGCTGACTTCTCTGTTGACTTAAATTCATAAAGAGAATAAACGCCCCTAAAAAGAACCAAGAGCTCAACAATGTAGCAGCCCCCATGATATCTCCATATTCGGCCCTTATCCACCAAGGGGCCACCAAAGCAACAACCAGAAGCACAACAGTGATAAGAAGCTTCCTTTTCATAAAACTTCTGGTAGAGAAGCTTGAAGCATTCATTATCTCCCTGCCTTTGCCTGCCGGGACTGTCCTAACCAGTGGTTTATTCTCATCGTGGGGATTAGGGAAAACAAGTATATCTACCAGTTTTTCCTTCGGCAACATTTCAGCTAAAGCCATACCAAGCATACTCTTTCCTGTTCCAGGCTCCCCAATCAAAAGAACATGCCTTCTTTGTTTAGCAGCTTTTGTGATTACTTTAACAGCATCATCCTGACCAATTACTTGATCAATAATTTTCTTAGGAACATCAATATCTTTTGTTGTCTTAAAATCCAAAGAATACGTGCTTCTCTCTCTTTTCCTTGAAGTTATCTTACTACTCTTCTTGGTGTTTTTGGTTTCCTTCCCAGACTTCTTCCTTTTAGGCATGACTAACTAGCATAAATAGATTCTTTAAAAGGTTTTTGTTACACAATAAATCAAAAGAACTACTTGTCCAACCGACCGTTAGAATTGTTGAATATTTTATCAACAGCAAAATCATCAGGATTAAGGCCTTCTCCCGCACCAGTAACATTCTTCTGAGGTTTCTTCTTCTCCTGCTGCTGGATTTTCTGTTGGAACTCCTGATTGCTTTGGCTCTTGTTCTCCAACTTCCTAAGCCTTTCATCCAACTCCTGAAGATTCTTATCGTTCTGCTGTATATATTTCTCTAGCAGATTCTTAAGTTGAGAGATCTTATCCTGCAACTCACCGAGACCGCTTTCTATCTTGTTATCCCCCTCATCCTTTTGAGATTGCACCTTTTGAGATTGCATTTTCTCTTTAACATCCTCCTTCGATTGTTTATCAGTCTCTTTCTTAGCATTAACAGGAGATTGTTTTTCCTCTCTCTCCTCTTTAATAGCCTTCAACTCTTCATTGGACTTGACCATGTTGTTGGACTCAATAATCTTAAGAGCCTCATCAAAATCCTTGGCAATACCTTTTTCAACTAACTCTTTAGCAAGATTGCTTGTATCCTGCAGCCTCGAAACATCAAACATTTAAACACACCTTCATGAATTTTCCAACTAAAATAAATACTTAGCAATACTAAATAAATCTTTTGGTTATTTTAGTTTACCTCAAAATCGCTTGAGCTTTATTTTCTCCTGAATCTTTTTGAGGGACACAGGCATAAAGCGCAGCCCTTCCCCGGGCAAAATGTGGAAGAGCCGCAAAACTATCCTTGGATGAGAAATAGGAACAAAGCTTCTGATATCTTTGAGGAAGAAGGCAAAACCTACTATCAAGCCCAATCTCAGCAAAGAAGAAACAAGGAAAATGTATTCATAAGGATTGGTAAGAATTCCATCAAAGAAAGAAAATAAAAATCCTGAAGCAAGACTACCAAAAAAAGCACCCAATATTACAACGGAATTATACCAAGCAATGAGGAAGGTTCTTCTTTCTTTAGGAGAGTATTCATACAACAAAGTTATTGAAAATATATCCCATATTGCCCAGCCAAAAGCCACAAAGGCATCAAAGAGTATAAGAATAAGAAAGCTTTCGGAAAAAAACCAAACAAAAGAAAAGATAGCAATAATAAAAGAGCCAATAATAAACAAACGAGCATGACCATGCAAGTCTCCCAGTCGCCCTATTGCTTGGCTGGTTAGGAATTTTAACAGCACTGCAACCACTGAAAAAGCGATATAATGAAGATAACTAAAATTAAGGTACTCAAGCATATACTCTGGGAAGAAAGGCACAGCAATGAAAACCGAGAACATGAACAAAGATGAGAACAAAGTAAGCATTATGAATTCTTTATTGAGATATTTGATAGGGAAAAGTGTATCTTTAAGAGAGATTTTATCTTCATAAACAAAAGAAAGATCAACATCCTCTACCTTCTTGAGGTTAAGGAAGTCAATGAAACGGGAAAAAAAGGCAATCAAAAAGAAAAGACAATAAGCCAGCATCTCACCCTCAATGCCATAAACAGTTCTCCCCTTCAGAAACTGAATAAGCAGACTAGAACCAAGAAAAGAAAAGAACATTGTAAGATTAAGAATCCTATTTCTTAAACCAAAGAAATCCCCGCGTTTTCCAGGAGTGAGATAATATCCCAACCAACTATACCAAATAGGACTGGAGAGCGAACCCGCAAAGTAATATAATGTAAAAACAATAAGAAACACAATAAAGTTTACTTGTAATATACCGCAAAAAAGCACCAGAAGCCATGTTATAGATTGAACAAGTATCATAAAAGTAACAATGCTCCTCCTGCTCGAGAACCTATGAAGCAAGAAGTTAGCAAGCTGATTCCCAAGAGCAGAAACTAAGCGAGGGAATGCAAAGAGATAGCTCATCAATACCCCTGAAAACCCAAGATAAACTGCATAGGCAGGAAAGAAAGCTTCGCCAACACTAAGCATAATGGCAAAACAGAGTCCATCAATAAGAAACCTATCTATTGGACCTAAACTCTTATTCCCTTTTTTACTAAACAAAGCCATTAAATCCGTATGGCCGAGAGAAATAGGATTTAAAACTTTTGGAAATCTTCTTTCAGAATAAGAACAGTAAACCTGTAAATCTTCAGCATTCTAGCCTTCCACCAATCTAACGACCTGAGTCCAGCTTTCTGACAAAGCATGGAAACAAACTCCATCCTGCTCATTTTGCCCTCCTCCGCCTCTTGAGGCAGGGAAACAGCACTTATGAGCTTTTTTCTCAACAACAATCCATGCACTCCCAACTCAAAAGAATCTAATAGCTCATGAGGCGACTTTGCCTCTATCAGCTCATAATCGCCAAGAATGGAAACCTCTAATTCCAATTCAGGAAATTCTTCTTTAGAAACAGGATTGAAACGAGGGTCTTCAAAAGCAGCCGCCTTTACCAACCTTTTTAAATTATAAGCGATGATTTTCTTGGAATCAATCACACCTGCTCTTCCTCTCAATTGGCCCTGCTTATAAATAGAAAAGAACAACGGATTTTTTTGCTTAAGAATCCCATCATTAGACAAGTTTAATAAATTCAGCAAGCAAGCCTTTGAATAATCCATAATGGCTTTTCTTTCCTTTTTAGAAAGATTAAAAGGACTCATATTGTAACAAGAACTAAGCCGCTGCCTTGGAAAAACTTTTCTTTGCATCTGAAATATCTTTCTCAATCTTTTTAGCTGCTTTCTTGAGTATCGCTCTAACAGAATTCCCCTGCTTAACCTTAACTACAAACTCAGGCCTTCCAACTAAAGGATGTTTTATAGAGTAAGCGGCCGTATCCACCTCTGAGAAAGCATTCAATGTTTCCACAAGAATATTGCTAAAGGTATGGTCCATTTCTGGCAGAACAAATCTTATATGATTCTTACTTTCTTCCAAGACTTCAATCTCCATTTTTCTCACCTTAGCTCAATTGATTATCAAACTTTCCTTCATCTACTTGTTTAATAAATTTATCCGCAAGCATACCTTCAACATATACACCCATTGAGCGACATGTGCCTGCTACCTCTTTTACTCTGGATTTAATTCCATTTCCCAAAAGGTCATCCTCTTTCATATCAGCAACCTTCTTTACCTGCTCCAAAGAAAGATTAGCTACATTCTCTTGAATAGGATTTCCCGCTCCTTTAGGGATACCAGCCTCCTTTTTTATCAGCTCTGAGGTTGGAGGAGTCCCAACACTTATGCTAAATTCCTTGGTTTTTTCATCTACTATTACCTTAACAGGGACTTGCATACCCTTAAAACTGGCTGTTTTCTTGTTTATCTCTGAAACAACCTCTCCTATATTTACACCCATTGGCCCTAAGGCAGGACCCAATGGAGGCGCGGCTGTTGCCTTCCCTCCTTCAATCAGCACTTCAATTGTTTTCTCGGCCATAAGAATCACCTAAACCATGAACAACAACTGGGATTTCCAGAGCCTTTATAAATCTTTTTGTTGAGCTTAATCCATCTCTGCAGTAACCGTTATATTGCTTTCTTTGGTACCAGAAGGTTCTG
>CAZOKS010000028.1:0-13580 GCA_964580745.1 uncultured Methanosarcinales archaeon | reverse complement strand
TTATACACTACTGGCTCTCCTTTAAACAGCCTTACCAAATCAATCTCGTATTCACCTGGCTTTGGGATTCTAATTGCTTCAATATCAAGTATAACTGAATTGTCCTTTATTCTTTCCTCTCCTATTAAATCCACAATATCCTTCTCAATCTGCTCTTTTTCCTCTTTGTTAAGGCTATTATGAAGCGTTTGAAGCTCTTTGACTCTTTCTTTCTTAATGTAGAAAAAGAGTCGGGAACCGCATTTATCACAACCCTTTAGGATTTCCTTAGCGCCATCCTCAAACATCTTCCCGCAATGCACGCACTGATGAGGCATTCTACTTTTTCCTCCTTTTTCTGGTTCTTCTTGAGGTATATATCTGGATTTTGTGAGGATCTTTTTTAATCTCTTTGACTACTGAAGCAGGTCCTATTATGGTTAGTCCTTGAGCATCTCCTACCAAAGCATTTACTACTTTTGCTTTTAAGGAAGAGAAAAAATTCTTTTCCTTATGATTTTCTGGATAAATTACTGCAAGCTCAATCCCTTTAAAATCTTTATTTATCTCTTCCATAGTCGCCTTAATCAACTCTGCTTCTTCCTCCTTCTTCAATCTGCCTTGAATAACAACTATCTTGTCCTCTTTAGCAAGATTGAGAAGTTTCCTTATCCTACCTACAGAAGATAATCCAGCTATTTCCGAGTAAGGTACAAATTCTAAGGTTAACATTTTCCAATACCTTCAGACCAAATTAAACAACTCTTCATACATCTCATCAATGTTGTCGCCTCTCTTTGCAGAGATGCCCAACACCTTGTATTGAGGAAACGCAGACCTAATCCTCTCAACATTTGACTTCTTTAAGTCAATCTTGTTAGCAACAATCAATAATGGGATATCCCTCGCCTGGAGATTTCCAATGATGGTAAGATTTACTTGAGTATATGGATCCTTTGTGGAATCCAAAACAACTATAACAGCATCCATGTTGTCAAGCCATTTAATAGCCTCTATAACGCCTTTCGTGGCTTCCTTGGCTCTGCTTTTAGCTTCCTTTTCTTTTAATCCAGATTTTATAAAGTCTTCATAATCAATTTTGGTGGCAATTCCAGGGGTATCAACAAGGTTGAAAGAAAGTTCTTTGCTCCCGGATTTTATGTGGACCTCTTCTTTAATCTGGATTTCACGAGTTTCATGTTCAATGTTAGAAACAGCTCCCATATCTTCCCCTAACCAATCCTGGCAGATACGATTGGCAAGCGTGGTCTTACCGCCATTAGGAGGGCCATATAAGCCAAGTTTGATATGCTTCTTCTTCTTGAAAAGGTTAGAGAACAGTTTCCTTAAAAATAATTTTAAATTAAAAGCCATATAACGGGAATCTTTTATTAGATTTATAAATTTTTCCTTTCGGAAGAATATTCTATTGAGAATGGATAAAAGGGCAAATAAAAACCCAAAAACCCTAGCCTATGTACATCACTTTTTTGAAAAGCCGTATTGCCTCTTTTATATCTTCAGAGGATGCCTCTTTTGAGAGCCGCATCCTGGCAAAGGCCTTAGCAAGCCTTACTATCCCTACTATATGTCGCGGTGAGGCCTCTACCACCATCTTATCCTCATTTTCCCTTATCTCTTTAGCGAATTCCTTTACATAGGCATCAAGGGATTTTGGGAAGTCAACTGAAATCCCTTTTGAGAACTCAATAAAGTCCTTTATGAATTCCTTATCTTTTTCGGTAAGAAATTGCTTTGATTCCCTGATTACAGAGGAAGCTATCGCCGCGAATTTGTCAGCATCAGGTCTCAATACAACTGCAATAATATGAAAACGAGATAAGAGGGCGGAATCAAATGGAATCTGATTTCTAATGAATTTTGGGGATTTGCCTAAGAATTTCTTGGACTTGGGATTGGCAGTCGCCATAACCCGGACATCTGCACTGAGAGTCTTATGGGTGTTTGCTTTATCATAAGAAACAAAGCCCTTTTCCATTGCATTGTATAAAGCGCCTAAATCGTCTTGTTTAATGAGATTTAGCTCATCTATGGCGCATACTCCTCCACTTGCCAAAGGAAGCAAACCCTTTACTACTTGCTTTCCAGATACAGTCATTGAAAGTCCTGCTTTGCTTATCCCTGAGCCCAATCCAAAACTGCTAATAGGAGAGAGCTCCTGAGCGCCTCTGATTAGCTCAGTTTTGCCTGTTGAAGGATCGCCAATGATTAAGAGATGCAATCTATCGGTTGAGAAAAGCTGGGCAGCCAAAACCTTCTTTACCTCTTCAAAACCCAGTATGTTTGGTGCTATTATCTCCGGCAGGATTTCAAAGGAATGCCTGGCAAAGTTCTCAAATTGCTTCCTTTTAGCAGCCTTTTTTATCTTATCATTAAGGAATTCTACTCTTTCTTTCAGCTCTGGAGACGGATTCTCCTGATTAAAGAATATCTGAGGGTATGAGGATTTTATCTTTAAAGAATCCGAGAGTTCAGTATCCCTCTGGGAAATGAATATTTTACCTGTTTTTAGGAGGGTTTTTAGCTCTTTCAAGTCCTCTTGGGAGAGATAGGGCTTAGTTGAATCCCATTGTTCCCTTTTCTTTGAAGAAAGAGGGAGGATTGCTTTTAAGAATGTGGATATTTGCATGTTCTCTCACCCAGTAGGAATATTATGGCACGCTAGTATTTAAAATAACCTATGTATTACGCTATAAACAGCAGGAAAAAGAAAGGGGATGCTTATATCACAAACGTTACTGGCTTCCATTCCAAATAATCATCTTCTATAGGCTCTTCAAGAGGCTCTTCAGAAGGTTCTTCCGGCTCAGAGGGTTCTTTCTCTTCTGGTGATACTGGGGCATATTCTACTACTTTTCTGACATCAGCAATCCATTCCTTGGTTATTGTATCTTTGCCATCGGATATCTCAGCGATTATGTGTTTCTCTCCGGGATAGGAGAAGCTTGCCCAAAAGGATGTTTTGTTAACAATCTCCTTGTTGAACCTGCTAAAACTCCATCTCAGTGAAAGCTCATCTCCATCTGGATCTGAGACATTAAGAGAAAATTCTATTGGCTCGCGAACATAAACCACAAAGAGCTTCTCAGGGGTTGCATTCAGGACCTCTGGCAATCGATTCTTGTCTTTTATGGTTATGTTTAGGGTATGATTAAAAGTAAAGTCAGAAGACTGGAACTTTAAGACTGCTTGGTCTGTGAGAGAGTTGTTCTCAACTATGTAGCCTGGGTTGATTATCAACAAGTTATCTATCAGATTAACATAATCAGGACAATCACAGGTTAAGGAATAGTTATTTATGCTTAAAGGAACATTAATCAAGAACTCTTTCTTCTCTCCTTCTTTAAGAAATATAGAGTGAGGGAGGGATTTAAAAGGGCGGTAAATATCTTGAACATTGATTTGAATTAGCTGGACAGCTGTTTCAAGACCATCTGATGCGACTAATGTTAGTAATTCTCCATTATGCTCGGATTGGGCTTTAAACTCTGGGTCTATTGGTTCTCCCTCTTCGCTCAGAAGCGTGAAGAAGAGGTAATCGTTGTCAGGGTCAGCGGCATTTGGAGTTATCTTTATAGGATCACCTTCGATTGTATTTATTCTTTTTATTTGTGAGGGGAAAGAAGGAGGTCTGTTGGAATCAATAACCCGGATTCTTGTTTTCCTGGATACATCAGGAGTTGAAAAGACAACAGTATAGGTTTTTGAGTATGGTAATGAAATTCCCAAATAGCGCAGTTTTTTGAATAAAGCAGGGGTTTGTACTAGCTCATAGGAGGGTTCCCATTTGAAAAAACCATTCTCAAATGATGCATTTTGAGGGAGGTTTTGAGCTTCAAGTGGAATAGTATGATTAGAACCGTAAGTGCTTACACCGAACTGGACAACGCTGCCTTCTTTTACCGATATCGCTTTGGGGGTTTCAAGCTTGGCATCAGGAGTTCTTGATTTTAGTACTGTTTTGATTGTGCTTCGGGTTGTCGAATTCTTTGAAGGGAAGTAAATGGAAACATTGGCAAAATAGACGCCTGCATCCCCTTCTTCTGTTATCCAGATGCCCTGATTATTAAAGGGCTTAGAGAATGTTGTCTGGTATTCTATAGGGATATCAACGAGTTTATCCACATCTAAATAGATAACATCTCCTTCCCAAGCCTCTATGTAATAATCGGCTTGTTGAACAGGAGTAGAAGAGGTATCAAGATAGTAAAATAATGCGATTAGGACTATGATAAATACTGCCAATAAAATGCCTTTGTTCATTCTTTTCACCTGTATGCTAATTATGCTCTTTATGCTCTAAATATGTTGAGTTGGAAAAAATTGGAATAATCGCCGTTTACAACATGGACAAGGACAGTTTGCTCTACATGATTCTCTCCATCGGATGCATGTAGAAATACTTTGTGGGTGCCTACATCTTCAAGGGTTGGTGTATAGCTTAGGTTTGTTTTCCATCCATCTACCCAGAAATTTACAAAGTCGGAATCCAAGTCATACACATAATAGAGAAAATCGATTTCTTGGCCTGCTAAAACGGCTACTTCTCGGGGAGCCTTGATTACAGGGGGATTGTTGGGTTTCTCTGCTCTAATCAGATATTTCATGGTCCGAGTCTCGCCTAAACACTCTGCTTGAATCCTTGATTCTATGGGGAATGAAAGGGATCCGTTTAATTTAACCTTTCCATCTCGTGAAACAGGATGATAATATCTAATTGGGACTTCTATGCCGTTGCAAAAAGCTTTGAATGGAATCTGATATTCCCTATTTAATGGAAGGGTAATGTTTGAGAAGTTAAGGAATACAAGATTTCCCTTGGTCTGATTTGAAAGCAACCCTTCTTCTTCAAGCTGGGAATATATTCCTTCTTCCTGTTTCTCAGCCGATTTCCTGGATATGTTCTCGATTAGGCTAGATATCATATCCAATTGTGAATCATTGAGAGACCTTGTCAAGAAGCTACATCCTGAAAGAAGAAAAACTGAGAGGAAGCTAAAAAGGACAAGAAATGCAATATGTTTAAAGCTCAGGGGTTTTGTTACCATTATGAAATAATAAAAAACTGCAATATTTAAAGTTTTTTGTTTTCTTCAGACTATTATCCTCTCTAAAATATACTATAGGATTGTTAGTATGAAGTTCATTTATAAGTCTGTTTAGCCTTTTTGAGCAAGGGATGTCAAAAGAGAAAGAAATTTAAAGGTTATAAAAAAAGAAAGGGTATGATTAACCTATTACTTTTCCTGAGCGTTGTGTTTTTCTTTACATTGATTATTGGGAAGCAACTGGAAAGGGTCAGACTTCCTTGGATATTCGCTTCTCTTATTCTTGGGGTAGGGTTGGCATTCTGGAATCCTTTCGAAGCAATAACCTCTTCTGAGGCTTTTGTTTTCTTGGCCAATTTAGGGATGTATTTCCTTTTATTTATCATAGGATTTGAGATTGACTTAAAGGATGCAAAGAAACATACTAGTTTTCTTGTTAAGACTACTTTCTTTATTGTGCTTTTTGAAACCCTTTTTGGAAGACTGTTCATACATTTTGTAATGGGAACAGAATGGCTTATCTCTTTGATTATTGCTTCCTCCTTCGCAACGGTAGGTGAGGCAATATTGGTGCCTATATTAGAGGAATTCAAACTTCTCAGAAAGAAGATTGGTCAGACAATTATAAGTATTGGGGCCATAGACGATATACTCGAGATAATATTGCTAAGCATTGCTGTTTTTATTGTAGGTTCAAACAGCGGGAGCAAAGCAGGGGTTCTCACAATAATCCTCTCTTTCATAGCGCTTTTTGTTTTGAGTGTGGGATTGAGGAAGCTTCAAAGGCAAAGAAGAGGATTTCAATTCAATAACCTTGAGATTGTTTTTTTCCTGGCTATTGCAATACTCTTCCTTTTCTTAGGCATAGGAGAGATAGCAGGAATTGCTCCTCTTGGAGCTTTATTAGCAGGTATAAGTATCAAGACCTTTATACCCAAGAAGAGATTAAAGCATATAGAAAGCGAGATTAAAACAATGTCATACGGTTTCTTTGCCCCTATTTTCTTTTTATGGGTTTGCTTGGGGATTGATACCCCATATATCTCTGCTTCTATAGGACTTGTTGTTGGGATAATGGCCTTAACTATGGGGGCAAAGGTATTTGCTACCTGGCTTGCTGGAAGAAAAAGATTCAAAACAAAGAAAAGCATCCTGGTGGGGATAGGGCTTTCAGCCAAGTTTAGCACAGGGATTGTAATTGTGAAGATGTTCTACGACAACATGCTGATAAGCAAAGAACTATTTTCTTTGATTGTAATCTCAAACATATTATTCAATCTTATAGTGCCTCTGTTGTTTTCGGGACTCATCCAAAAATGGCTGCCTGCTGGACGAAGAACGAAAAAAAGTCCTGTTTAATGTAAGGCATAGGCAAGGCATATAAAAAATAAATAAACAAAGAGCAAAATGGAAATCAAACAAGCGATTGTGATAAGACGAGATTTAGGGATGAGCAAGGGGAAGTGTGCGGTTCAGGCCAGCCATGCTTCTGTTGAGGCTGTTCTAAGAACACTGAAGAAGGAAAAGAATAAGATAGAGCTGTGGAGAAGAGAAGGGATGAAGAAGGTCGTTCTTGGTGTTGAGAATCTGGAAGAGCTAATAGAGCTCAAAAAACAAGCTGACCAGGAAGGGCTTATCGCATATATTGTAAGGGATGCGGGACGAACAGAGGTTCCTGCGGGAACAGAAACTGCTTTGGCCATCGGGCCTGATGAGGAATCGAGGATTGACAAGATAACAGGAAAGCTTAAATCCCTTTGAATGAGGGCGAAAGCTTTTTAAAGTGAATGAGATTCCCTTTGTTTAATGGGAAGAATCAAAACCACGTACATAAAAAGGAAGACAAAGGAGCTTATTGAGAATCATGGAGATAAATTTACTGCTGACTACGAGAAGAACAAAGAGGTTTTGGCGGAGATAGCTAATATTAAATCTAAGAAAATCAGGAACATTATTGCGGGCTATGCCGCTCGTCTTACCAAGAAATCCGAGAATTTCTGAGTTGGCTTTGATTCACATGTATTATTATACATATATTATTATGTATTACTTCTTTAATATAACAAAAACAATATTAAGCACAAGGCTTTTCTAAAGAGGTATGGAAGAGCTTGACAGGTTGCCGGAAATTCTACAAGCAGATGACTATATCAATCTTGCTTTCGGGCGAGCTAAGAAGAGAATTGACAACATATCCAAAAAAGCAAAGATTGCCGAAAAATGGTTTAAGATAGCAGAGCTTACAAGAGTAGA
Organism: uncultured Methanosarcinales archaeon; assembly: GCA_964580745.1. GTDB lineage: Archaea > Nanobdellota > Nanobdellia > Woesearchaeales > UBA119 > UBA119. The sequence goes on along the minus strand of CAZOKS010000028.1, from coordinate 6,279 downwards.
GATTGCGGCTTCTATATTATCAAGCAAGCTTGACGAGATTCTAAATAAGTTCCCAAGAGTAGAAGAGTTCTCCGATTTCAAGAGGAAGCTTTTTGCCTGCTTTGTGAATGTGAATGAGTATAAAAAGAACCTTGGGAGAGTTAACTATTACAAAAACCTTATCCAGAAGATAGAGAAAGAGGTTATAAAGAAGCTGAAGAAGAGTGATAAGCCGGGTGTCTGTGCTGGGTTGAGGAAGGAAGCATTTGGAAGGTTTGCTTCTATTATGCGGCAGCTTGACAAATACCTTAGCAGGATTGAAAAGGACAGGATAATAATCAAATATTTTCCTCTTGTCAAAGAAGGGCTCTTTACTGTATGCATAGCTGGTTTTCCAAATGTAGGCAAATCAACTTTGATGAAGAAGCTTACTGGGGCTAATGTCGAGATTAATTCTTATTCTTTCACTACTAAAAAACTGCTCATTAACTATATCAAGCATAGGGAGCAGCAGATTCAGATAATTGATACGCCTGGAACCCTTAATAGATTGGAGAAGATGAATCTTATTGAGAAGCAGGCCCATCTTGCAATAACAGAGGTAGGAGATTTGATTATCTTCGTTTATGATCCTTTGAGCGAGAGGGACAAACAGAATAAGCTTCTCTTAAAGACAATCGGGATTGGAAAAGAACTCTATGTTTATATGAGCAAGACCGATATTATAGATAAAGAAAAGATTTTAGAGGAGAAAGAAAGGATTTTGGAGATTCTGAGAAAGAATAATTATGGAAAAAGCAAGGTATTTGTTGATTCCGAAGAGGTAAAAGGAAAGATAATTGAAAGATTTAAGAGTTGGAATCCAAAGAAAAAGGATAAAGAAGAAAAAAACAAGTTTACTTCTTAGTTTTTTTAGATTTTCTCTTTTTGGAAGATTTAGCAGATTCCTTAGCAGCGTTCTTCTCTTTCTTTCTGGCATCAGCATTCTCAACATAAATGGTATGGGTTGGGAAAGGAATGCTTATGCCGTTCTTGTTTAAGACATTGTAAATCATCTCTCTTGCCTGAAGACTTGCAGCATAGCGAAGATTAGGGCGTGCTACCCAGAATTTTGCACTGAAATTCAATGAGAAGTCTGCCATCTCGTCAAATGTTACCGAGGGCTCAGGCTCATCTAAACAATTCTCAACTTTTTTTATCGTCTTAAAAACCAAATCCTTGACTTTCTTTATATCAGAACCATAAGCCACACTGAAAGGAATTACTGCTCTAACTTTAGGGTCAGGGGCTTCTATATTCTGAATTCTGGAGTTGGCTAGAATACCATTGGGAATGACAATGATTTCGTTGTCCCATGTTCGGATTTTAGAGCTCCTGAGGGTCATATCATGAACTATTCCAGATGTGCCGTCATCAAGCTTGATTCTGTCCCCAAGCTTCATTGTATTGTCTAATATCAAGGAAACACCACCAAATACATTCTGAAGGCTATCCTTCACAGCAAAGCTAATCGCCAATCCAGCAATACCCAGGCCTCCTAAAAAAGGACCGATGTTAATTCCCCAGATACCTAGGATAACAAGGAAACCGACAACATAAATTGCCACTCTCGTTATGCTGTTGAATAAAGGCAAGAGCGGGTTTTTCACAGTAATGCCTTTCTCTTTTGCAATTACCCTATTCAACACTCCAATGAGGAATCTTATTAAATGAACGGAGAAGAATAGAATTAGAACCGTAAGGAAGGTGTAGAATATGCTGTCAACATAGGAAGGAAGAGTTTTAAAGTTTAATGCAAATCCTATCGCAATCCTGCCTGCGACGAGCAGAAACAGCCAGTTAAGCCATGGAAAGGCCTTTTCCACAAAAATATCATCGGCTTTGGTTTTGGTTTTCTCAGCAAACTTCATCAATCTTTTCTTAACGAAACGTCCTATGATAAAACCGCAGAACAATATCAGAATGAAGATAATAGCATTTATAATAATCTCTTCCAAAGTGCCTATTACACCCCAAGACTCTAACATTCAGATCACCCTTAACTTAAAGAAATTGGATGGGATGTTTATAAAACTTTCTTAAGTAAACCAAAATCAATAAGCTAAGATAGAATTATGCTTTTTCTTGGACTTTCTCTTCTACGATATAATAAGAGAGAGGCAGTTTTGTATACGCTCTTCTCAATGCCTTCTTTGCCCAGTCAAGACCTTGCTTGTTTACCCAAACAGACATCAACTTATCTCCTTTTTCCAACTGAGCTGCGATGCCGATTACCTTGCCAAAAGAAAGTTTCATTCCTTTACTGAGCCTATCTGCACCTGCACCAGAAGCAAGGGGATTTTCCCTTAAAACATGATGAGGATATTTCCTAATCTTGAAATGATAATTTCCCAAACCAAGCTTCTTCTCAAGGATTCTATTTGCGGCCTGCCTGGCTGATTCCAGACTTTCTTGTCTTATCTGGAGTGGCTGTTTTGAAATCAAAGAAACCTCATAGCCGAAATCGCCTTTTAAGTTGCCCATATCAAACCTTGTTACTTTTATATGAGGCCTTGATTTAACAAAGGATTTGCTTCTAAACTTGGAAACCCTTGTATAAGGTCTCTCCAATCGTCTATAAGCCACAAATTTTCTTAATCTTGCCATCTTCTTTGGAAGTGAATTAACAGAGGGTTTTTAAAGCTTTTGCTTTAGATTCCTATTTCATTAAATGCTCTTCCAGCCAGCTCCTATGGCCTTCCCCCACTACCACAAGTATTTTTTTCTCGGGAAAGCGGTTATGAAAGTCTTCCAGCATTCTCTTCATATAGCGATTTCTCTCTTCAATGAGCACCTTGTATAAAGAGGGATATGCTTTTTTCATTTCCTTGATGAGATTCTTTACTACTTTTTCTGGAGGCACCTTAGAGAGATCAAACCTTATTCTTTTCTCTTTCATAAAAGGAGCAGTTATCAGCTCCCACACAATACGACAGCCCTCTTTAAAGGTAAAGGCCTTGGATAGTCTTCGCATTGTTATGTTTATATTCCTGTCTATAAGGAGGAGGGGGAGATTGCGTTCCTTGGCAAGGGCTGCAGCAACCTTCATTTCAGAGCCAGGGGATATGCCTACTATCTTGCCTAATTTTTGTTGAATGAAATGCCCTATCTTAACAAATAGGGCTCCAAACAAGCCGATTTGGGATATTAAAGCGAATAAAGAGGGTTGAGTTTGGTTATCTGAATAGAGAGATTTTATTCTTTGGGAATCCAGCTCTAATGCAACCACATCGGGAGAGAACTCATAGAATGCCTGTTTAACATTCTCCAAGCTTTGTTGCGCTATATGCGAGGTTCCTACAAAACAAAAATCCTGGCTCAAACCCTTTTTCTGGGCTGGTTTTGATTGATTCATTGTGATTAGGAAAAACACAAAATATAAAAGTTTAAATATTAATCGTTAATCAATAGTATGTATTCATTGCAAATGGAGGGATTATGATGTTAAAGATGAAAAGGATAAGCACTACATACGATATGAAAGTTTTTACTGATGAAGGCGATTACTTTGGAGATGTAGAGGAATCCATAATTACCAGCAACAAGATATTCGGCTGGAGAATAAAAGCAACACGGAATTCTGTGCTAAGTAATGTAATCAGCAATGCGAAAGGTGTTATTGTTCCTCATCAGCTTGTAAAGGCGATTGGAGACATAATGTTGATTTCAAAGTCGGCTGTGCCTTCTTATAACAGCAAAGACGAATAAAACAACTCTTTTTAAGAACTTTTTCTTTTTACTACTTGCACCAGTAGTTTAATGGCTATGACCCCAGCTTCCCAAGCTGGTAATCCGGGTTCGAATCCCGGCTGGTGCATTTTCTAAGTTTTTTTCTAAGCTTCTATGATAACTGAAGTCTTAAGAAGGTTTATAAAGGGAATGTATTTCTATTGCTAAAGAGGTGATTATTATGAACAAGGAATTTATGATAACTGTAAACATGCTCCTTTTGGGACTGGTTGTAGGGCTCTCTCTTGCTACTTTGAATGTGTTGAATGAAGAAAAGGAAGATGAGCTTAAACTCGATGTCTCAAAAAGCGTTGAAAGGGAGATTGAGCCTGATAAGGGGAAGGTAGTATTTTCTATTGTTAGCCTTAATAATAATACCGAAAAGGCTATTGAGGAGAACAGCGCCATCAACAACAGGATTATTGAGCAGTATAAAAACAAAGAGGGGGTTGAGATTTCCACGACAAGATACACTTTGAGAGAAAGGAGGGAATGGAATAAAGAAACCCAGAAAAGCGAGTTTGTTGGATATGAGGTGTATAACACCCTGACTATTGAGACGAGCAATATGGAAGAGATGGGGGATTTTATATCTGATGTTATTGATATGGGTGCTAACCGTATTGAAAGCATTTCATACGAGCTTTCAGAAGAAAAGAAAAAGGAATTCTATAAGGAGATGCTTAAAGAGGGTGTAAATGAAGCAAGAAAGGAGGCAGAGATTTTGGCTGATATGATGGATAAGGAGGTTGATGAGATTATTGATATACAGCCAAGCCAGATGAACTACCCTCCAATATACTTCAGAGGCAATGTTATAATGGAGAGCGCCAAGGCAAACGCTCCGGAATTCGCTCTAGAGAAGCAGACCATAACTCTTAATGTTAATGTGGTCTTTAAGCTCAAGAGATAAATTTTTATTTCTTTATATATTTACTTTCTTCTTCTATAATTTTTACTAATCCTTCGAGCTTTTTTCTTTTTTCAGGAGAGAAATTACCCTTTATTGCATCAATATTTGTAAGTGCCCTATCCTGAAAATACTTTCCAAGTTGGAGAAAATATTCTTTTGGTTGATTAGCATACCAACTTGAGCACCTAACTGTTTGCAGTATATCCACAAAGGATGCTGCGAGGGGATAATTCTTAAAATCGTATTGCTTACCAGCAAGGGCATCCTTGCCAAAGGCCTCCCTGTCTTTAATCCGTTTAGATATATCGGGTTGTTCCAAGAAATAGGATATGTCGAAGAAGGGATGAGCCCAAGTGAGCTTCTCAAAATCCAACACCTTAACATCTTTATAAGAGACTACAAAGTTTCTTGAATGAGGATCTCCGTGACAAACCTGGTTATCGGCATTCTTCAATTCCTCTAAGAAAGGAGAACAACACTCAAGTATAAGGTCTTTCTTAGGCAATAAAGAAGGTGCTCTTTCTATCCTTTTTGAGAGTTCAGAGTAATAATCATAAATAGGGATAGTACTGCTCCCAAAAAGATAGTAATTTGAGGAAAAGGCTTCATCTAGAGATATTAAGTTTTTCAGGGCTTTGGTCAATACTAAAGGAGGTACATAGAAATTACGTATTTCTTCCGATAACAATTTGCCCTCAAAAAATCTTTCAAACAGGAAGTATCTGTCGTTAATCCTGCCAAAGTAAAAGGGAAATGGGACCAAAGAAGTCTCTATAACATCCATTGAACCGTGTATTCTTCTTAGTAAATCATATTCTTTTTTTAACTCATGAGGTTCTTTATTAGTCTTTCCAACAAAGAGTACATCTGGCAAAAGGGGCACCTTGCCAAGGAAAACTTGATTGCTCGATTCAAGCTCGTCTTGAAAAGAAAAATTGTCTGTTTGAGTTAGTTTTTCAAACGCTTTCTTATAAAGTTCTTTTGCTTCTTTTCTTGCCAAATCCTTTTCATACATAGAGTCAGAATCATAATACTCATTTTCTGTTACCAAGGCTTCAAGGAAATCTAAAGTAGCCTCTGGAAACTGCTTTTCAACAAGAGGACAGAATTCCTCTCGAAATACTTTTCTCGGCCTGTCTTTTTCTTTTTTCCAATAACCTCTTGCTACAACTGCCAGAGTTCTTTTCATTATAAAGCTAGGTTTCTTCTTCAATCGAGAGCATAAGGCATTCTTAAAGGAATGAAGAAAAAAATACAAGAATTGGTCATCAACATTCTGGCTCATCACCTTGACGGCCTTTTCCCTTTCATTTTTGTCCTCTGAAAAAGAAAACAACATATGATAAAAATTGGAGATATATTCCCTCATGTGTTCTTCCTGACTATATATCTTGGCTTTTAGGAAATAACTGAGAGAGTCTCTCGGCCTCTTAAAGAGAATATAATCCAGCTCACCGAGGGCGTCATCTTTGGAGAAAAAACGCAAAAAATTAGCTTTCTCCCTTCTTGCATCTACGTCCAAGTAATCGAATATTTCCCCCACCATCGACTTGGTTTTCGGATTAAACTTTCTTTTTTGCTCATGTTCGCTTAATATTTGCTCTATGCTTTTATAAATG
>CAZOKS010000027.1:12111-13690 GCA_964580745.1 uncultured Methanosarcinales archaeon | reverse complement strand
TGGATTGAAGCAAAAAACTAATTCTGAATTGACAAACCCAGGTATAACTATTGAGCTATTTCTTGAGAAACAACTTTTCAATCGCAATACATTGGCCTTAGAGATAGCTAAAAACCATATAATACTCTCGGACCATGAATCCTTTGGAAAGCTTTTTATGAGAAAAAATTAAAAAAGAAATTGAGCATGAACAATAAGTTTTATATACTATAACTTATTAATATATCTTTGGTGGTCTCAAATGAGGATCAGAAAAAGGCTATTCTCCAATCAAATTGCTGATAAGAAAAAGATAATAAGCACGGCATTAAGCATTGTAATTGTTCTTATGTTAATATTCTCTGGGCCTGTTAGAGCTGTTACTCTCGGCATAGAGATTGAGAATCAAGAGATAGAATCTGGGCAGGTTGTAGAGATTACAGCAAAGATGGACCTGCATTCAGAGGATATTATTCCTGATCAAGGGAATTTTACTATTACTATAGAAGGCGGAGGAAGTACATACACCTGCATTTTCGATAGGGATGGAAACAATTTAAGCCAATGCGAGAACTTTGATATCACTTCTCCAGGCCACAACCTGATTTATCATGATACTAACACCTCTTTACAAGGCTATGGATACGGATATGGAGAAGAATATTCAACTGAAGAAACCTTCTTTGGTTATGGATATGGATACGGTTATTCATACGGATATGGTTATGATGATTATACAACTCAGTTAAAGGATTCAGCTGAATTCATTTTCCATATAAACTGGACTTCTCCTGATGTAGAGGAAGAAACAGAATTCTCGGTATCCTTCGAATTTAATACTAGCTCAGATACTAATGACTTCACTTATACAACATTATTAGAAAATGAAGGAAGCTTTACTGTTTCTCCTGAGGAAGAGGAAGAAGGCGGAACAATGTACAAGCCTATAGTGGCTCCTTCAAAGACAACCTATGAAGAAAAGATAGGGAAATTAACAGAAGGTCTTACATTGCAGATAAAGAACAAAGTAAAGGATGCATGCAATCAGATGAAAGGGATAGTTGAGAATGCCAAGGAGAGCAGCGTTTTTACCGATACCTCCCAATTCCAGGAGCAGATAAATAATATGGGTTTGGAGAATGTTGAGGCAGTGATTATCAGTATCATGGGAGAAGAGGAGATTCCTCCTGCAGAGCTGTCTGAGCAGGTAAGGTCGCAGTTGAGCGATAGGGAGTTAAGCGCAGTAAGCAATGTTAAGAGGAATGTGAAGGTAACTACTTTCATCAAAGAGGATGGCACATCCATAAGCCTAGTAGAGATTTCCTATGAGATAGATATGGGAGATTATATTGTAGAGATACCAAAGAGCGTTGCAGGAAGCGCCAGCGAGATACAAGGCAACTTTTATGTGTTAGTGGATGACCCAGTATTGTTGTTCTCCAATACCGATAAGATAGAGTTTGGAGTGGAATCAAAAACAAATGAAGTGGAAAACATAACTGAAGAAAGCAACAATATTGCGATAGCGAAAGCAGAGGAAAAGCAAGAGGAAACCGCTCAGCCAGAAGAAGAGCAACAACAAACAACAGAGCCAGAAGAA
>CAZOKS010000027.1:0-12011 GCA_964580745.1 uncultured Methanosarcinales archaeon | reverse complement strand
AGAGGAAACCGCTCAGCCAGAAGAAGAGCAACAACAAACAACAGAGCCAGAAGAAGAAAGGAAAGAAGAAGGTAAAAAAGATATTGGAAAGAGTAAAGAAAAGGGTTCGCTCACTTGGCTTTGGATATTGGTGATAGCAACAGTTATTGCAATAGTACTTGCAATAATATACAAGAAAAGAAAGAAATAATTTTTTTATTTTTTTAAAAAAGTAATATTTATATATGTTAAATATATGAAAAAGTATATGGCTGTACAATCTTCCTCAAAAAACAAGATACCAAGCACTATTTTAAGTATTGCCATAGTTCTATTATTAATCTTTTCAGGACCTGTTAGGGCCATAACATTGGGCATAGATATCGAGGATGATAAGGTTGAAGCAGGGGAAGTAATTGAGTTTACTGCTAAAGTGGATTTGCATTCTCAGGATATTTTGCCGGAATTACTTCTGTTTAATATAGATATTACAGGAGGCGAAGAAACACATGGTTGTACTTTTGATATCAACGGCAAGCCTATTGGTGGCACATATGACCTCGAGGGGAAAAGGATAAGTGAACCTGCTGAGTGCGAGGGCTTTAAGGTTATCCCTGTATCACACAACTACACTTATTATCGAGAAAATACATCACTATATGGTTATGGTTATGGTTTTTCCTTGAACCAAAATGAATCAGGAACATTTGGTGTTGATTTTGGATACGGTTATGGTTATGGATATAGTTATGGATATGGATATAATCAATATACTACACAAATGAAAGAAGGGGCAGAAATAGTTTTCAAAATCAGGTGGACCGCTCCTGAGGTAAAGGAAGAAACAGAGTATTCTATAATCTTTGATACATTAGCAATGGGAGAAGAGGATTGGGTGTTCTACTTCCCATACAGGCCTCTAGAGCAAGGTAAATTTACCGTTTATCCTAAGCCTCATGGCTCCTTCTTTAGAGGAATTAAAAAGCAGATGCCCACTTATGACCAAAAAGTAAAAGAGATAACAGATGGTTTAGTATTGCAGACAAAGAACAAGGTTGAGGATGCATGCAATCAGATGAGAGGGGTTATAGAAAGGTCTGAGGAAGGCAAGGTTTATACTAATACAAGTCAGTTCCAAGAACAGATTAGAAGATTAGGGTTGGATAATGTAGAAGCAGTAATGACAAACTCCTTCGGAGAGCATGTGGAGCCAAAAGCCCTCTCTGATGAGATAAAAGCCCAGATAAGCAATAAAATCGGAGATAAAGAATGGAGCCAAATCTCCAAAGTTAAAAGGAATGTTAAGGTAACCACTTTCATCAAAGAGGATGGCACATCCATGAGTCTTATTGAAATCTCTTATGAGGTTGAATCAGGGGATTATGTTGTGGAAATACCCAAAAGCGTTGCAGGAAGCGCTGATGAGATTGAAGGCAATTTTGAGGTTTTGATAAACGATCCTGTTATAAGATTTGAGGATTCTAATGTGGCATTTGAGATTGAATCCAAGACCAATAAGGTAGAGGGTAAAGTTAATGCCAGTAAGGGGATTCGTTTATCCAAGTTAGAAGAGGAAGAGCAGCAGCCAGAGCCAGCTCCTATTCAAGAAGAGGAAGAAGATAAAGAAGAGGACGAAGAACCACTTCCTCCAGCACCAAAACCACCTGTCAGCAAAGAGACGCCCTGGATATTCTGGGTTATTGGTTTTGCGGTAGCTGCTATTTTCATTGTATCGTTTGTAATGATAAAGAAGCATAAAAGCGAATAAAACCTTTTTCTAAAGTTTTTTAAATAACAGATAAATATAGGGTTGTATGATAATATGCGGCATTGATGAAGCTGGAAGAGGTCCTGTTGTTGGACCTATGGTAATTGCCGGCTTCTGCATTGAAGAAGAGAAGCTTCCCCTGCTTAAGGAGATGGGAGCTAAGGATTCCAAGGCGATATCTCCTAAAAAGAGGGAAGAGCTAAATAAAGCTTTGAGGGAGGTAGCTTATTCCTACAAAATAGAGGTTATCGAGCCTGAGGAGATTGATAATGCCCTGAAAGATGCTTTTCTCAACCTAAACTGGCTTGAAGCCCTATATACTGCTAAGATAATCAACAAGCTCAAGCCAGACAAGGTTATGCTTGACCTGCCTTCAAACAATAAGAATAATTATCTCTCATTCGTAAGAAAGAATCTTAAAGTAGAAACAGAGCTGGATGCAGAGCATAAGGCTGATGTAACATATCCGGTTGTTTCAGCTGCTTCTATTCTTGCCAAGGTGGAAAGGGATAAAAGGGTGAGAGAGATAGAGAAGAGGATAGGCAAGAGAATCGGTTCAGGATATCCTTCTGATCCAAAGACAAAGGAATTCTTGGAGAGGTATCATTCTAAGTATCCTGATGTTTTCAGAAAGAGCTGGTCATCGTATAAGAGACAGAAGCAGACAAGGCTTTAAGGACAGAAAGATTTATATATCAATTAATCACTCTTATTTACTAATTGATAAGAGTTGGTGATAAATATGTCTTCAGAAGCACAATATCGTGATATGAGTCAGGGCCCAACCCTTAATACGGTTCTAATGGTAGAAGAGACCTTAAAAGAATCGGGAGAGAGTGCAATTAAGATTTCTCAATTAAAGAAAAAACTTCCTAAACAAGTAAATCATAGAACACTAAAAACAATTCTCAAGTACCTCGAAGAAAGCAATAAGATTGCAGTAAGCCTAAAAGGAATCACATGGATACACAACACAAACCCAACTCTAAGAAAAGCAATAAAGAAAGGTCTTGAACTATGAAGAAGGTTAGAGTTATATTCTCTAAAGAAGCAGAAGAAGTATATAGATATCTTAATGCAAATGCCCCTGAATCCAAGACCGAAAGAATGATATTGAATGCAGTCCATAAAAAGATTGAGCTCATAAAAGCTAACATCCATTACGGGAATCCTATATCAAAAAAATTAATTCCAGAAGAATACAAAATCAAATATGGAATAACTAATCTATTCAGAGTTAAACTTCCTCAGTTTTAGAGAATGCTTTATACTCTTGTTGACGGAGAATCTGAGATAGAAATAATTGCCTTTGTTCTTGATATTGTAAATCATAAAAGATATGGCAAGAAATTTGGTTATAAGAGAAACTAAGGAAAGGTTCTATACTTGGTATTGATGAGGCCCCATTCCATAAAGAGCATCGTCAAAGCAATAAACATAAGCAGAGGAGAGAGTTGAACATCTATTTTGCCCTTTTCTATTTTAGAAATCTCTTTGAAAGCCATATCGAGCGAGTCTGGAGAGCTTGCCCTGTAATAATTGCCACCTGTTTTCTCTGCAATCTCTTTAAGGCTTTCCTCATCCAATTGGGAGATGCCGCCTTTCATAAAGCTGCCTCCTTCCCTGCTGCCTACTCCAATTGTATGCACAGTAACATCATTATTCAATGCATAGGATATACCGACTCTTACCGGCTCGCCAACAGTGCTTCGTCCATCAGTAATCAATATAATCACTCCTTTTTTACCTGAGTATGGAGGCAGCAGGTTTATAGAGGTGAAGATTGCTTCAGTCAAGTCAGTTCCAGATTTAAGGGATATCTTTAAGGAGTCTATCTCTTCCTTCAGCTCATCTATCGAAGAGGTTACTGGAGAAACAATCTCGGAAACACCTGCAAACTTTACCAGACCAACATTGCTTCTATAATTTATAGAATCAAGGAAACTCTTAGCTGATCTTTTTGCAACATCAAATCTTGTAGGATTCAAGTCATCAGCTAGCATGCTGCTTGAGGCGTCAATGGCAAGAACATAATCAAATTCTCCTATATTGCCTTCATACCAGAAAACCATTCCTGAGATTGCCAACACAATAAGAGCAACCACTGCAAGCCGAGTTACCAAAAGGAGGATGTTCTTAGAGATAAAATGAGTATGTCTTATTCCATGTTCGCCACTGCTTATTACCCTCTCTAAAACATCAAAGTTGGCAAAACGCATGGCCTTCTTCTTTACAAAACGAAGAACGAAGAAATGAGTCAAAGCTAGAAGAGGTATGCTTAGGAGAAACCAAAGATATCCCGGGTAGGTAAAGGTTATCTGCATCTTTATTTCCTCGTTCTTCTATAAAAAAAGTTTCTGACTGCTGTTGAATATGGCCTGTCATTATATGTCTCAAACACATCTATGCCTCTCTTCTTGAGTTCAGCTTTAACAGCAGCTTTCTCCTTCTTAGCTTCAGAGTTGTATTGCTCGTATATGGTTATAGGATCAATGAGCAGCTGTTTTGGCGAGTATGGGTCTCCCACAACCACTTCCATGGGTTCGGGCGGCATTTCATCATCGCGAGGGTCTCTAACCATTACTCCAATCACCTCGTTTTTATGAGCCAGGGCACTCAACTTCTTCTCCCAGCCCTGGGGAAGCCCAATATAATCAGAAACAAATAGTATAATAGAGTTGTTGATATAATGCCCCAAAAGGAATTCTACTGCCTCATCAAAGTTGAACATTCCATCGTAATTTTTAGGGTTTTCAAGCATCTTTGTCAGCTTGAAGTATTGTTCGCTTCCTTGGTTTGGCGGGAGATAGGTATTTACTGTATCAGAGAACATTAAAAGGCCTACTGAATCTCCTGCTGCAATATTCGCATAAGCAAGCGAAGATATCAGTTCTGCTGCATACTCGCATTTCAACTTATCAACAGAAGTAAAGCACATGCTGGCGCTCACATCAAAGAGGTATATGACATTAACATTCCTTTCCTCCCGAAATACCTTGATAAGGAGGCTGTTGCTTCTTAAAGAGGCTTTCCAATCTATATTTTGGGCATCATCTTCTGGCATGTATTCTCTATAACCATCAAAATCCAGACCCTGGCCTTTGAACCTTGAGCTATATTCGCCAGTAAAAATTCCGCTAGCTCCCATCTTGGCAACAAGGTTAATCTTGGTAAGAACAGGAGTTAGATCAACATTAATCTCCTTTAACATCATAACCCCTCTTATGGGATAGGTATTTTGCTTAGTATCTCATCAATAACATCAAAAGAATCTATGTTCTCGGATGCGCCTTCATAATTCAAGATAATTCTATGGTTTAAAACATGAGGCGCTACATCCTTGACATGCTCGGGAGTAACAAAGTTCTTTCCATTAACCATTGCATTGGCCATTGAAGCAATGTAAATGCCGATTGAACCCCTCGGAGAGGCACCCCACTGCACATATTTGCCTAACTTGATATTATACCTGGAAGGATTTCGGGTAGCATCCACTATCTTAACGATATACTGCTGAATGCGTTCATCTACATATATCTTCTTGGCAGCCTCCTGCATATCAATAATCTCTTGAGGCGACAGGATTGAATTCAGAGTAATCTTCTCAAAGGTTTGGATTGTTATATTATTCATTAATATCTTCATCTCTTCATCTATCTCCGGATAAGAGATGAAAAGCTTGAATAGAAACCTGTCCATCTGAGCTTCAGGCAAGGGATATGTTCCCACATTCTCCAAAGGGTTTTGTGTCGCAAGAACAAAGAAAGGTGCTGGAAGGGGAAATGTTTCTTTACCTATGGTCGCTTGTTTCTCCTGCATAGACTCCAGCAGAGCAGACTGCACTTTAGGAGGCGCCCTGTTTATCTCATCAGCCAGCACGAAATTAGCAAAGATAGGACCTTTAAGCACATAGAAACCTCGTCCTTTTTCATATGTTGTCAACCCAATTATGTCTGTTGGCAATAAGTCGGGAGTGAACTGGATTCTCGAGAACTTGCATCCCATAACCTTGGAAATAGTCCGCAGGATAAGGGTTTTAGCAATTCCAGGCACACCTTCCAAGAGGATATTGCCGTTTGCAATTAAAGCAGTAAGTATCATCTCTATAGCTTTGTCTTGACCAATAACTGATTTAGCAACCTCTTTCTTAACCTTTTCAAGCTTTTTATCAAAAGAAAGAACAGCTTCTTTTGAAATTACATTATCAGATTTAGCCATATTTCTGAATATAAGAAAGAGAGTTAAATAGTTTATTTACTACTTGAAAGGAAAAAACATAATTGATAAATAACAAAAATTCCTTTTTATCCAGAACCTAAAGATGCTGGTTTTTACCAGAGGAATTTTTGGGATTAAAAAGACGAGGCTTTATCTATCACTTAAAAGTGTTAGTATTTGCCTCATCTTTTAAATAATGAAACTTTGAAGAAATGTTAAGCAAGATGGAAGATAAGCAGCCATTTCAAAACAAGGATAAGTTTTTGGATGAACTCCGTCATCTTAAAAGGCATATCCCTAAGATGAAGAATCAGGACTGGCTTATCAACTTTATACATCTTGCACGCAAATTTTACGCTGAAAACTTGGGCTTGGAGGGAGAATTCTCTTATAAAGATGCGGAGAAGAAGCTAAAAGAGCTGGGCTTTTCCAATGATTCTATCAAAAATATAAACGACTTCAACGATAAACTCTTCAACCTCCAGTTTGCTCCATCTAAGGAAAAGACCTCTTTGCATAAGTTATGCGGGGAGCTAGAAAATCTTATTGAGAATACTACTGAGGAATACATAAGCATAAACAAAAAGGAAGAAGACGAGAAGAAAAAGCCAACGAGGAAACATCCTATAAAGGAATTTCTTTCAGAGTTAAAGGAGAGGAAGGAACAACAGCTCATACTCAAGATAAGAAGGCTAATAGTAAAAGCATATGGCTATTTAGAAAACAACAACCTAAAACAAGCCGCCAAATGTTACAACGAGATTGTTGATCTATTTGATAAAACCAAGGAAGAGCATAGCAGGATGAAGAAAGAGATAAAAGAGTTATATGAAGAGATAACTACTTGATAGAGTATTTAACGAAATAAAGGATTACAAGGATTATTATTAACACAAGCATCAACACTACACCCAAAAACATTAATGGATTCTCTTTTCCTCCTTTCCTGGTTGATTCCGGTGCTTCTGTGTAGGCCCTATCAGCAGTAATCAGATACTTACAACTCTCAATCGCCGAATCCAAAACCTCTTTTGCCTTGGCGTTATTCCCCTGAGCCATATAACTCTCAGCTATCGAGACCATTTCAGTAAGCTCAACACATTCAAGGTTGTCGTTTATCAGATCCTTGGTGTAGGCAATCTTGGTATTAATCTGGGTTTCATTGTATTCTCCTGCTTCTATCGTAGCCATCATAATCTTTGCGGTATCATTGAAAGGCGGTTCTCTGGACTCGGCTTTTAAAACAACATCATAGCTTCCTCGAGTTTTATAAGAGGTAATGATAAGCGTGGTATTCTGCTTTGACTGGGAAGGGATTTGAGAAAAGAAACCCTTTGTAAAGGAGAGGTCAACATCACTCATATTGGTTTGTGCTGTGAGGTTAACATCATATAGGGTCTTGTTGCCAGCATTATCCAGCACAATAGGCACTAATACAGTATCATTCTCATACAGAGTCATGGATTTAGGCACCAGGAGATTGAACTCTTCGTATACTGGGACCTCCTTCTCTAAAGGCACATTTCTTATCACTGTCTTGGTCTCTGTTTTAATGAGGTATTGGGTGGTAACACCAGTCGCCTCTCTCTTGGTAACAACAATCTTGATGGGACCGCTTGAAACAGAATCCTTTCCATCCGAAGCAGTCACATTCACATAATCCTCTCCAATGAAGTCCTCGCTGGCAGGTTCAATCTTGGCATATGATACTCCTGCAGGGAAATAAACCTCTATATTGCCCTCCTCTGAAGTGGCATTGTAACTTAAGGAATTATCATTATCATACTCTTTGAAGAATGTATCCATTGTAATCCAGCGGTTTCCATAAGAGCCTTGCTCAATAGTTGTCTCAGCTATCTCGTAGAGGATTGAAAAATTATTCAAAACAGGCGTCTGGGATGTATTTGACGTATTTAAGGAAATTCTAAACTTGTAGTATCGAGAGCCCATCGTAACATTTGCAGTGGAGCTGTTTTTGAAGGTGAATATGGAGTGGGTTGAATTCTGAAAGGTAAGGTTTATGGGCTCCCAATTGCTCCATGAGATAGTGTCAGCATACTCCAATGGGGGATTGTTCAATGATTTCTTATACTCAAAAGAGATATTGGTTGCATTTGTATTATTAACAACTGCTTTCAGTGTATTAAAATGGATATGATTCTCGTTTAGGAAATCTATTCTATCAGTAACATATGTTCCGGATTCTGCATATGTGCTGTTAGTCTGTTGCAACATCAAACTGCCATTGGTGCAGTTTTGAAAGATACCGTCAGAGAAATCATCTATTACTCTGATTCCATATACTGGAGGCCTGTTTAAGTCCTCCACAACCAACGACCATGTTAAAGGGGTTCCATTGGATTGCTGACCAAATTCATCCCTTACTTCTAATTGCAATTCATGATTCCCTGCATCATACCACCCCAGCTGATAGAAAAGATTTGAGGAATTAAACTCTTCGAGCTGTTGACCATCCTTCTCCCATATAAAAGTTAATTCATCATCATCAGGGTCAGATACATTAACGGAGAAATTCAATATGTCTCTTTCCACAGCAGGCACATGAAGTGATGGCGAATATGAGTATAGCTCAGGAGGATGATTATAAGGTAAAACGGTTATGTTCATCACAGCAGTTCCGTTTTTAACCCCGTCATTAGCAATAAGCTCAAATGAATAATCTCCTTCTTCCACAGGCGTATAATTTATCTTTCCTAAAGTGTTATTGATCTTAATGAAATCAAACTCCGAAGCATTATCGTAAAGAATAATCTCTGCTTCTTCTTCATCCCAAAACTCTACATAAACAATGGTTTCATTCTCTTCCATTGTTGTAATATTAAGGTTAGAGGTGTTGAAATAAGGAGGATCGTTGAACGGTGTAACATTCAATTCAAGGAGAGACCAATCAATCGCATCATCCTCATCCCTTACTGTAATATTATAATAAAATATGCCGGGTTGAGGAGGGGTATAGTTTATTATTCCAGTAGTAGAATTAAGACCAATAGAAGCATTGGCTTCAAAAGTAAGGGGATCATTATCCGGGTCAGAGGCCTGAAGCTCTTTATACCATGGTGAATCCTCCTCGGTCTCAATATAACCAAGCTCTTCCAATTCAGGCGGCCTGTTGTATGTTACTGTGAAATTGATTAATTCATAATCAGTGGCACTTTCAACATCCCTAACCGAGACATTAGCCACATAAACGCCTTCCCTGTCAGCGCTTGCGGCATATGAGATAATGCCGTTGTCATGGTTTATTGATACAAAGCTGAGATTGATGTCATAATAGAGGTCATCATCATCTGCATCAGTAGCATCCACATCATAGGAATAGAGCTTGCCTATCTTTGCAACCTGATCTCCAACAGGCTCCAGCTCGGGCGGGTTGTTAATATCAGTGATATTCAGATTAAAGGAGTATTCAGAGGTTAAGCCCCATGAATCAGTTGCATTGAGATTAACAATGTATTCCCCTACATCCACATTTGAAGGTGTAAAGTTGAAGAAATAAAGAGTGTCATTCTTTTTATACAGAGCAAACTTGAAATCGGATACTACTTCAAAAGAATCTCCTTCCGGATCAGATACAGAAACATTGATGAGGGTAAGATTGTTTTCTGTTGTGGTGATACTACCTATCTCTTCAAACTCAGGAGGAGAATCTGCGAAAACAGTTAGATTTACTTCCTCAATTGCATAAGCTGAATTGGGGTCGGAAGCATTTACATCAAAAATGTATTCTCCTTCTTCTCCTTCAGGAGGCAGTCCAGTAATCTTTCCATTTGCCAGGATAGTGAGCCAATCAGGATTATTAATGAGGTTATATTCAATAGACTCAAAATCAGGTTCTGTAGCATTTACCTGATATTCAAAGGAATAACCTGAAGCAGTTGATAAATGAGGAATCTCTTCGATAATAGGGGCATCATTTGTGTTGTTTACCTGCAGCAAAAACTCGTTGCTTATGATGTAATCATAGCCATCTGAAACATTTATCACAAGGGTTTGATTTCCAAACCAGTTCTCATCAGGGATGAATTTAATATAATTCTGTCCTTCATCTTGCCAAACAGTATAGTTTAAGCCAGAAGAAACATTGACTATGAACTCGAGTGTGTCATCCATATCCAAATCATAGAAATAATAATCTAGATTGAAATCATTAGATTCGTTGTCCTCCATCCAGCTCGTATTTGGGAAAGTCGCATTCTGAACAGGAATCCTGTTGGTATTGTTAACATAAAAAAGCCATTCATATGATGCAGAATCACCATACGAATCATACACCTTAAAGGTTACATTATGATTGCCGGCGTCGTACCATCCTGGATTGTATGTCCAGTTAAACTCCAAGGATTTAACCATCGTCTCGGAATAATTGGTTTCTCCATCAAGGATAAAAGAATAATTGAATGTTTCATTGTAGTATTGATCGTCTATTGAATAATCATCATCTTCTATTGCAATCTCAAAATCAAGAGAAGCGTTCTCTGCTCCTGTAAATCCAGAACCCGCTTCTGGATTTGCCTCAGAAACATTTGGCGGATCATTAACATTCTCTACATAAAAAGTGATAGCTGAAGTAATAAGGTCGGGGGTTGCAGCACACACATCCGGATCGCTGCATTCATCCAATGGAATTATAAAAACACTTTTCCTGCCAACGTCGTCATTAGTAGGAGTGATATCCATGGTCCCATTAGGGTATAAGAATAGGGCATCCCAAGTCCCCTTGGATTCATCAGTCGTATAATATATTTCATCTCCTTCATCATCCTCTCCTTCAAGATGGATATAGTATTGTTGTTCTTCTATTAGATTGTATGTTCTTGGGAAATCAGAAGACAAATATGGTTGAGTGTTATCCTGACACAGAGCATCACATTCCTCCTGCGTATATCTGCCCGTAATATAGTTATTAGGAGAGAAGATAGTAAGAGATATTAGGATTAAGATAGCAAAGACTATTGCTGCTGTTACCCAATACTGTTTTTCAAGCCTCAAGTTTATCTCCCTTATTTATATTATCTAACAACCTATTAAAAAACTTTATCAAAATCATGATGAATTGCTGGTGTTTTCATCGTTCTTTTCATTAATATCCTTTTTCGATGTGGATTTTTTATTATTTTCTTTTGAAGATGAGCTGTTATCAGATTCCTGCCATATCTCCTTAACCAAGGTATCAATCCTTTGTTTGTACCCATAGAAGCGTTTTGAGAACTTCTTTCTATACCTTTTTGGCAGGAGATAAAGCAATACTCGCGCCATTTCATATTCCTCTGCCGCCTCAATCTCATCCCTTTCCTCTAAAGCATCATTAAGGTATGAGAGGTGTTTGTATATATGGGATTGAATCTCTAATCTTAGCTTTTTGTTCAGGAACTTTCTTCTCCAAGGGAAGAGGTTTATCTTGTTGATTATCTCATCCTCTTGATGTATAAGGTCTGCTTTGCTTATCAAATGCCTGCTGCTTTTTATTATTGTCCTGAAATGATTAATAAGGCGTTTGATAACATCTTCTGTTACATCCTCATGGCCATAAACATGTTCCTGGAGGGTTTTCAAGTAAGCCAAAAAGATTATTCTTTTTGATGAAGAAATGGAGCTGGTTTTAAGGAACTCTTTCAGCTCGTCCAAAGTGAACTCAAGCTCAAGATTAAAGATATACTTCAAAAAGAAACGATATAGGTTAATAACCTTTGCAAGAAGGACTTTATTATCCTTTAATGATACATCTTTCTCAATCTTTTTTAGATTCTTGAGAAGAAAGTCCTCAATATCCACTATACTGACATAACCAGATGTATATGACTTGATAATTCGTTTCAGGTAGCCAAAGAATTTTCTGAAGAGAAGCTTAAACTCATTCCAGAAGTTGAGAAGGATAAAGATTATTGCCAAGAAGAAGCTCGAAACTACCGTGATCTCAGTAAGATAATCATCCAAAGGGGTTCTTGTCATGGTGGGGCTTTCAATAACACCGCAAGGTGGACAGGGACCGCCGCAATCTATGCCTTCTTCACCCTGATTCTGAATG
>CAZOKS010000026.1:0-13876 GCA_964580745.1 uncultured Methanosarcinales archaeon | reverse complement strand
AAAATACTTGGCTTAAGTTGCTTCTGAATCTTCCTTGCCTCATCTAAAGAAATCAAGTCGCACTTATTTAATACAAAGATAAGCTTCTTTTTCTCTTCTCTTATTTTATTCTCAAGATAACCAATTCTTGTTAATTGAGGAAAACGACTGTCTAACACCTCACAGACGATGTCGGACTGTTCTATAACCTTTAAAGCAATATTGCTATATTTGCCCATTTTTCTAAAGAAATAGCGTTTGGTTAAATAGTTTTTGCATAAAAAGGAAAAATAAAATAGAAATTAAAGCGATTCATAGGAAAGCCATTAATCAATGCATTCAAACTCTCTTCTCATTATTTTGCTTTCTTTTCCTGATTACTACTTTAGAAATTTCTACAAAAAAGACCAAAAAGCTTATATATTCACTCTAGTTAACACATACTAACTATGGTAAAAATAAATAAACCAAGATTAACACTTCTTCAGCAAGACATCCTTAGTCTATTGTTTAAAAAAGCTGGCTTAGCTTTAAATCAAAGACAGATTGCTAAAGCGCTTAGTGTAACCCCTCCTGCTGTGCTAAAAGCCCTGCCTTTGCTCGAGAAACTCAACTATATTTCTATTAAACAGGATAAAGAATCCAAAAGATATTCAATAGAGATTAACAGAAACAATCATTTTTTAATGCAATTGAAAAGGGTTGATAACCTTAGAAACATCTACACCTCTGGACTTGCTGACTTCTTAGAAAGAGAATATGCAGGCGCCACTATAATCCTGTTTGGAAGCTATTCCAGAGGAGAGGATTTGCACAACTCCGACATAGATATTGCCATAATTGAAAGGAAAGAAAAGGATTTAGAGCTAGGAAAGTATGAAGAAGAGCTTGGAAGAGAAATTCATCTGCTTTTTTTCGATTCTTTTAAGAAAATTAACGAAAATTTGAGGAATAACATTTTAAATGGCATTATTCTTGTTGGAAGCGTGGAAGTATGATAAAAGATTTTAGCGAGTATATTAAAAAAGGGATTGTAAAAGAGGTTTCTCCCGATATAGAAAGAGCAAAATCATTAATTGAGAACTCCGATAGAAAAAAGAGAGTGCTGAAAATTCAAATAGAAAAGATTGGAATAAACAAAGACTTTGCAAATGAATATATTCTTTTATGTTATGATGTGTTAATGTTCCTTATAAGAGCAGAAATGCTTTCAAAGGGTTATAATGCCACGGGCATAGGTGCTCATGAAGCAGAAGTATCATATTTCAGAAGATTAGGATTTAATGAAAAAGAAACTAGATTCTTAAACCAAATGAGATATTTTAGGAATGGAATGCTCTATTACGGAACAAAACTTGATGAAGAGTATGCTAAAAAAGTAATTGATTTCACGAAAAAGATTTCTTCTAAACTCAAAAAACATCTTAAACTATAAATAAGAAACCAATGGACAATCTGATAGAAACCAAATAGAAACAAATATAAAGGAAAATCCTTGCTTCTAATATGCCGTGGGGGTGCCGGAGTGGTCAAACGGGCACGGTTCAGGGCCGTGTGGCTTAGTGCCTACGAGGGTTCAAACCCCTTCCCCCACATCACTTTCAAAGCTTGCAAAGGTGAAGAAAATCCGAAAGCAGACAAAAGCAATAATGTTAGTAGTTATATGCACTTTTCTCTTCACTATTGCTCAATTCTTCTACAAAGATGCGGCAGAGAAATTAGAGGTGTCTATTGAGGGCATATTGCTCAACTATTCGATATGGATAGCTCTTTTCCTCTATGGGATTGGCACATTGATATTTACCTATGCCTTAAAGAGCGGAGAATTATCTATCCTCTATCCTGTAATTAGCACGTCCTTTATCTGGGTAGGGTTATTCTCATTTATCCTATTAGGAGAACCGTTAACAGCTTTAAAGATTCTCGGCATTGCCTCAATTATAGCAGGAGTAATCACACTCAACTCATATAAAAACAAGAGAGGGAGGAAAGATGGCCGTTCCATTAACTAGTGTTCTATTGGTATTATTCGCGACCTTTTGCGGAGGCCTTGGCGGACTATTCCTTAAGAAAAGCTCTGTATCTTTCTCATTTAATCCCTTTAAACTGATAAAGAACGGCAGGTTTGTTCTAGGCGTCTGTCTGTATATTATGGGAACCGCCTTGTTTATTCCTGCATTGAAAGGAAATCAACTATCCCTAATATATCCTCTAACTTCTCTGAGCTACATCTGGGTAACATTCTTTTCTGCAATCTTTTTGAAGGAAAATATTAATTATAAAAAGGTTTTAGGGATTGGCATGATTATATTTGGTGTTGTGATGTTGACTACATTCTAAAATGGAAAAGGAAAACAAGAAATGGGTTTTTTCACTTGGCGGCTCTGTTTTTATTCCAAAAGAGATTGATTCGGATTATCTTAAAGATTTTAGCGCCTTAATAGAGAAATATGTTAAGAAAAGCCACATCTTTCGGATTGTTACTGGAGGCGGCTTTTATTGCAGGAAGTATATGAAAGCAATGAAAGAATCAGCATATGCTAGCTCAAACGACCTCTATTGGATAGGCACCCTGATTACAAGATTAAACGCAGAGTTGTTTAGGTCGTTCTTCTCAAAGAAGAATTGTTATAATAAGATTGCATTAGATTATGCGAACTGGAAAGGAACAGACAAGCCAATTGCTGTTGGAGGTGGCGACAAGATTGGACATTCCAGCGATTATGACGCCTTCCATTTTGCCCTTTCAGAAGGGATTAAAACCGTTATTAATGTAACAAATGTGGATTATGTTTATGATAAGGATCCAAGGAATAATAAAGATGCCAAGCCCTTAAAGAAATTGAGTTGGCAGGAATACCTTAATTTAGTTGGCAATGAATTCAATCCAGGAGATAATTTTCCATTTGACCCTATCGCCTCCAAGGCCTGCTTGAAGTATAATATTAGCGTAATCATAACTAATAGGGATATTGCTAACATAGAAAGAATTCTGCAGGGGAAAGACTTTAAGGGCACAATATTACATCCTTAATGATAGAAATCAAACCTTTTGGTAGTATTATTGATTCTCTTAAATATGTCGAATGCCAGCATAAGCAATAAGCCAAATCCCGCACCAATCCCCCAATCAACTAAAGTAAGAGGAACCGTGTTGAATACAACATTTAATGGCGTATAAATTATGAGCACCGTTGCAATAATGGATATCGCCGAAGCAACAGCTAGGAAAGGGTTTACAAAAGGAGACCGTGTCAAGGCTGGCTTGCGGAAGCTTCTGAAATTAAATGCTCCTGCAATCTCTAAACAAATCAAGGCAAGCAAAGCAGTTGTTCTCGCTTTTTCCGCTGTCTGACCTAAAACATTAAAGGCAAAGTAGAATGTTATCAGCACAAAAAGGGCCATAATTGCCCCTGATGAGATTAAAAGCATAAAGAGATGCTTATTTAGTATAGGTGCTTTTCTTCTTGGCTTCTCGGCCATTATATCTTCAGAGGAATGATTCAAGCCAAGGGTTATTGCTGGCAGATTATCCGTTACTATATTCATAAACAAAATCTGTAAAGCCAATAAAAGGGGAATTGGCCATCCAAAAACAGGCGCAAGGAGAACCCCAATGAACAAAATCAATAACTCAGAAGTGTTGCAAGAAAGCTGATATGACACAAACTTCCTTATGTTATTAAAGATTGTTCTCCCCTCTTTTATTGCATCTACCATAGTAACAAAGTTATCATCCTTAAGGGTTAAATCCGCTACCGACCTTGAAACATCTGTTCCATTCTTTCCCATTGCCACCCCTATATGAGCCTCTTTTAAGGCAGGTGCGTCATTAACCCCATCTCCGGTCATTGTAACAATCTCGCCTCTTTCTTTCAAAGCCCTCACAATCCTCAACTTATGCTCAGGCCTTACCCTTGCAAAAATGGTTACCTGATTTACTATCTTTGAGAGTTCGTTATCTGTGAGTTCATCAATCTCTTCTCCCTCCAGAACCTTACCGTACTCAAGATTGATTTGTTTGGCGATAGAAAGGGCTGTTTTCTTGTCATCTCCTGTTATCATCTTAATCTTTATACCGGCCTTCTCGCAGGAAGATATAGCTTCCCTAATACCTTCCCTAGGAGGATCCTCAATTCCTACTAAGCCCAAGAAAACCAAATCCTTCTCCATCTCTTCTATTTTAGAGGATTTGGCTCTTCTATAGGCCAACCCCAAGGTTCTCAATGAATCGGAGGCCATGCTGGACTTTTGTTTTAATATCTTATCCCTTTCTTCCTTGGTCAACTTGACAATCTTATCTCCTTTTTGGAGATACTTGCATTTATTAAGCAGGATTTCCAAAGCTCCTTTTGAATATACCATCTTTTGTTTCCCTTCCTCAACCATTACAGACATCATCTTAGTCTCAGAAGAGAATGGGATTTCATCTACACGCGGATTGAAATCCTCCTGAAATACCTCTACTTTTGATGCCATAACCAAGAGAGCAGCCTCTGTTGGAGAACCAACCGTTTTAAACACCATATCCTCACCAGTTCTTTTAATTTTGGCGTCGTTGCATATAACGGCGGTCTTAAGAAGAAGTTTAAGCGTAGTATCCTTTAGAGGATTGATTTTCTTACCATTATGAGTGAAATCTCCTTCACCAACATAACCCACGCCGCTGACATTAATTGTCTTTCCATTGGAATAAATCTTCTGGACAGTCATCTCTCCCTTTGTTATTGTGCCAGTCTTATCAGAGCAGATTATTGTAGTTTCACCTAATGTTTCAATTATTGACATCCTATTTACAATAGCATTCTTCTTAGCCATCTTGTGCGCTCCTACCGAAAGAGTTGTTATTAACACGACTGGAAAACCTTCTGGAAAGGCAGATACTGCAATCGCAATAGTCAAGATCAATATCTCCACTAAAAGTCCCGGAGTTAATGTTGACTGGAATAATACTGCTATTCCAGTTAAGATTGCCATAACTAAACCAATAAGAGCCATATATTTAGAGATTTTATTTACCTTATTCTGAAGAGGCAGTTGTTTTTGTGAGGTGGAGATCAAACCTGCAATCTTACCAAATTTAGTGTTCATTCCTGTGTGGGTTACCTTAGCAAGGCATTTCCCATCCACAATGAAAGATCCAGCATATAACATATTCTCCTTTTCTGGAGTATTTATGTTATCTACTGAAGACTTCCTTACCTCATCAGCCTCTCCTGTCAATACTGCTTCATTCACCAATAGGTTTTTCTCAGATAACACAACACAATCCGCGGGTATCCTTTCGCCAGTCCTTAAAACCAATACATCCCCAGGCACAACCTCTTTGGTAGAAATCTCCTTTTCCTCTCCATCTCTTATTACTATAGAAATGGGCATTACCATCTGCTTGAGCTTCTCAATCGCTTTCTCTGCTTTATACTCCTGGATAAATCCAGTAATAATAACCGCAAGAATCACTACTAATATAACATAGGCGGTAATGGGTTTACCAACGAAGAAGGATAAAACCATGGCTGCAAGAAGAAAATATACGATGAAATTATGTTTTATCTGCCTAAGAAGAATCCTTAAAGGAGAGCTCTTTCCAGTATCCTTTATTTCATTATATCCATATGTTTTTAGTTTCTCCTTTGCTTCTGTTTCTGACAGGCCAGATAACTTCTGAGTCTTCATTTTATGCCCTATCCTTTTGAATTAAAGGATGTTCATGTCCCTTCTTTCTCCTCTCTTTAAGCATCTGCAACTCTTTCTTCCTTTCCGCCCTATATATTTTCCTATTAGCTTTGGCCGATTCAATCAGTTTAGCTGTATATTCTCCTCCAAGGAAATGAGGCAGAATAACATAATCAGCGCCAGCAGCATATAATTCAAATGCATCCTCAATTTGTCTACCAGTAAGAACTGTTACGGGATTTCCTTGATGCATCTTTAAATAATCAAGAACAAGTTTATTTACCTCCTTCTCAGGCACAGTTGATACCAAAAGAGAGGCCTTTTCTATTCTTAAATCATTTAAGAATTCAGCATCATCTACATCTCCGTATATAGCGTTTATGCCTTCTTTCTTCAATTCTTTTACCGTATCGGGGTTATAATCTACCACCAAATAATTCTTGGTAATCTTAGAGAAAGCCTTAAGGATAGAAAAACCAATTCTATTGTAGCCAAACAAGATGTACTCATGCTTACTCTTTGGAATCTCCTTTTCTACAACATTCTTTCTCTCAAAGACCTTTAGAAGCCCTGCTATCTTTTCATATATCTTCTCAGAATACATAATCAAGTATGTTGAGCCAGCAATCGTAATCAAGCCGATGATTGTGACAAAAGACAAGACTTCCTGATTTAAATGACCTAACTTTACCCCTAAAGAGATTAGAATTAAAGAGAACTCAGAGATTTGAGCAACAGTGAGCCCTGACATAAAACCAGTTTTCTTGCTATATCCTAAAAGTCCCATCAAAGCCATAACTATCAAGGGGTTACCAATCAGGATAAACAGGGATAAGCCAATAGCAGGCAAAATCAAATGGGAGATGTCACCAAAAGCCATTTGGCTTCCCAATACAATAAAGAATGTTATCACGAAAAAATCCCTTAATGGCTTGAGCTTGGAGCTAATCTCGTAGCTGTATGGCGATATAGACAGCATTATTCCCGCTATCAATGCCCCTACTTCTATAGAGAACCCTGCCAAAAGAAAAAGCAAGGATAGGCCTAAACCCCATGTGATTGAGAAGAGAAACAGGAACTCTTGTGATTTCGCAAAAAAATCTCCAAACTTAGGCAACACATAATAGCTTACTGGGATTAATATGGCTAATATTAACCCGCCTTTCAGAAGTGTTGAGATAAGCACATTTCCCGCTCCAGCACCGCCAGACAATGATGAGATGACAATCAAAATAAGCATAGCCACAACATCCTGCACCAAAAGAAAACCAATTGATATCTTTCCATACAACTTTTCAAGAGCATCCTTATCAGAAAGAAGCTTCATTATGATAATAGTTGAAGAAAAAGTTAAAGCAACCGCCACATACAAAGATGTTAGCATAGGAAAACCCAAAAAAAGAGAAATAAGATATCCAATCAATGAGGTAAAAACAATCTGTCCGATACCCGTTATCAATGAAACCTTACCTACTTCTTTTATAACCTTAGGAGATAGATGAATACCTACGAGAAAGAGAAGAAAAGCGATTCCTATATCTGAAAAAAGGGAAAGGGTTTGTGTTCCCTGGAGAAGATTAAGAAAGAAAGGACCTACAACAATCCCTGATATGATATATCCAATTATCAGAGGCTGTTTGAACATCCTCACTATGGATGAAATACCCACGACCACCAGCAGTATTAACGCAAATTGCGTAAAAGGATCTAACATACTGATTTTCTCTTCATGGTTATTTATAAGTTTATCGAAATCTGGTTGAAATTGGAAGGATTTTTAAAACACCTTGCTCTCCTCTTATTATGGTTGAAGAACTTAGAAAACTTAAAACAATGGCCAAGAGCATACAGCCCTTGTTAAGGATAGGCAAGAAAGGCATATCCGATAATATAGTCCAAGAGTTAAGAAGACTGCTTAAAAGGTATCATCTTGTCAAGATTAAGGTATTAAAGGCGGCTCCCATCGAAGGTAAAGAAGAGTTGAAAGAGATGGCTCAGTCCTTGGCTAAAGAAACCAATTCTAAAGTAGTGCTGGTTATTGGAAATACCTTTACCCTTTACTACATATAAATCGGCTTAATATCTCCTAATCCTATCTTTTCTACAATTCTCTTAAGAACATCGGCTTTGGCATGCGTCTCAGGATGCTTTGACAGTAAGAGATTACAGCAGTCTTTATACGGTTCAATTGAGATATTGTATGTGCCAATCTGCTTAGCCAAGTCTATTACCTCTTGTTTATCAAGTGAGATTAGGGGTCGGAGTATTAAAGAAGAAGAGAGGGAAGATACTGCTTTTAGGTTATCAAGTGTTTGTGAAGCTACCTGCCCAAGATTATCCCCTGTTACAATTGGAAGAAAAGGGAGGTTTTCTTCTATATACCTGAGAAACAATACCCTCAGTGTAAGTATTCTATAGGAAGAAGGACACTTCTTTATAATTTCCTTTTCCACCTCAGAGAAAGGAACTAAGATTAGCCTGAGTAATGGATTGTATTCCTTTAGTCGATAATAAATCCTTTTGATTTTATCAGGTACTTCTGCCTTGGCTCTTAATTCGTTGTAGAAATGAATGAGATGAACATTACATCCTCTTCTCATTATCTGGTAAGCTGCTACTGGGCTGTCTATGCCGCCGGATAACAGAACCAGCGCTTTGCCTCCGGCCGGAATGGGAAGCCCTCCTAATCCTTTGTATTTTTCGGTGTAGATGAAGGCATCTTTCCTGGAGATTTCTATTCCTATCTCAAATTCAGGATTGTCTAAGGAGACAGAAAGGTTTGGATGCTTTTCAAGGATTGCTTCTCCCAATGATTCATTAATCTCTTGGCTTTTCTTAGGGAATTCCTTCACTAAGCGATTGGTGCTTACCCTGAATGTGTTGTGCTTGCTTGCTTTATCTTTGATAGTACTAAGAACAACCCTTTTAATCTCCTTCATATCCAGCTTGCAAGGATGAACTGGAGAGAAAGAAACTATACCGAATACTTTACTTAATGCCTTAATTGCTTCTTCATCCTTGGAATAAACAAGAATTCTGCCCCGAATTTTACTTACCTCATCAAACTTAACTTTGGAATGCCTTAAGCTTCTCTTTATTGCATTGACTAGGGTTTTCTCGAAGTAGGGCCTGTTCCTGCCTTTTAAAGCAATCTCGCTATAACGAATAATATAACAGTTCATTCATCAGAGAGATAATGTTCTGGTTAAAAAACTTTTGATTGAGAAAAACCATTAATTTTCAGGGTTTTGTGCAACTGGAAGTTATAATTAGAAAACAGAATCGTTTAGGTACTTCCTTAATTTACTAATATCATCTTCTGTAATTAAGCTTAATACATCTTTGGTCTTAATAAAGAAATGCTTGCAGTATTTCTTAATCTCTTCCAAACTCTTTTGATCAACAGGTCTTTCAGGATAATATTGTAGATTAATTCTCGCATTAAAGGCCTTGTTAATCATTTTAACATCTCTCTCATCATAGAATTCAGATAGAAATCGCTTCATAAATTCAAGAGAACATAAATGAATCTCACATTTCACTCCAATGCGCATCATTAGAGAATATAGAGAATAATAAAAGATGTAATATGTGATGGTTGTTGACCAAATATCAACACCTTTTAACTTATTTAATGCTCTTATTGATTCTTCAGCCATACTCAAATAAGAATCGGACACGTTTTCATTAGGTTGAACTATCCTTAAACCCTTTGAATTCTTCCAACACCACTTAATCGAAACCATAAAACGCCTTCCATATAAGATATACAAAGCTCTCAAATCCTGAGATAAGAACATGATTCCTTACTATTTCCTTACCCAAGTTTTTCTTCTCCCTAAGCAGTCTCTTGAATTCTCCTTTTCTGAAATATTTAATGTTTATCTCTAAATCAAATAATTCTCCTTTTTTATCATAGTCTTGTTTTTGTTCTTTCCCAATAATAAACAGATCTACATCTGAGATTTTAGTTTCCGTACCTTTGGCATAGCTTCCAAAGATACCAACTATTCTGTTATCACCATTGAATATCTCCTTTAAGAGCCTATGCTTTTTTAGAAATTCCAATTTCTTAAGAATCTCAACCAAGATTATAACATCTTTAAGGTCTTTGTTTTTTAGATTTAATGAGTAATTCTTTATATTTCCTTTAGTTTTTGATTTTAGAATACCTTTTTCTTCAAGCTCTTTAAGTGATAAAGCCATTGCTTTCTGACTTAGGGAAGTCTTTTTAGCAAGTTCTCGCCCATACCTCTCTTCATTTAAGTTTGTTGTGAAAAACTTTAATATTTCAAAATGTTTATTGAGTAACATTTTACTCATTTGAGTAATATTTTACTCATATATAAGTGTTTTGGTGTTTCTCATTAATAACAAGATAGCAAAAACTTTAATAATCTAGAAGAAGTCGGTCTTTTTATGGCAACATTCGAGCCAAAGGAAACCAGAAATATCAAGGAGAGCAGGAGCAAGCCCTTCATAAATATTGCCCTTGATACCATTGAGATGGGGAAGCAGGCATTGGTCTTCGTAAATTCTAAGAAAAGAGCAGAAAAGACGGCTGAAGAGATTGCTCTGATTAGGCAAATACAGGGAGAGGATAAAAAGGAATGTGAGGTAATTGCCGACAAGGCCTTGAAAGCTCTTTCTATACCCACAAGACAATGCAAGAGACTGGCGGAATGTCTTAAGAAAGGTATTGCTTTCCATCATGCAGGTTTGGTAAGCAAGCAAAAAAGTTTGATTGAGGATGCTTTCCGAGAAGGAAAGATTAAGGTTATCTGTGCTACTCCCACATTAGCGGCTGGATTGGATTTGCCTGCTTTCAGGGTTATTATCAGGGATTTAACACGCTTCTCTCATCGAGGGATGGCTTACATCCCTGTATTAGAGTATTTCCAGCAGATTGGGCGGGCAGGCAGGCCAAAATACGACAAGTATGGTGAGGCCATCGTTATAACATCCACTGAAAAAGAAAGAGATTATATTATAGAGAATTATCTTTATGGAGAACCAGAAGACATATATTCAAAATTGGCTGTGGAGCCAATCCTGAGAAGTTATGTGCTTTCTTTGATTGTTACCAGATTCGCTACAAGCCATGACGAGATGATGAACTTCTTTTCCAAGACATTTTGGGCCTACCAATTCAAGGAATTGGAGAAGATAGAGCTTATTATTGACCGAATAATAAGGGATTTAGGGGAATGGGGTTTTATTGAAAGCAAAGGCCAGAATGAGGAAGGGGATGACATGTTTGTGAGTGCTGACGCTCTGAATGAAAAGAGTAAAAAGGAGTTTAAAGCCACTCCTGTTGGCAAAAAGGTCTCTGAGACCTATGTTGACCCATATACGGCCAATCACATCATAGAAGGGCTGAAAAAAGCGTATAAAGAGCACAATTATTCTTCTCTGGGATTATTGCATCTTATCTGCCATACCTTAGAGATGAGGCCTTTATTGCGTGTGAGAGCCAAAGAAGAGGAGGATTTAGAGGATTTCTATGCCAAGCATGAAGATATCCTGCTGGAGGAAGCTCCTTCCTATTATGATATGGAGTATGAGGAGTTTTTAAGAGGGCTGAAAACTGCAAAGGCCTTCTATGCCTGGCTAAATGAGAAAAGCGAGGAACATCTCTATGAGAAGTATGGGGTGCTGCCCGGAGAACAGAAGGCAAAGATTGATATTGCTGACTGGCTATTATATTCCTCAGCGGAGTTCTGTCGAATCCTTGAGATGAAGGAGTTGATTAATGAGTTGAATAAGCTTCGCCTTCGATTGAAGCATGGTGTGAAGGATGAATTAATTCCTCTAATAAGATTAAAACAGATTGGGCGGGTTAGAGCAAGGAAGTTGTTTAATAATGGCTATAAGAGCATTAACGCTCTAAAGAAGGCTGATATCAATGAGCTGGCAAGATTGGTTGGCAAATCAATAGCAATAAAGCTAAAAAAGCAACTTACGGGCGAAGATTATGAAAAAGAGGATATTACGGCAAAGGAGAAGAAAAACGGTCAGCAGACCATACACGGCTTCTTAGGTAAAGGAGAATAGCTTTATCTCCTCTTCTTTCTTAATATTGCCTTTCAAATCAGATATTACAAATATGGTTTTCATGTTTTTTAGAAGGAAAGTAAAGCGCCATTCAGCTTTATCATGCTTGGATAAGAGACATATCTTCTTTATAAATTCTGCATTGTATTTCTCCTTTACTGTTTTGCTTGCCTTTTCCAAGAGGTTGTTAAAGATTAACTCCCCTTCATTCAACTCCTCTTTATGCTTGTCTGAAAGTGCATTATCCTCTATCCGATAGTTCTCTTCTGAGAATACTCCTATCTGCTTAGAGTTTGGATCATATAAGCCAAATTCTAAGGTTGCATCCGGCTCTACATAGAATACATAGTTAAGGAATGCCTTTGGATGCTTTTCTTTAAATTCCTTGAAGTTATCCGATTGCTTTATCTTGTTATAGATTTCCTTTATTTCCATAGAATCACCTTTAACCAAGAAATGCCCTTATCTTATTAATTTGCTCAAAGTTTAAAAAGTTTGGGATTGTTCTTGCGTTCAATAGAAAGAGGTCTTTTTAGGCAATTGCCAATTTTTCAATTAAATGCACCTGTTTTAGGTATGAATATTTAAAGGCTTCCTTCTATTTTTGAAGTGTTCAGTTTTTTAGACATCCACGATTACTTTATCTAGCTCTTCCAGAATAGATAAGCCCTAAGCCATACTTATAACCCATATCTTTCAGTGAAGCTCTTAACAGGCACAAAATTCCCCTTTCGGATTTTCTCAAGTTTCTTAAGGTATTCCTGTTTTGCCTTAGGTTCATCTTCAACCATAGATTCCATACAATTCCCATTTGTAGAAAGATTTAAATAATTTAGTTTCTAAAAAGAAACATATGTATCCAAAAGGAAACAATATATATCGGATTTTGGCTCTTTTCAGAGGAGACTATTCGCTTAGATTGTACTTAAGAGAAATAAGCAGATTAGCAAACTTGTCTTTAAAGAGTACTCATAAAGCTCTCTCTTTTCTCGAATCAAAGAGAATTTTAAAAAGCAGCTTCGAAGGAAGGAACAAATATTTTTCCATAAATCTAGAGAATATTCACACTAAGCATTATGTTCAAAGGACTGAAATCTTTATGTCTTCTCTATTCCTTGAAGAATACCCTGAGTTTAAGATATTCTTCAAATCTGTATTATCAAATTCCCCTATCATTCTTTTTGGGAGTTTTGCCAAGTTTAATGCCTATAAAGATTCTGATATTGACTTGCTTATTATAACAAACAAAGAAGATATAATAAACACAGAATTATTGCCAAATCCTCCTCATATAATCGAAATGAACGAGAAAACCTTTTTTAAGGCCCTAAATAAGCATGAAGAGTTAATAAAGGAGATTCAAGAAAACCATATAATCATTAACAACCACTCCTTTTTTGTGAATGCGTTTTGGGCTTACTATGAAAAAGAGAAGAAATATAAATAAGTAACAATACTTATAAGTACTTAGGTTATATATATGACCAATATGACATTATCTGTGCCTGAAGACCTCCACGAAATAATGAAGCGACATCGCGAAATCAAATGGAGTGAGATTGCCAGGCAGGCCTTATGGAATCACGCTAGAAAAGTAGAACTCATGGATAAAATTTTATCTAATAGTAAATTAACGGAAAAAGATACATTAGCATTTGGGGAGAAAATCAATCGCGAAGTAGCTAAAAAGCATGGGTTACTAAAATGATGGTTGTTGTAGATAGCAACAGAATTATAGCTGCTTTATTAAAAGACAGCACTACAAGAAGTCTATTGTTTAACGAAACATTTGATTTTATCTCTCCTGAATTTGTGAAAGAAGAAATTAAGAAACATAAAAAAATTCTTAAAAAAGATTAACATATCTAATGAAGAATTTGAAGTGCTACTTTCTCTAATATTTGAAAGGATTACAATAATTCCTAAAGGAAAGTATGAGAAGAAAATTAAACAAGCAAAATCTAAAATATCAGACCCAAAAGACATTCCTTATCTTGCATGTTGTATTGCTACCCATTCAGCTGGAATCTGGACTCACGATCAACATCTAAAAGAACAAAAAGAAGTTAAAGTGTTCACAAATATTGACATGCTGAATTTAATTAACAGCCCTAATCCATCTCTGCAGTAACCGTTATATTGCTTTCTTTGGTACCAGAAGGTTCTG